>JAFLUW010000049.1:1836-14341 GCA_022508615.1 Prevotellaceae bacterium | reverse complement strand
AACTTAGTCTGAGTAAGTTGAAACTTAGTCTGAGATAGTTCGAACTTAGTCTGAGATAGTTCGAACTTAGTCTGAGTAAGTTTTCACCCGGTCAGAAAGCTTCCGGATTTGCCCGGACAAACCGAAAAAATCCGCCCCGGGTTTTTCAAAACCGCGGGACGGACTTTCTCCTGCGTTTCGTCGGGTGCGAAAGAGGCCCGACGTGCCGCCTGCAAGGGGCTTCAGAAGCCGCCGCCCATCATTCCGCCGGAGAAGCCCCCGCCGGAACCGCCGCGACCGCCGCCGCGCGAGCCGCCGCGCGAGCCGCCGCCGCTTTGCGAACCGCCGAAAATGTTGAGCCGATAGATGAAGTGGAGCATGAAATAGGAGTGGATGGCGTTGGTCCACGAGTCGCTACGCTGCAAAGCGCTGATGGTGCGCGACACGCTGGACTGCTGGCGCAGCAAGTCGTAGGCTTGCAGGCTGATGATGGCGTTGCGCTCTTTGAGGAACGACTGCGAGAGCTGCACGTTCCAGAGCACTTCGTTCGTATTCATCGAGGCGTCGGCATAACCGCGGCGGGCGTTCAGCCGCAAATCGGTCGAAAAAGTCATACCCCAGTCGAAATTCAGATTGCCGCGCAGACCGTAGGCATATTGCCACGTGTCGAGGTTGGCATTGTCGCGCGCCGTGGCGCGCGAGTGGTCGTAGTTGACGCGGCAGAAAAGCGAAACGTCGTACCAGTCGCGGCGATAGCTCAGTGTCAGGTTTTCGCGCACACCCAGCGTACGTGTCGTGTTGCGCTGCGAAGCAGCCGAGTCGAAAATGCGCGAATAATAGGCATAGTCGCGCTGATCGTCTTCGGCCACGGCACGCGGTTCGGCCGCGGCACGCGCGCCCGTCACGCTGACATAGCCCACCTGGTTGCGATAGTTCAGAGATGTATGCGTGGTGACGGTGAGCAGTTTGTCGTAATCGAGCGGCGTGTTGAACATGAACTCGCCGGAGGCGTTCCAATTGCCGTTGATGTTGTCGGGACGCACGTAGCGCACGCCTGTTGTCTGGTCATAGACCATTCGGCTGGAGATGGAGTTGCTCGTCTGCGAGAAGTTCAGACTTCCCATGATGCCTTGCTGGCGCTCGGTGTTGTAGCCGTTGTACATGGCTCTGAACGAATTGGTCCACGACGGGTTAAGACCGGGATTACCCATCGAGATGTTCAGCGGATCGGTGTCGTCGACCACGGCAAGAAGGTCGGTCATCGACGGTTCGGACGACGAGCCGCGATAATTGAGCTCGAGGCGGTCGGTTTTCGAGAAATTGTAGCGCAGACGCACCGTGGGCGCGAGATGAAAGACGTGGCGCGTGATGACAGTGTCGATATGCTGGCCCGGACGCTCGTAGTCCATTTTCGTGGTCTGCGGCTGAAGGTCGATGCCGGCATTGAAGCGGATGGTTTCCGAGTTGTAGCGCACACCGGCGTTGGCATAATTGTTATAAGTGCGATAGGTGGCATAGCGGGAGTTGTTCTCGTCGCGCACCCAAAGCAGATAGTCGCCCTCGGAGGGCTTGTAGCCGAGCGGCGGAGGTAGTATGCCCGAATCATAGTCGAAGGAGCGGAGCGTGCGGTCGCTGTCCTGATAACGGTAGCCAAATTCATAGCGCGCTTCGGCGAACCAGTTGTTGCCCAGCGGCTCGGCGTAGCCCACACGCAGGCTGTAGTTGAGATTGGTCGAGGGAGTGAAAGTATATTGATTGAGCAGGCTCGTTTCGCGGCCGCTGTTCGGATATTTTATTTCAGAATGGGTATACGAATGATTTTCGCTCGACGAATAGGAAAAGTTTCCGCGGAAATTGACGTTGCGCCCCATGTTGTTCAGTCTGCGCGTGACATTCATGGAAAGCCCTAAGTTGTAAGAAGTTCCGTCGGAAAGCGATTTACGCGTGTTGCGGTTGACCGTAAGGGAGTCGAGTGCAACGGAAGTTTCGTTGAAAAGAGGATCACCCACGCCTTCGACGGCATAAGGGTCGCTGTCGAAAGTAACTGTTTTGCTCTCACCCGAATCGGATGAGGTGGAATATGAAAAATTCGGACGCAACATAACGGAAGTCAGCGAATCGGGCTTCCAACTCAAACGAAAATTGCCGCTGATGCTCGTATTTTTTCCGTAAGTCTGGTTGCGACGGTTCGAAAAACTCGAACCCGAAGCACCGGTAAGGAAAGTTTCGCTCACTGAAGTCGAGAGGTTGTCGGTGGAACGGTGTTCGGCCCGCACATGGCCGCCGATTTCGAATCTTCCGGCGGCATTTCTGTCGCGGCCGTTGTCCCATGAGAAACTCATTCCGCCGTTTTTCGTCGAAGTCAGCCCACCACCTCCGCCGCCGAAGCCGCGCGGCCCGCCGAAACCGCGGCTGTTCACATTGTTAAGGTTGCCGTAAGCCGACACATAACTTTTTTCCGTAAAGCGTGAGATAAAAATTCGCTCGGCATAGCGTTTTTCGGTGCCATAGCCCAAATCGGCATTTGTCACCCACGATTCGTCGAGCGCACGTTTTGTCGAAATGTCGAGTACAGAGGTTTCCTCACCATCATCGATGCCCGTCTGCTCGGTATAGTCGCTCTTCTTTTCATAAGCCTTGACTTTCGACACGAGATTCGTAGGCAGATTTTTCATAGCCACCTGTGTATCGCCCTTAAAAAAGTCTTTACCGTTGATAAGCAACTCGGTAATTTCTTTTCCATTCAGGGTGATTTTCCCGTCATCGCCCACCTCTACACCGGGAAGTTGGGATATAAGTGCCTCGAGCGTCGACCCCTCAGGCACACGATAGGCCGAAGCGTTGAAAACTGTCGTGTCGCCTTTCTGTTCTACTTTGGCAGCTGTTGCCGTAACTGTCGCCATACCGACTTTATAGTCCTCAGACACCAATCCGACGATGCCGACATCAACAGTGTCCCGGCCTTCCGGCCAGTACACCTCGAGCGTGCGGGGTTGATAGCCTACATAGCTGAATCGCAGAGTACAAGTTTTGCGCGACGGGGCTTGAAGCACAAATGCGCCGCACTCATCGGCCACAGCCGGGCGGCTCACGATGCTGTCGCCTCGCAAAAGAGATGCTGTGGCATACTCGAGCGGCTCAAGCGTTTTGGCATCCTGAAGTTGGCCTTTTACTACGAACTGCTGCGCCGCAAGAACGAGCGGAAAAAAAAGAAGAAATAACGATGCGATACGCCTCATGTCTGAATGAAAGGGATATAAAATTTCGTTTGTACCGTTTTCGAATCTGCCTACGAGCAGACGATCGTTGCAAAGATAAAATATAACACCGGAAGAACAGAACTTTTTTAGACCGACACCAGACTTGTGCCGACCATTACAAGGTTTTTCACATCTGTTAACGGAAGATCAGTTATACTTCGGCTGCATCCAACCAGCGCTCGCGGAAAAGTCTCACCAGAAAGATAATGCCGCGTATGCAAAGTTCGACAGCCATCGCCCACCAAACACCGATCAGTCCGTAACGGCCAACGAGCAACAGGGATAGCGTAATGCGCACACACCATATCGTCAGCAGATTGAAAGTGCAAGGCATGCGTGTATCGCCAGCGCCGACAAACACACCATAGGCTACTATTGCTGCGGCAAAACCGGGTTCGGCGAAAGCCTCAATGCGCAAGATGCGAACGGCAAGGGCCTGTACAGCGGCATCGGACGTCATCGTCCCCATCAGCAATGGAGAAAAGACATACATCAACACACCCATGAACGTCATGGCTAGCATCCCCATTCCGACAGTGATACGGGCAAAACTCCTGGCCAGCCGACGGCGGCCACCGCCTAAACTTTGCCCAACCAGTGTGGTTGCTGCCGAAGAAATGCCGTAACCAGGCATATAACAAAGGCTCTCAATAGTGATCCCGAACGAATTGGCAGCCAGCGCCACCGTACCAAGCGGCGCCACAATAACAGTTGTAGCTATCTGTGCACCGCACATTAATATGCGCTCCATGCCTATCGGCAGTCCGATCTGCATAGCTCGCGACAAACTGTGACGTGAAGGCAGCCAGTGACCATTGGAGATTTTATGCGGGACACGAACTTTACACAAAGCAAAATATGGACTGCGCAACAGGATATGACGAAACAAAAGAAGAACAGCGAGGCATTCGGCAAGGCTCGTTCCCCATGCTGCACCCACGACTCCTAATCCGGCACCGGGAATCCAGAGATGCAAATCACCCAAAGCAAGTTCATGAGAAGGGAAAATGAGTAAGGCGTTGAGCGCTACATCCATCGCACACATTGCCACACTCACTAAACTCGGAGTAAGCAGGTCGCCACTGCAACGCAACATGTGCACACCCAACTGAAAAAACATTATAAAAGGAAGAGAAAGGGAGAAAATCAGGAAATAGACGGAAGCAGACGCACAAATGTCCTCACCACCGCCAAGCCATAGAGGAAGTATTCCGCTTACAGCTACACCGATCGCTGTCAACATCAAGGATGCCAGCATTGCTGCACCAGTGGCACCAAAAAACACGGAACGAGCCTCAGAAAGATTGCCGGCACCGACACGGTGCGCCACTTGCACTGCAAAACCTGTCACTATCGCTGAGCAAAGTCCGCCGAAAAGCCATATTGTCGTAGAGACAAGGCCTATCGCAGCACTGGCTTGCGCCCCGAGACTTCCAACCATCGCGGCATCAATATACTGCATCACGATGGAAGAAATCTGTGCCACAATAGCAGGCACACTCATCTGCGAAGCGAGCCGCACACGGCGCAGCCATGCTCCGGGTTGTCCCAGCGCAGCGTCTTCTTCGCCAAGCAAAACAGCGAGACGTTCCGGGGAAAGGGGACGAAAAACGCTTGCCACGTTCTCTAACTCAGAATTTCACGTTAAGATTGAACGAAAAATACTCCTTAAACTGGAAGAAAGGCAAGTCACTATTGCGATTGACAGAGTCATCAAATCGGGGATAGAGGTACAACTCCGTAGTCAAATATTTGTTAATACGTAAGGAGAAAGTATGCTCCCACTCAGCCTGAACTTTTTTATAATTGGTAAAATAATAAAGGCGCGTTTTCCATAGAACATTTTTCCATATCGTCCAATTCGCATTTAACATAAGGTTCGAACCGAAATACCAATCGCTATGCTGTCCTGCAGGCAGACCGAAGCGAGGAATTAGTGCCTTACGATCCACATATTTAAAATCAAGTGCCAACGGTGACAGCGTAGCCGAAATGGAAAATTTAGGTTTCGACAGCTTATACTCCATACCGATGGTGAGCAAACTTTCGAAAGGACTCATAAAGTCGCTGTAAACAAAAGGATCGTTCGAATGATAACCGGGAGAAAACTGTGTCCAGCTCTGCAACATGAGCGTATAATACAAATTTTTAGCTGCCTGAAGGCCAAAACGGTTTGTCAAACGCAACAAATCGCTGTTCGTTTTGAATTTATGGAGTTCATCTCCCTTTTCTGTCAGAAAGCCGATACGCATTTCCAGTTTATTCTCGAACTTGACCTTCTGTTTATTATTATAGTTCGCATCGAGCGTAGTCGACACCTGCATAGACATGCTGCTGTTGCCGCCTGCATACCAATTGTCCGAAATGTGCATTTGCATAAACTGCAACGACAATTCCTTATTGAACGTCCAAAAGTTCGGACGTTTCACAACAAGTTCGAGTTTTTCCTCCTCGGGTGCCTTTATCTCTATCCGCGAAGAAGCACTCCCGCGCATGCTTTTCGTATCGAGCGGAAATAATTTTCGTTCCGCGGGCGCTTTCGGCTCTTTCTTGCTGTCACTCCCCATAAAGCCTTCCACCAGCGAAGGATGTTCAGCATAAACCGAGGCAAGCAGTTCATAATTCTTTACATAAGGACGAGAACCGAAAGCTGCCCCCACGGCAGATGGTTGATAAACCGATGCAGCAAACACCGGGAAATAATAAGGATTGGCCAACGTATCGGGAGCTGCATAGCGCCACGAGGCAAAGCGCTGTTTCAATGCATCAAGGCTGTCAGCATAGGCTGAAACTGTTTGTTCCGTCCGCGAAAGAAGATTTTGCTTCCTGTCAAAAGAAGTCTGCTTCTGCGCAAAAAACTGGCAAACCGCATTCGAGTATAATATAATAAGGAGTACAGCTCTTTTCATGGCGGCAAATTTACAAAATTCGGCAGAGATTCAACAGCGAATTGCTTTTATTAAAGTGTTTTTCTACACATAAGAAATTCAATTTATCGGGAATGCTTATTTTTGCAAGCACTTCCGTCACCATGTCCGGCACCATTCCGCATATGCACACCGTATCCACGCACAAACGCGTCCTTGTCGCCATGTCGGGCGGCACCGACAGCAGTGCCGTCTGCCTTATGCTCCGCGAAGCCGGTTATATTCCGGTAGGCATGACCATGCGTGTTTTCGATCTACCGAGCCATTTTTCCCATGGCGGCGACACACCGGATTTCATTGTGCGTGCACAGCGTTTGGCCTGTCAACTCGGCATGGATCACCATGTATTGGATGTGCGCAAATCTTTCAAAAACGGTATCATACATTATTTTTTGGAAGAATACATGGCCGGACGCACGCCCAATCCATGTGTACTTTGCAACCGCGATTTCAAATTCCGTCTGCTTGCCGAAACAGCCGACCGGCTTGACTGTTCCTTCGTAGCCACAGGACATTATGTGCAGACTTGCGAGAAGGAAGGGAAAACCTACCTGCTGACAGGAATCGATGAGACAAAGGACCAGAGCTATTTCCTATGGCGTGTTCCCCAGTCGACGTTGCGCCGTTGTCTTTTCCCGCTCGGTGGAATGCACAAGTCCGAAGTGCGCGCATATCTCGAAGCCCGCGGCTTTCGGGAAAACGCTCGACAACGCGATTCCATGGAAGTCTGTTTCATCGACAACGATTATCGTGATTTTTTGCGGGCGAACGTCTCCGATTCCTCAAGAATCCGGGAAGGGCGTTTTGTCAGTGAAGACGGGAAAACGCTGGGAACGCACAAAGGCATACCGTTTTACACAACCGGCCAGCGCAAAGGAATAGGTATCGCTCTGGGAAAACCGACATACGTCCTGCGACTGAACGCAGAAAAGAACACCATCGTGCTCGGGCCTGCCGAATCATTGTTTACACAGCGTTTTCTGGCCGCCGACCCTGTCATTGTCGACACCGATTCGTTTTTCCGTTCCCGAGAACTTTCCGTACGCATCCGCTACCACAGCCGCCCCGTTTCCTGCCGGGTCATTATTTTGGAAGACGGTCGCCTGCTGGTCGAAACGGCCGAGGTGGTCAGCGCCGTCACTCCGGGACAGAGCGCGGTCTTTTACATCGGCCCCCGTCTCGTCGGCGGAGCTGTCATTTGCTCGCAGAAAGGCATCGGCGCCTTTTCGTAAGTTCCCTTTTCTTCACTTTCACAGTTAATTATCCATTCACAATCTTTCCAAATCCCCAATGAAACATTTGCTCCTTACCCTGCTCGTCCTGAGTTTCATCACCCCCAATCACAGTGCAGCGCAAACCGACAACCCCAACACGCCCAAACCGGACGCTTTCACCGCCATGGAGCGCCGTTTGGCCGCCCCAGAGTATAAGACGAAGTACAAAAAACAAGCCGTCGCGAAGGAATACTATTTTCGCGTGTACTTGCACGACAAAAAGCAGTCGCCCTACTCCACTTCGCGGCCCGAAGAATTTCTTTCGCCCAAAGCATTGGCTCGCAGAGCCAAGTTCGGCATCAAAGTGGACCGCCGCGACCTGCCCGTCTCCCCGGCCTATCTCCGCAGGCTTACGGAAACGAGCCGCGGCCGCGTGCACAACGTGAGCAAGTGGCTCAACACGGCCGTCATCGCCCTCGGCGACACGACTTGTCTCGACGCCGTGCGCAGTCTGGCTTTTGTCGACAGCCTTTGCAAGGTGCACGAAACGCCCGACAGCGTGCGCACCGTTGTCAGTCGGCCCGACCGCCGCGTATGGCTGGCCGACAGCCTCGACATGGCCACGCTTGCCTTCCCGCAGTCTCTTTGTCCGAAAGGCTACTACGGGTGGAGCACGAACCAAGTAGAAATGCTCGGCGTCGACCGCCTGCACGAAGCGGGCTTCCGCGGGAAAGGCGTGGAAATTGCCATTATCGACGGCGGATTCTACAACGCCGACATCATTCCCGGCCTCGCCCACTGCCCCATTCTCGGCATGAAGAATTTCGCAAAACCCGGCGAAAACACATTCGAAGACAATACGCACGGCATGAACGTGCTTTCGTGCATCGGAGCCCTCGAACCCGAAAAACTTGTCGGCACTGCGCCCGAAGCCTCGTTCTATCTCCTGCAAAGCGAAGTGGTCGAAACCGAAACGCAAATCGAAGAAGACAACTGGTGCGCCGCGATAGAATACGCCGACAGCGTCGGAGCGGACATCGTTACCAGTTCGCTCGGCTATTTCTCCTTCGACGATGCCGCGATGAACCACGTTTATGAAGACTTGGACGGACATACGGCGCAAATCAGCCGCGAGGCTTCGCTCGCAGCCGGCCGCGGGCTCTTGCTACTCAACAGTGCGGGCAACAGCGGCAACGATCCTTGGAAGAAAATCGGATTCCCGGCCGACGCCACCGACATGCTGACCGTCGGCGCGGTCGATTCCGACGGCCAAAACGCCAACTTTTCCTCGATAGGCAACACGGCGGACGGCCGCATCAAGCCCGACGTCATGGCACAGGGAGAATATGCCTTCGGATACAGCCGCGGCGGCCACCCGAGCAGCCTTAACGGCACGTCGTTCTCCACACCTATCCTCTGCGGCGGCGTAGCTTGCCTCATGCAGGCCTATCCGAAGCTGAAACCCACGGAAATCATTCGCATTGTCCGGCAAGCCGGCGACCGGGCCCGACGTCCCAATAATATATACGGCTACGGCATTCCCAATCTCTACGACGCTTATCAATCGCTGCGGAAAAAGTGAGCGCAACCCTGACTTTGTCCGAACTCAACGCGATGGTCGCCGACCTGTTGCGCTATGAGTTGCCCGAAACCTTTTTGCTGAAAACCGAAATCAGCGAACTGCGCATTGCGGGCGGCGGACATTGCTATCTTTCCTTTGTCGAGCCTTCGGCCGACGGGAACGGATTGGCCGCAAAGGCCTCGGCGCACATCTGGCGCGCCGCATGGTCGGCACTTCGCGCCAAATTCGAGCGCGCAACGGGCCAACCCTTGCGCGCAGGCCTGCAAGTGTTGGTCGAAGTCGAGGTCGACTTTCACGCGCTCTACGGTTACAGCCTCAATGTCGTCGACATCGACCCCTCATACACGCTCGGCGACGCGGCCCGACGGCGACGCGAGATACTCGACCGCTTGCAGGCCGACGGCGTGGCCGACATGAACCGCGAGTTGCCCTTGCCGCGCCTGCTTCGCCGCATCGCCGTCATTTCAAGTCCGACGGCCGCCGGTCTCGGCGACTTCGAAAATCAATTAGCCAACAGCGGATTCACATTCAGCCTGACCCTCTTCGAAGCAGTCGTGCAAGGGGCGTCGACAGCCGCGAGCGTCATCGCCGCATTGGGGCGTATCGCCCGGCGCGAAGCGGACTTCGACTGCGTAGTCCTCGTGCGCGGCGGCGGAGCCGTAAGCGACTTGCAAGGCTTCGAGAGTTACGAGTTAGCAAGCCACGTGGCGCAATTCCCGCTGCCCGTATTCACGGGAATAGGCCACGAACGCGACGACACGGTCGTGGACTTCGTGGCCCATACACGGCTGAAAACGCCCACGGCCTGCGCCGAGTTTCTCGTCGAAAGCCGTCGGCGCGAACTGCGCCTGCTCGGCGAACTTTCGACGCGGCTTTCGGCCGAAGCGAAGGCCCGTTTGTCGGCCATGAACCTGCATCTCGCGCAACTCCGCCTGCGTCTCGACCACACAGCGGCGCGTGCCATCGAACTGCGCCGCAAGGAGTTGGAAAATCAAGAGCAACGTTTGCGCACGACGGCCGCACAGACCCTGCTCGGCGCGCGTCATCGGCTCGCTATGCTCGACGAACGGGCCGCCACGCGCGCTTCGGGACTGCTTACGGCCGCCCGAAACCGAATGGCCCTGTTGAAAAAAAGCATCGACGCGGCCGACCCGAAACATATCCTGCGTCTCGGATACAGCATCGTCTGCCACGAGACGGGAAGCGCCGTGCGCGACGCCCGAAGCCTGAAAAAAGGCGCACTGCTGCGCATTCGTTTCGCCCGAGGCGAAGCTACGGCCGCCGTCCACACCATTTCAAATACCACCGACCATGAAGAATAAACTCACTTACGACGAAGCCGCCCGGCGCATCGAAGAAATTGTCACTCAACTCGAATCGGGGCAGGTCGACATCGGGCAAATGGGCCAGTTGCTCAAAGAAGCGAAGACGTTGCTCGCACAATGTCAGGCCGAACTCGGGAAAATCGAGAGCAATGTCCGTAAAATCCTTGAATAACGTTCGGAAAAGCCGGCCGGCCGCGCAACGAAAAACGCCTTTCGCCCGCAGCCGGCGGACTTTCGCAAACCTTGCAAAAACTTACTCAGACTAAGTTGAAACTAACTCAGACTAAGTTTTAACTAACTCAGACTAAGTTTTAACTAACGCCCTGCAAATTTTTATGAGTAAAAACAAATTGGCGAAATTCGCCGAAATGGAGACCTATCCTCACGTGTTCCAGCCCGCCATCGAAGGCGAATTTCCGCTTCGCGGCCGTTGGCACGAAAGTTTCTTCAGCAACGACCGCCCCATCGTGCTCGAACTGGGCTGCGGGCGCGGCGAATACACCGTCGGGCTGGCGCGAATGTTTCCCGACAAGAACTTCGTGGGCGTCGACATCAAGGGAGCGCGCATGCACACGGGCGCAACCGAAAGTTTGCGCGAGGGACTGACGAACGTGGCCTTTCTGCGCACCCGCATCGAGTTCATCGAGCGCTACTTTGCCGCCGACGAGGTGGCCGAAGTCTGGCTTACGTTCAGCGATCCGCAGATGAAGAAGGCCACGAAGCGGCTTACGTCGACCTATTTCCTGCAACGCTACCGCCGCTTCCTTGCCGACGGCGGTTTGGTCCATGTCAAGACCGACTCCAACTTTCTTTATACCTACACACGCCTCATGGCCGGGCACAATCGCCTGCCCGTGCTCAACGACACGGCCAATCTTTACGCCGAAGCGGGCGACGACCCCATTTTGGGCATACGAACTTACTACGAAAGCCAGTGGATAGCCCGCGGCATCGCGATTAAGTACATCAGTTTCCGGCTGCCGCACGACGGCGCGCTGGAAGAGCCCGACGCAGAGATAGAACTCGACGACTATCGCTCGTATAACCGCCACAAACGCTCGTCGCTCGCCACTTCGAAATAGACAAATCATGACACTCTACCCGAAACTCATTCTCGACGCCCTTTCGACGGTGCGTTACCCCGGCACACGACGCAATCTCGTGGAAGCCGAAATGATTGACGACGACTTGCGCATCGACGGCATGGCCGTATCGTTCAGCATCGTCTTTCCCAAACTGCCCGACCCGTTTATGAAAAGCGTAATCAAGGCCGCCGAGGCAGCCATACACACGTATATCAGCCCCGATGTCAGCGTTACCGTCGGCACGAAGAGCCTTCAAGCCGCGCGACCCGAGCCGGGGAAAATGTTGCCCGGCGTGCGCAACATCATCGCCGTATCTTCCGGCAAGGGAGGCGTGGGAAAATCCACCGTGGCGGCCAATCTGGCCGTCGCACTCAGCGCTGCGGGCTACGAAACGGGGCTGCTCGACGCCGACATCTTCGGCCCGAGCCAGCCAAAGATGTTCGGGCTCGAAAATGCCCGCATATTCGCCGAAGAAAAAGACGGACGGCAGCTGCTCATACCGGCTTTGAAGTACGGCGTCAAGATGCTTTCCATCGGATTCTTCGTCAATCCCGACACAGCCACGCTCTGGCGCGGCGGAATGGCTTCGAACGCGCTGAAACAACTGATTGCCGACGCCAACTGGGGCCAGCTCGACTATCTTGTGCTCGACACGCCGCCCGGAACGAGCGACATTCACCTGACATTGCTGCAAAACTTGGCCATAACGGGCGCCGTCATCGTCTCGACGCCGCAACAAGTGGCCCTTGCCGACGCCCGCAAGGGAATAGACATGTACCGGAACGAAAAAGTAAACGTTCCCATTCTCGGATTGGTCGAAAACATGGCGTGGTTCACCCCTGCCGAGTTGCCGGAAAACCGTTACTACCTCTTCGGCCGCGGCGGAGTGGAACAGTTGGCCGAAAAGATGCAAGTTCCCCTGCTCGGGCAAATCCCTATCGTGCAGAGCATCTGCGAAAGCGGCGACGACGGCGAACCCGCTGCGCTAAAAGCGGAAACCCTTACGGGTCGGGCGTTCCGAACGTTGGCCCGCGCCGTAGTCGAGGCCGTAGAGAAACGAAACAGCACGCTTCCGCCCACCGAAATCGTGGGCATGAAGCAAGCATAAGCCGATAACGGCGAAATAAACCCGA
>JAFLUW010000049.1:0-1736 GCA_022508615.1 Prevotellaceae bacterium | reverse complement strand
TCTCCGCAGGCTTGGTGGCTCGCCGCGCGGCCCAAAACGCTCAGTGCCGCCTTTGTGCCCGTCGTCGTGGCCCTCGCGTTGCTGTGGCGTCGCGGTAATTTCGCCCTGACGCCCGCTTTGGCCTGCATAGCCTTCGCCGCGTTGATGCAAATAGCGGCCAACTTCATCAACGACCTCTACGATTTTCGCCGGGGCGCCGATCGCGAAGACCGGCTCGGCCCGGAGCGCGCCTGTGCACAAGGCTGGATTACGCCGCGCGCCATGATGTGCGGCATTGCGCTGACCATCGCGGCGGCTTGTGCCGCGGGATTTACGGCCGTAGCCTGCGGAGGCTGGCCGCTCGTGGCGCTCGGAGCGAGTTGCGTGGTCTTCGCGTTTCTCTACACCACGCTCCTTTCTTATATCGGCTTGGGCGACGTGCTTGTCTGGGTCTTCTTCGGTTTCGTGCCCGTCGCGGGAACTTGTCTTGCCGTGTCCGGCACGATTCCGCCCGAAGCATGGTGGGTCGGCGCGGGCTGCGGATTGGCTGTCGGGCCGCTATTGGTCGTCAACAACTTTCGCGACTGCGAACAAGACCGCCTCTCGGGCAAACGCACGCTCATCGTGGCTTTCGGCGCGCGCTTCGGCCTCGTTTTCTACGTGTTGCAGGGCTTTTCGGCCGCGATATGCGCCGGCATCGCGCTGGGCTGGGCGCTCGGTCTGCCGTTGTTCGGCATTTACTGCGCCATGCATCTTTCGGCCGCCCGCTCGATGTGGCGCATACGCCGCGGACGTGCGCTCAACCGCGTGTTGGGCGCCACCAGCCTGAACATTATGCTCTACGGCCTGCTGTTCAGCGCCGCATGGCTCCTTGAATAAGCATTTTTCTCCCACCTTTTTCCCTCTCCGCCCTATGAACGAAGACCTTACCCCCGGCACCGCGCCCGCTACCGCGGCTTCGACGAAGAAACCCCGCATGGAGTGGCTCGATGCCATGCGCGGCTTCACGATGATTATGGTCGTAGCCTATCACGTGGCCTGCGGATTCGCCATTCCTCTGAAACAAAGCGCCTCGCTGCCTTTCCTCGTGCTGTTTCGCATGCCGTTGTTCTTCTTCATCAGCGGCTTTCTGGCCTATAAGTCGGGCTATGTGTGGAACGGCCGCGGCATGTTGCGCATGTTGGGCAAGAAAACGCGCATACAAATCGTGCCTACGGTCGTTTTCTTCTACATCGCCCTCGTGTTGCTCAAACCTTCGTTCTGGCCGGGCTTCGAATTCGAAATCCACAACCCCACGAAGTTCGGCTACTGGTTCACTTGGTCGCTGTTGCACATGTTCGTGCTCTACTATCTCTTTTGCTATCTCGAAGACCGGCTCGCGCTGCGGCGTTTTCGCTGGCTTCCCATTGCGCTGCTGTGGATTGCGGCCGTCTGCGTCTACGAAACGCAGTTCATGCCGCGCGATTTCAGTTGGTACAAGCTCGACTGGGTGCGCACGTGGAGCCTGAATCAAACGTTTCTCTTTTTTCATTTCTTCGTAGCGGGCAACATCGTGCGGCGCTATTGGACAAAGGCCGAACGGCTCATGGATTCGCGCGGTTTCTTCATCGTCTGTCTCACGCTGATGTTCCTTTGTTCCGTCGAATACCTGAAATGGCACAACTTGCGCCTCTATTGGGCCAACTTGCCGCGTACCACGGCCATGTATGTCACGCTTTTGGTCGTTTTCATGACGTTTCGCTACTATCGCGACCACT
>JAFLUW010000048.1 GCA_022508615.1 Prevotellaceae bacterium | reverse complement strand
GAGGCTGAGGCCCGACAAAATGCGCCCGTTCTCCGCTTTTTCTGCGGCCGGTGCCTGCCACGTGCGGGCGAAACCACGCCGTTCGCCGCTGCGTTCGTAATCCGTGGTTTGACGAAGTTGTTCGGCAATGAGGAAGGACAGAAAAGTGTCGAGATATTTACGCTCGGTCTCGGGCATGTCGCGCCACAGATGCAGTTGTCGCTCAATGGCAGGCCGCAGGTAGTTTTCCCAAAGCCGCCCGCGCAGGCCGTTTTCGTTGAGGCTTTCGGCCGTGAGTCCTTTCAATTGCGCCCAAAGGCCCTCGCGGGCCACCTTTTGCAGGAGTGCGACGATGCCGTTGCGCAGCCGGAGGGCTCGTTCGACGAGCTGCCGGCCGTCGCCGCCCTCGACGACGCAGGGATAGCGTGAGTAGAACAGCCGCAACCGGATGTCCGCACGCGGAATGCCTAAGTTCCGGTGAAGAATCTCGCGGTAGAGCAGCATTTGCACGAGATGTGCTGTTTTTGCTTCGGGTGTATGTTTTCCCCACTCGTCGGCTTTTCCGCTTTTCAGCTCGACAACGTTGCGGTGGTCGGCCGTCATGACATCGAAACGGCCGCGCAGTCCGAGCGAAGGGCAGAGAAAAAGCGGTTCCAGCAGCACGTCGTCGAGCGGAATGAGGCCTTGGTCGAGGCAGCGGGCGATGTGTTCCATCTGCCGTCGGGCTTCTTCGAAAAAGTCGCGACCGGGCGGCGTCGGGGAAAAGGTGTAGTCGAGTATGGACTGATGAAAATGCCGCTGCATCGAGGCATGAAAGGAACGCCGGGCGGAAGGGGTGTTCACACAGTCGTCCATAAATTGGTTGGCGGCATTTCCCAAAAGAATGGGCAGGGTGCTTTCCCGCGGGGAAAGCAGCTGGAGCAAATAGTTGAGCGGATTTTCGCCGTAAGGCTGCATGGCTGCGGCGACAGCCGAAACATCCACCAGATAGTCGGGCAAAAGTATGTCCGGCATTTGGATGGCCGGATCATTGTGCTGCGTCAGTTCCGAATCCGGGGTCATCGGGGCGGAGAATTTTCCGGCTTCCGCCGGTGAAACGGTTTTTGCGGGAGGCAGGCTGCGGAGTAGTCGGCGCGGAAAGACCTGCGCCGGCACTCATCGAGCCGCCGTAAGATCGGAAACGGTCGACGATGCGGTCGACATAAGCGGCAGTCTCGCTTCCGACCATGTAACCGTAGCGTACAGCGGGATCTCTGTAAAATTGCGGCTTTTCAAGCGCCAGTATGTATTCCCGGACGTCGCTCCACCGCTGGTCGTTCCGCCGATGCTTGCGTGTAAGCCGCATGGCGTCGCGTATATGGCCTTTTCCCCCGTTGTAAGCAGCTAGTGCGAACTTGATACGTTCGTCACGCTGGCGAATGTCGGAAAATTCCTGCAGGAGTTCGCGCAACAGCCGGCTGGCTGCATCGACGTTGACGGCCGGAGAGTAGATGTCGGCGGGCGATACGCCTAAATATGCGGCCGTGCCCGGCATCAGTTGCATCAATCCTTTTGCGCCGGCCCACGAAACGGCATTGGGATCGAAGCCGCTTTCCTGATAGCACTGTGCTGCGATGAGCCGCCAGTCCACTCCGGCCGTTCCGGCGGCTTGTCGGAAAAGATCGTCATAGGTGGAGATGATTCCTTTGCTGCGGGAGATGAGCGGTGCACGCATTCTGCGGCACACACGCAGGTTCTCTTTTTCAGGAACAAGGTTTCCTGTCGCGGGATGCGGGACGTTTGCATACCAAAGGTCGAGCGCTGCGGCCAATTGCGGCTTGTCTTTGCGAACGGCCCACGACGTATGCAGCGAATCGACCCGAAGACCGGCCGCCCGCAAGTCGTTGTGTGCAATAAGGTCCAGAGGAAGCTGATAGCAAATCATGTCGGCTTCGCCTTGTTCAAGCATACGGACCAGTGAAAGGCTGTCGCGGGCTACTTCCACGCGGATGCTTACGCCTTGTTCGCGGGCGAAATCTTCAGCAAAAGCATATTGCGGCCCCACGGGCTCACCTTGATAGTCGTAATAGCTTTCGGGACCGGAAAGCGTAGCGATGATGAGTTCACCACTCTCGACAATTCGGTCGAGATCGCCGTCTGCTCCCGTCGTTCCGCCGTTTTGCGGTTCGGAAGCGGAATGAATATCTTCTCTGGCCGACGTACAGGCTTGCAGAAAGAGCAGAAACAAGGCACAAGCGACTGTCTGCGCCGCATGGCGCAGAGTCGGTGCCGCGTGATGCAGCCTTCCGGTCTGTTCCTGCCGTTTCATGTCATCCTATCCTTTCGGCAAGTTTGCCTGCTCGTTCGAGCGCGACGTTTATGTTGGGACAAATGTTCTCCTTGCCCAGCAGTTTGCAGAATCCTGCGTGTTCGAGCACGGCATAGACGTTTTCGCAGACACCCGACAATACGATGGCCGTGCCTTGCCGCTGACTCATTTCGCAGAGGTTTTGCAGATTGTGGATTCCCGTGGAATCGACGAACGGCACACGGCGCATGCGCAGTACCCGTACCCTCGGACGTTCGTCGAATGTGTTCATAAGTTCCTCGAAGCGGTTGGCAATGCCGAAGAAGAAAGGTCCGTTGATTTCATACACCTCCACGTTGCACGGAATGACAAGATGCTCTTCGTGAAGCTCGATGTCGGTGTCTTCATTCGGGTCGATTTCGTCGGCGACGACGCTGATTTGCGTGGTTTCCGCCATGCGGCGCATAAAGAGCAGGCAGGCGATGACCAATCCCACCTCAATGGCGACGGTCAGGTCGAAGACAACGGTCAGCACGAAGGTGATGAGCAGCACGGAGACGTCGCTTTTGGGATTCTTCATCAGCTGGAGGAACGTGCGCCAGCCGCTCATGTTGTAGGCCACCACAACCAGTACGCCCGCCAGGCACGCCATGGGGATGTAGGCAGCCAATGGCATCAGTACGAGGAAGATAAGCAACAGCACGATTGCATGTACGAGGCCGGCTACGGGCGTTCGTCCGCCGTTGTTGATGTTTGTCATCGTGCGGGCTATGGCTCCCGTGCAGGGAATGCCGCCGAAGAGCGGCGTGCAGAGGTTGGCCACGCCTTGTCCGATAAGTTCCTGATTGGAGTCGTGATGATCTCCGCAGACGCCGTCGGCCACAGTAGCGGAAAGCAGGCTTTCGATGGCGCCGAGCACGGCAATGACCATCGCCGTGGGAAAGAGCGACTTGATGTCTTCCCATGAAATCTGCGGTACGCGCAATGCCGGAATTTCGGCCTTGATTTCGCCGAACGAATCGCCGATAGTGGCCAGATGAAGGCTGGGAAAGTGGCCGGGGGCTGCCCGGTTGACGAAGTAGCCGGCCACTGTCATCACGATGATGGCTACGAGGCTGCCCGGAATTCGTTTGAACACTTTCGGCGTGAGGACGATAAGCAGGATGCTGGCCAGTCCGACAGCCGTAGTCGGGAAATCGATGGAAGAAAAATGGCGGACGTAGACGATCCACTTGCTGATGAAGTCGCCGGGCAGGGCTTCGGCGATGTTCAGGCCGAAAAGGTCTTTGATTTGCGTGGTGAAGATGGTCACGGCAATGCCGCTCGTGAAACCGACCACGATGGGGTAGGGAATGAACTTGATGATGGCCCCGAGCCGCAGCGCCCCGAGCAGAATCAAGAAGGCTCCGGCCAGCATCGTGGCGATCATTAGGCCCGGAAGCCCAAGTGCGGGATTGGAGACAACGCCGTAGATGATGACGATGAAGGCTCCGGTGGGCCCGCCTATCTGTACGCGGCTGCCGCCGAGGGCCGAAACGAGAAAGCCGCCCACAACGGCCGTCAGAATGCCTTGTGAGGGCGAAACGCCCGAGGCGATGCCGAAAGCGATGGCCAGCGGGAGGGCCACGATGCCCACGATGAGGCCGGCCATAAGGTCGGCCGAAAATTTACGGCGGTCGTAGTGCCGGAGTTCGCGCAGCAGACGCGGAGCGAAACGGATTGCAGTCATTGGCTTGGTTGGGATATAAAAATATGGCAGCGTTGAACGAGCCGCAAAGTTAAGCGAAATCTGCGAGAATCGCGGCCACATGCAGCCCTTTTCGCCGTCCGGAGCTGCTTCGTCTCGGTTCGACGGTACGGTGTCTGCCCCGCTTTGCACAAAGCCCGGTCTGCGCGCCCGCACCGGCCCGGCGTGTCGGCGCCGGCTGGCATAAGGCTGCGCTTTGCCGCGCCGGCCGGCAACTTGCACGGCGTTAGCGAAAACTTAGTCTGAGATAGTTTGAACTAACGCAGACTTAGTTCAAACTATCTCAGACTAAATTACTCAGAGAAAAAACGAAGGCGGCGGGAAAGGGCCGAGATGACTGCCGTTTCATTATTTTTGGCTAAATTTGCGGCAAAATCGTGAACGGATGCTTGTAATAAGGTTTTTGAACAGTTTGGGCCGCTATCTCATGCTGATGGGGCGAACGTTTTCGCGCCCCGAACGGTTTCGCATGTTCTGGAAACAGTACGTCAAGGAAATGGCAAGTCTCGGTGTGGACAGCATCGGCATCGTGCTGCTCATTTCGTTTTTCATCGGTGCGGTCATCTGCATTCAGATCAAGCTCAACATTCAGTCGGCATGGATGCCTCACTGGGTGTCGGGCTACGTGACGCGCGAAATCATGCTGCTCGAGTTCTCGTCGTCCATCATGTGCCTCATCCTTTCGGGCAAAGTCGGTTCGAACATCGCCTCCGAAATCGGCACGATGCGCACGACGCAGCAAATCGATGCGCTCGAAATCATGGGAGTAAACCCTGCCTCGTTCCTCATCCTGCCCAAAATCGCCGGACTCGTGACGATGATGCCGCTGCTTGTGATCTTTTCGACGGTGAGCGGCGTGATAGGCGCCTACGCTACGGCCTATATCGGCGGCATCATCACGGCAAGCGACCTTACGGCCGGCATGCAGCACGACTTCACGCAGTGGTTCTTCTGGATGGGCGTAATCAAGAGCCTCTTCTTCGCCTATATTATCGCCAGCGTGTCTTCGTTTTTCGGCTATACGGTCGAAGGCGGCTCCATCGAAGTGGGAAAAGCCTCGACAGACGCTGTGGTGAGCAGTTCGATGCTCATACTTTTCAGTGACTTGTTTCTGACACAACTGCTCTCGTAGCCATGATCCAGATTAACCACCTCTGCAAATCGTTCGCTGACAAAGAAGTGCTCAAAGACATCAGCACGATGTTCGAAGCCGGCAAGACGAATCTGATTATCGGTCAGTCGGGCTCGGGCAAGACGGTGCTGGTCAAAACGCTCGTAGGGCTTTTTGCCCCCACCTCGGGCGAAATCCTTTACGACGGCCGCAATTTCGCCGCCATGTCGAAGCACGAACAGACTATGCTGCGGCGCGAGATGGGAATGATTTTTCAGGCGGCTGCATTGTTCGACTCGATGTCCGTGCTGGAAAACGTAATGTTCCCGCTCGATATGTTTTCCGCCGAAAGTTACGCGCGCCGGCAGAAACGCGCCGAGTTCTGCCTCGACCGCGTGGGGCTTCTCGACGCCCGGCACAAGGCTCCCGGCGAAATATCGGGCGGCATGCAGAAGCGTGTGGCCATTGCCCGCGCCATATCCATGAACCCGAAATACCTCTTCTGCGACGAGCCGAACTCCGGGCTCGATCCGAAAACCTCGCTCGTCATCGACGAACTGATACACTCCATTACCTGCGAATACGGTACGACTACTATTATAAATACCCACGACATGAACTCCGTCATGGGCATAGGAGAACACATCCTCTATATCTACGAAGGACGAACAGAGTGGGAAGGCACGAAAGACGAGGTGCTCTCGGCCCACAATCAGCGGCTCAACGATTTCATCTTCGCCAGCGACCTGCTGAAAAAGGCTTTTCTTGAGAATAATCAATAAAACATCGAAATATGGCAAAAGAACTTTCATTCCTCACGAAACGTGCGGATGACTATTCGAAGTGGTATAACGAACTTGTCGTGAAAGCGGATCTTGCAGAACAAGCCGATGTGCGCGGATGTATGGTAATCAAGCCCTACGGCATGGCTATCTGGGAATCCATCCAGCACGAACTCGACCGGCGCTTTAAGGAAACGGGCGTACAAAACGCATATTTCCCCCTGCTTATCCCGAAATCGTTCCTTTCGCGTGAAGCCGAGCACGTGGAAGGCTTTGCCAAGGAATGTGCTGTGGTGACACACTACCGTCTCAAGACGAACGAGACGGGAGACGGCGTTGTGGTCGATCCAGCTGCGAAACTCGAAGAAGAACTTATCATTCGCCCGACATCGGAAACGACGATTTGGAATACATATAAGAAATGGATACATTCGTGGCGCGATCTGCCCGTATTGTGCAACCAGTGGTGTAACGTAATGCGTTGGGAAATGCGTACGCGTCTGTTCCTGCGAACCAGTGAGTTCCTTTGGCAGGAAGGACATACGGCGCACGCGACACGTGAGGAGGCCGAAGCTCGTGCCAGACAAATGCTCGATGTTTATGCGGATTTTGCTGCGGAATACATGGCTATGCCCGTAGTGCGCGGCGTAAAGAGCGAGACAGAACGTTTTGCCGGAGCGCTCGATACCTATACCATTGAGGCGCTGATGCAGGACGGCAAGGCGCTTCAGAGCGGCACGTCGCATTTCCTCGGCCAGAATTTCGGCAAAGCCTTCGACGTGACGTTTGTTGACCGAGACAACAAGCCGCAATATGCTTGGGCGACCAGTTGGGGCGTCTCTACGCGTCTCATGGGCGCGCTTATCATGACGCATTCCGACGACAACGGTCTTGTGTTACCTCCTCGTTTAGCCCCGATTCAAGTAGTTATCATTCCTATTTACAAGGGCGATACCGAACTCGACGAACTTAACGAAAAACTTGGCGCACTGCGCGACGAATTGCAGGCTATGGGTGTTCGTGTGAAGTATGACAATGCAGACAATAAGCGGCCCGGCTTTAAATTTGCTGATTACGAGTTGAAAGGCGTACCCGTACGGCTCGTCATGGGGGCACGCGATCTCGAAAACGGCACTGTCGAATTGATGCGCCGTGACACGTTGGCCAAAGAAACACTGCCGGTGGAGGGGATTGCCGCGCATGTGAAAATTTTGCTCGAGAAAATCCAAACGAACATCTATGCAAAAGCCAAAACGTTCCTCAACGAACACATCTTCGAGTGTAATGACTACGCTGAATTCAAGGAACGTGTGAAAGAAGGTGGTTTCTTCCTATGTCCATGGGACGGAACGACCGAGGTGGAAGAGCGTATCAAGGCGGAAACACAGGCCACGATACGCTGTGTGCCCTATGGCGTCGACCAAACTAACCCCGGAATAGACATGGTCAGTGGCCGTCCGGCAACATGTCGCGTGATTATTGCGCGTTCTTATTAAAAAAACTCGATAGTTGCAAAGTAACTGAAAAATGCTTTCTGTCGAAAGTTTGAAGGTAGAGTTCGCCGCCCGTCCGTTGTTTTCGGACGTGTCATTCGTCGTGAATCCCCGAGACCGTATTGCTTTGGTTGGTAAAAATGGGGCAGGAAAATCCACATTGCTCAAAATTATTGCCGGCTTGCAGACTCCTTCTGGGGGAGCGTTGGCTCTGAAGAGCGGTGTGAGTGTAGGCTATTTGCCTCAAGTGATGAATCTTGCGGACGGGCATACCGTAATAGAAGAAACTGAACAAGCTTTCGCCTATATTAGGCAACATCGGGAGCAATTGGAGTGCGAGGCTGCGGAACTTGCTGAGCGAACTGATTACGAGAGTGCCGAGTATATGGAACTTGTCGAGACATATACGATGAGGCAGGAGCGTTTTCAGATGATGGGTGGCCTGAACTATCGTGCGGAGATGGAACGCACGTTGATTGGCCTCGGCTTTTCGCATGAAGACTTCGATAGGCCTACCAATGAGTTCTCGGGGGGATGGCGCATGCGCATCGAGTTGGCGAAGATTCTGCTCAGTCAGCCTGATTTGCTGCTGCTCGACGAACCGACAAACCATCTTGATATAGAAAGCATTCGCTGGCTCGAACGTTTTCTGGCCCATGCGGCAGGAGCTGTGATTTTGGTTAGCCATGACAGGGCGTTTATCAATAATGTGACAAGTCGCACGATTGAATTGACTTGTGGAACGGCATATGACTATCGTGTGCGTTACGACGAATACGTGAAACTGCGTGCCGAAAGACGCGAACAGCAACTGCGGGCTTACGAAAATCAGCAGAAAGAGATGGCTGATCTGCGTGACTTCATCGAACGCTTTCGATATAAGCCGACGAAATCTGCACAAGTGCAGAGCCGTATTAAACAGTTGGAAAAAATCGTTCCGGTGGAAGTGGACGGAATCGACAATAGTGTATTGCATCTTAAATTTCCTCCATGTCAACGGAGTGGAAATTACCCCGTTATGTGCGATGGGGTGAGCAAGTCGTATGGCCATCACCAGGTTTTTTCGCAGGTAACTCTGACTATCGCCCGCGGTGAAAAGGTTGCTTTTGTTGGACGCAACGGTGAAGGAAAATCCACACTGGTCAAATGTATAATGGGTGAGACTTCTTTCGAAGGAACACTGAAAGTCGGCCATAATGTACAAATCGGCTATTATGCACAGAACCAGGCACAGCTTCTTGATGAACAGTTGACGGTATTTGATACGATAGACTGCGTCGCTACTGGCGAGGTTCGGCTTAAAATCCGGGATATTCTCGGCGCATTCATGTTTGGCGGTGAGGATAGTGATAAACGCGTTAAAGTACTTTCGGGAGGTGAAAGAAGTCGTCTGGCCATGATCAGATTATTGCTGGAACCCGTGAATTTTTTGATATTGGATGAGCCGACCAATCATCTTGACATGCGCACGAAAGATGTATTGAAAGAAGCGATACGGGCTTTTGATGGAACAGTGGTGCTGGTTAGTCATGATCGGGATTTTCTTGATGGCCTTGTTACGAAAGTTTATGAGTTCGGAGGCGGACAAGTACGGGAGTATCTCGGTGGAATCTACGATTTTCTGCAAAAGAAGGACATGGAGGGATTCGATGAACTATCAACTTCGTCCAAGTCATCATCAACTCAATCCCTGCACAGTGCAGTTGGAGATACAAGTGAAGGGAAGCAGGCTTATTTATACCAAAAGGAACAACAGCGCGAGCGGCGCAAAAAAGGGAAAGCTGTTGAGGCCGCCGAAGCCGTTGTTGCGGCTCTTGATATCGAGTTAAAAAAGCTTGAAGCCGGTTTTTCCGAAGGGAAAATGGAAGAAGCACTTTTCGTTCGACATGCTGAACTGAAAAAAGAAATAGAAAAAGCGGAAGCCCGCTGGCTTGAATTGGCTGCTGAACTTGAATAGTTTTTCAAGAAATTCGGTTGCATATGGATTATGTAAATTAGAAATCTGATAAAACGAATTAAAATAATGAAACTGAAAGTTTTGCTTATGACTGGATTCATGATTAGCCCTTTGCTTGCACAGACCGATTTGAAATCTGGTCTCGACAAAGCTAATATGGATTTGAGTGTGAGACCTGGTGATGATTTTTTTCGTTATGCAGACGGTGGATGGCTTAAAGCCAATCCGTTGACGCCAGAGTTTTCCCGTTTTGCGCAATTCGACAAACTCGATGAAGAAAACAATCATCGCCTTAACACTTTGATTACGGAATTGGCTTCTCAGCCACAGGAACAAGGCTCGCTTGGCCAAAAAATCGGGTCGTTATATAATTTGGCAATGGATTCTGTCCGCCGTAATGCAGAGGGTTATCTACCGGTGCAGCCCATACTCGACGAAATTCGCTCTTGTCAATCGAAAACTGCACTCATGCTGCTTGCGGCAAGATTGAATCGTATTGGTGTCCCCACTTGGTTTTCCGTATATTGCGGAGCGGATATTATGGATTCGAAAAACAATCTTGTCAGCATACATCAACCTCATCTTACACTGGGCACGCGAGACTATTATGTGAAAGACGACGAAGCTACGACACAAATTCGGGAAGCATATAGTTCCTATGTACGACAACTTCTCGAAATGATTGGCTACACAGCTTCCGAGGCCGAAGCAAAAATGCAGTCAGTCATAGCATTGGAAACTTTAATGGCTGAAGCCAGCAAAAGCGCGGTCGAATTACGCGACGTACAGGGAAATTATCACCGTATGTCCTATACCGAATTGCTCGAACAATTTCCCGGTATTGACTGGGGAAACACTTTCCTACAGATGGGCTATCCTGCTGTGCCTGCAGTTTCCGTAGACCAGCCTGAAACGATACGCGCCATTGAGAAATTGCTGAAAGATACAGATCTCGAAACACTCAAGTCTTTCATTGAGTTTCGGGTCATCAATGATGCAGCCAATTATCTTGACGATCAATTTCGTGAAACTTCTTTCGGTTTCTTTGGAAAAGTTATGCGTGGTGCCGAACAGGACCGTCCTCGCTGGAAGCGAGCCGTCGGTGTAGTTGATGCCGTGTTAGGTGAAGCTGTTGGTTACATGTATGTAGAAAAGTATTTCCCTGCCTCCTCCAAAGCACGCATGCTGGAGCTGGTAAACAATTTGCAGGCTGCTTTGGCCGAGCGGATTGCCGCGCAGACGTGGATGAGTGAGGAAACAAAAGCACAAGCCATCGACAAACTGAATACTTTTTATGTGAAAATAGGTTATCCAGACAAATGGATGGATTATTCCGGTCTTACCATTGATGAGAATCTGTCTTATTATGAAAATCTGACCCGTGCCAACGAGTTCCTTTTCGACTATAAAATTGCGAAAAATGTGAATAAGCCCGTCGATCGCGACGAATGGTACATGACGCCGCAAACGATCAATGCCTATTACAATCCTACGACCAACGAAATCTGTTTCCCGGCCGGTATTCTGCAGCCTCCGTTCTTTAATCCAGAGGCTGACGACGCCTGCAATTACGGAGCCATAGGTGTAGTCATCGGTCACGAAATGACGCACGGTTTTGACGATCAGGGGGCGCAGTTCGACAAAGAGGGTAATCTGCGCAACTGGTGGACGGAAGCTGACGGTCAAAATTTTCGGAAACGCACACAGGTAATGAGCGATTTCTTTGACAAAATAGAGGTACTTCCTGGCGAACATATCCAGGGTGCGCTTACTTTGGGCGAAAATATAGCTGATCATGGTGGTCTTAACGTGGCCTTTGCTGCCTTTCAGCGGGCCATGAGCAAGCAGCCTCTTAGCATCAAGGACGGTTTTACACCCGAACAACGTTTCTTCCTCAGTTATGCGCTCGTATGGGCCAATAATGTGCGCGAGGCTGCTTTGCGCCAGCAGATAAAAACCGATCCGCATTCACCCGGCGAGTGGCGTGTCAATGCCGCCCTTCCCCACATCGACGCATGGTACAAAGCTTTCGGTATTACGAAGAAGGATAAACTCTTTGTTCCGAAGAAGCAGCGGGTGGATGTGTGGTAAGTTCCCGTCAATGAGTTTTGTAAACAGCATGCAGTCTGCACCGGTTTTCTTTTCCTGCGAAAATTGCGCTTTTCCGGCGGAGAAATTTGATGTAAACTGCACTCCTACCGCATTCAGATGATATATCTTCCGCCATCATTGCCTTGCATCCGGCCTTTGCGCGATGAACGCCATGCCGTAAGTGAGGAGAATCCTCCCCGGTCGGCATTACGCATTCTACTGCTCAATCTGATGCCGCAAAAGACTGTCACAGAATACGACATTGCGCGGGCTGTTTCCCATTCTGGCCTGCACGTGGCGCTGTATCCTGTGAAAATTTCCGGTCAGACCTACAAAACGACGCCGGTCGCACACATGGAGCGTTTTTACAGTGACTTCGAAACTTGTGACGACGGCTTTTATGACGGTCTCGTTGTGACGGGAGCACCTGTTGAGCAGCTTGCATTCGAAGAAGTGCGCTATTGGCGGCAGTTGCAGCGGATAATGGACTGGGCCGTAACGCATGTTCGCTCCACATTATATATATGTTGGGGCGCACAGGCGGCGCTTTACCATCGTTACGGCATTTCCAAGCAGTTGTTGCCTGCAAAGAAATTCGGTGTGTTTGCCCAGACGGTTCATGTCAACCATCCGTTGACAGAAGGTCTCTTTCCGTCGTTCCCGATGCCCGTGAGTCGTCACACGGCTTTGGCTTTTTCCGAAAAAAATCTGGCTCAAACCGCTCTTCCGGACGATTTGATATTAGTTGCGTCGGGAGAAGAGAGCGGAGCCGGCATTCTGCTTTCGGGTGGAGGCCGCGAAGTCTACGTAACCGGTCATCTCGAATATGCAGGCGGTACACTCCATAAAGAATACGAGCGCGATTGTTCGAAAGGGTTGCCCATCAGCGCCCCTGCGCACTATTACGACGCTTCCGGCCGCATTGTCGATTCGTGGCGCGAGGCTTGCCGCACGTTCTATCGCAATTGGCTGACCGCATGTGTATCTCCCGGCGGCGATTCTCCGCGTTCCGTCTGAATTGTCATTTCTTCCGCCATGAAAAGATTTGTGTCGATATTTCTGCTGCTCATTTGTTTGGGTCATGGCTTGCAGGCGCAGCAGCTGCATAAGGTAAAAAAGAAGGAAACGCTGTGGAGTATTTCCCGGCAATACGGTTTGACGGTTGACGAACTTGTCGCTGCCAACCCATCTATGCGTTCGTCCGACTACAAGCTGCAGAAAGGCAGTCTGCTGACGATTCCGGCTCCCGGTCCGGCTGATCCGGCGCCCGAGAAAGCCCCATCCGAACTGGAACGGCTCGATGTCGCTGTATTGTTGCCCCTCGAAGCTTCTGGAAGCGAGGGGAACCGCAGCATAGAATTCTATCGCGGTCTGCTCATGGCTGCCAAGGTCGCCGCCCGTGCCTCCGGAAAGGAAATCAATGTGACTTGTTTCAACGAACCTCCGACTGGTGCGTCGTTGGATGAGACGCTTTCCCGTTTGCGTCAGAAAGATTTCCATCTTATTGCGGGTCCCGTCTATCCGTCCCACTTTTCCGCGCTGTCCGACTTTGTCCGCGGCCGGCACACCCGCTTGGTCGTTCCCTTTTCCTCGAAGGTCGGCGAGGTGAAAAACAACGCGAACGTCGTCCTGCTCAATACGCCCGACGGCTATGAATGGCTGTATGCTTCGCGTTTGCTGAATCAGCATTTTGCAGACGTCTCCCGTGTTGTGCGCATCCGCACCCGCGAGGCCGGACAGCAGGCATGTGCTGACTATATAGCCCACAGTTTTTCTGAACGCGGAGTAGACGTCCGCGAAGTGGGCGCCGATTTCCGAGATGCCGAGATGCTTGCTGCCGTTTCCCGCTCGGGCCATACGCTTTTTCTGCCCGACTGCGAAAGCCGCGAGGAATTGGAAAAACTGCTGGCCTCCCTGCGGCGCTTTCGTCAGTCGGCCGCCGGACTGAAAACTTCATTGGTCGGTTTTCCCGCGTGGCAGGAGTGGTTTGCGCAGTGCAACGCCGAACTTGCGGTGCAAGATACGTATATATTCTCATCCAGTCATTACGACGCCGGCTCTCCGGAGACTGTAGACTTCGTTCACCGCTACAAAACGTGGAGCCATGCCGACCTGCTGCCCGTCAGTCCCCGCATGGCGCTGCTCGGCTACGATGCCGCACGCTTCCTGTTCACGCTGTTGCTGCAAAAAGGCGCCGATGCGTCCTTGTCGGCGACGGTTTCCGTGCCTCTCTTGCAAAGTGACTTCGCTTTCGGCCAACTTGCCGGCGGCGGATATATAAATAAAGGCATTTTCCTTCTTCATGCTGAGCCGGGCGGCCGCCTCGTGCGGACTGCCGTGAACAAATGACCGCATAATCTCGTTCCATCATGCGCATCCCGATGCGATTTTCCCTCCTCGTTCTCTCCGTTCTGCTCGCAGGGCACGTCTGCGCCCAGATCGGCGAGCCCCGCACGCAGATTGCCGTGGGCATTAACGGCGGCGTGGCCCTCAACTCCATCTCTTTCGAGCCGAATATCAACCAGTCGCAGCACGTCGCCCCGACAGTGGGCCTGACGTTCCGCGTCATGAGCGAAAAATACTTTTCGGCCCTGTGTGCCTTGCAGATTGAGCTGAACTATACGCGGCTGGGCTGGAAAGAAAACGTAATCGACGCCGAAAGCAACCCTTTGCCTGACACCTACCGGCGCGATATGGATTATGTCCAACTGCCCTTTCTCGCCCGTCTGGGCTGGGGCAGGGAAGCGCGCGGCTTCCAGTTCTTCTTTCTGCTCGGTCCGCAGGTGGGCTTTCTGCTCGGCGAGAAAACTTCGCGCAGCGCGTCGTGGACACTGAACGCCGAAGGCGAACCGGCCCGGCCCGGCGGCGTCTTTCAGCAATACGACATGCCCGCAACGCGGAAATTCGAGTACGGCATCACGGGCGGAGGCGGAGTAGAGCTGTCTACGCGCCTTGGACATTTCCTCGTAGAAGGCCGTTATTACTACGGACTCTCGGACATCTACGGCAACGCCAAGGCCGACGTCTTTTCGCGGTCGAACCACGGCACGATATTCGCCAAAGTTTCCTACCTCTTCAATCTTCGCAAGTAGGCGCCGGCTCCTTGTCCGCACATACTTCCGCCCGGGTCGTTTCGGTGAGATTTTTCGAAAGGCTTGAGTCAGAGCCGCTTTGCGATGCGCAAAACTAACGCTGAGTAAGTTTGAACTATCTCAGACTAAGTTCGAACTTACTC
>JAFLUW010000047.1 GCA_022508615.1 Prevotellaceae bacterium | reverse complement strand
CCTCGAGGAAGGCACGATAGGATGTGCCACCATTCGACATGACCACTGGCGCTACACCCTTGGGACCTCCGCCCACAAGCATCATCGCATCGGCATCTGCCAGTTTCTTTGCCCTGTCGAAAAGGAAGTCGTAGGTCAGACTGTTGTTGTGCTGCACCTAGTAACTCTTCTAGCGTGGATTTGCCGATACGCCTTACTCCCTGAATAAGAATCGCCGACGCACCATTACGCTCTCGCTTCCATTTGAGCAGCCGGTCGTACATCTTGCGCTTGAACAATATCGAATTTTCTTCCATAGCCGTTAATGTATAGCGCAATTATAGTGCTTTTGTCAATTTCCGCCAAATGTTTTTGTGGGCTTTTGTCAATTTCCGCCGAATTTATTTTGGCTGTTTTGTCAATTTCCGCCAATTCTTTTGTGTTTCACCCCTTGCAAAATACCGAATATTCATCAAATTTGGCCTGTGTTGTCGGGCAAAAAACACAGAAGTTATTCGGAAATGCTGAATAGCCGCTGCGATTTTTCACTATCTGCCCGCTTGAACGCACAAAAAACATGATATTCTTGCCTAACGCCCAGTAAGTTCAAACTTAGTCTGAGAAAGTTTGAACTTACAGGGCGTTAGTTTTGCGCTTGTCTTTTAGTGTGTTACGAAAGCGGGTCTGCATTCGTGCGAACGCAGACCCGCGAGGCGTTTTGCGTGGAGTAGGGGGTCAGAAGATGACCTTGCGGCCGTCGGAGCGGACGAAGATGCCGTGCGTAGGGTTGGCGACGGGGCGGCCGAGCATGTCGTAGTAGCGCACGGCGGCGGACGTCGTGGCGCTGACAGAGGGAACGGCCGAGACTATCTCGTTGACGAGGCTCGTGACGTCGGTGAAACGATATTTGCAACCGTTGTCGGTGAGATTGGTGCCGCCGCCCCAGTTGAAGATTTTGTAGCCGTTCGAGGAGTCGGTCTGGTTGATTTGCACGTTGCCCGAAACAATGGCGTATTGGGTCGCGCCGCTCACCTTCTTGAACTCCCAGCCTTCGGCGGGCTGCTCGGCAGAAAGGGCCAGTTGCTTGGTGCCCTCGACCACTTGCGGGGCGATGTACTTGCCGGAGGCTTGGTTGATGATGTCGTAGCGGCCGTCGGCGCGTTGCTCGAAGCGCCATGTCGTAGCGGGCATGTAGTTGGTAGAGGCTATGCCCGTGAGGCCGCTGACTTCGGAGGCGCTGATGTAGCGGCTTTCGCGGGCAGGCGTGCACATCGTGTACCAACGGGGCGCTTCGGCTGTGGAAGCGGCGGGTGTGGCGGCCGTGGTGGGGAGCGTGTGCTCGCCGATGGCGCCCGAGGTGACTTCGGTGCAGGAGAACTGGCAGCCGTCGTCGTCGTGGCGGCCTTCGCCCCAGTTGATGATGGCGTAGTTGCGGCCGGCTTGGGCTTGGTTGAGCTGCGCGCTCTTGTCTTCGGTGAAGAAGACCATGCAGTCGGGCGTCACGGCGTGAGAGATTTTCCAGCCGGCCGAGGGTGCAGTCGCCGAGAGCGTGATGTCTTCGGTGTGGGCGGCTTGGGTGGGGTCGATATACTTTTCGTTGTCGCGGTTGATGATGTTTACGGTGCTGTCGGGGCGCATCACGAACTTCCATTGGGCGCGAGCGAAGACGCCTTCCTCGGGCGTGACGCCCGAAACGCCCGAACCGCCGGCCGTGGCGCTCATCGTCAGGCTGTTGCGCAGGGGCGTGAAGATGTTATACCAATGCGTTTCCGTGTCGTCGGACATCAGGGGCATGATGAGCGGAGCGCCGGGCGTGGAGAGCGCTTCTTCGTGAATGCGTTTCATCATGGCGAGCACTTCGGGCTGCTGTTCGGCGAGGTTGGTGGTCTCGCCCGGGTCGTTCTCCATGTCGTAGAGTTGGTCGTAGGGGCGGTTGCCGTTCTCGATGTCGGGGCCCCAGCCTACTTTCTGCGCGCCGTTTGTGGCGGGAAGATACTTCCAACGGGCGGTGCGCACGCTCAGTGTGCGCGTGTGGTTGAGTTCGGAAACCCAAGGGCGGTGTTCCGTCGACTCGCCGAGGATTTGTGCGAGCTGATCGCCGGAGTCCTTGGCCGAGCCGAAGGGTATCTCGCCGCCGACAAGTTCGCTCAGCGAGGCGAACAGGTCGATGTGGCTCAGCAACGTGTGGTTGGGCTCGGCTGCGGGCTGCACGCGTTCGGGCCAGCGCACGATGAAGGGCACCATCGTGCCGCCTTCGTAGCCGGAGTACTTGTAACTGCGATAAGGGCCCGAGGGAGAGTGCCCGTTCAGCAGCTCGGCGGCCCGGTCCTGATAGCCGTCGTCGAGCACGGGGCCGTTGTCGGAGGAAAGAATGAGCAACGTGTTGTCGGCAATGCCGGCTTCTTCGAGCGCTTGCATCACTTCGCCCACCGTCCAGTCGAATTGGGCGATGGCATCGCCGCGCAGGCCCATCGGATTCTTGCCGCGGAAGCGTGCGTGCGGCCAGCGGGGCACGTGTACATCGTTGGTGCAGAGATATATGAAGAACGGTTCGTCCTTATGCTCCATGATGAAGCGGCGCGAGTGGGCGACGATGGAGTCGGCAATGTTCTCGTCTTTCCACAACGCCTTGCCGCCGCCCTTCATGTAGCCGATGCGCGAAATACTGTCCACGATACTTTGATTGTGGCCGTGACTCCACATGAGTTTCAGCAATTCTTTGTTGTTTGCGCCCGTGGGTTCGCCCGCGAAGTTCGAGGTGTAACTCACTTGTATGGGCGCCGTGGGGTCGTAGTTGGCCACGGTGTCCTGTTCGAGGTAGACGCAGGGCACGCGGTCGGCCGTAGCGGCTTGTATGTAGTGGTAGTCGAAGCCTATGTCGCGCGGAGTGGACGTAAGTTTGCCGTTCCAGTCCTGTGCGCCGGTCACGGGGCCGAGGCCGAGGTGCCATTTGCCGATTGCGGCGGTGGCATAGCCCGCGCTCTTGAACATATCGGCCATGGTGTACTGTTCGGGCTTGATGATGGCGCAGTGGTTGCCCTCGGCCACGTCGGTGTCGTTGCGTCGCCAAGCGTATTCGCCCGTGAGCAGGGAGTAGCGCGACGGCGTCGAGGTGGCAGCCGTGGCGTGGCAGTTGGTGAACTGTATGCCTTGCCGGGCAAGAAGGTTCACGTTGGGCGTTTCTACGTTTTTCGCTCCGTAGCATTCGAGGTCGCCGTAGCCGAGGTCGTCGGCAATGAGCAGAATTACGTTGGGACGTTGCTTGGGCGTGTCGTCCGGCCCGTCGGCAGCCGGGAAAGCGAGCGCGGCGGGGCAAACGGCCAAGGAAGACAGCACCGAAAGCGCCATGGGGAAATGGTTGCGTTTCATATATAATATGGTGTGGATAAATTTACGTTCGGTCGGGTGTATTTTTCCGTCTATGACTATGGACGTTACAAAAGTAAAGAATCTTTTTCGCGTGCGCAAATACTTCCCTTTTTCTATTGGAGCGATTGTGCCGCCCTACGCCCGATTTCGCCGCCTTTGCCGCGTCCCTTTGTCCGGTTTCCGACGCATTTTTGTTCCGTCGCCGTGTCCAACTCCGTCGTTTTTTGTAAATTTGCGGCCGGAAAAGAAAGAAAATCTCTCCCGACATGAATATCTCTTACAACTGGCTCCGCCAGCATATCGATTTACCGCTTACGCCGGCCGAAACAGCCGAGGCGCTCACGTCTATCGGGCTCGAAGTGGGCAGCGTGGAAGAAGTACAAAGCATTCGCGGCGGGCTGAAAGGTCTCGTCGTGGCCAAGGTGCTGACCTGCGAGCCTCATTCCGACTCCGACCATATGCACGTGACGACTGTCGATTTGGGACAGGGCGAGCCCGTGCAAATCGTCTGCGGCGCGCCCAACGTGGCCGCAGGGCAGAAAGTCATCGTGGCCACGCTCGGCACGGTGCTCTACGACGGCGACAAAGCGTTTCAAATCAAACGCTCCAAGTTGCGCGGCGTGGAAAGTTTCGGCATGATTTGCGCCGAAGACGAAATCGGCATAGGAACGAGCCACGACGGCATCATCGTGCTGCCCGAAACGGCAGTAGTCGGCACGCCCGCGGCCGAATACTACGGATTGGAGAGCGATTGGCTCATCGAAGTCGACATTCTGCCCAATCGCGCCGACGCAGCCTCGCACTACGGCGTGGCGCGCGACCTTTACGCCTATTTGCGCCACCGCAAGCACGCCGTAGAACTGCATCGCATGGACGTATCGGCCTTTCGGACGGAATCGACGGAGCTCGATTTCAGCGTCGAAGTCGAAAATGCCGAAGCATGTCCCCGTTATGCCGCCGTTGCGCTGAAAGGCTGCCGCGTACAGGAGAGTCCCGACTGGTTGAAACGCTTGCTCACGACCGTAGGTTTGCGTCCGATTAACAATATCGTGGACGTGACGAACTATATTATGCTCTCCTACGGACAGCCGCTCCATTGTTTCGACGCCGACATGATAGGCGGCCGCACGATTCGGGTGCGCACGCTGCCCGACGGCACGAAGTTTCAAACGCTCGACGGTGTGGAGCGCACGCTTGCGGCCAACGACCTCTGCATTTGCGACGACAGCGGCCCGATGTGCATTGCCGGCATCTTTGGCGGCCGCGGGTCGGGAACTTACGAGACGACGACCGACGTGATTCTCGAAAGTGCCTACTTCCACCCCACATGGATACGCAAGAGCGCCCGTCGCCACGGTTTGCAAACCGACGCAAGTTTCCGCTTCGAGCGCGGCATCGACCCCGACGGCCAGATTTTTGCGCTGAAAGCCGCGGCGCTGCTCTGCAAAGAGTTGTCGGGCTGCCGCATCGCCTCTGAAATCAAAGATATCGAGGCCCCCGGACGCACCAAATGGTTCCACGTCGACCTCGACTGCGACTATCTCGACAGCCTCACAGGCAAACACATTCCCGCCGACACGGCACGCGCCATTTGCGAAAGCCTCGAAATGAAAGTTTCCGAAGCAACGGGCGACGACGGCCGGGTGCGGGCGCTCAGCCTCGAAGTGCCGGCCTATCGCACCGATGTGCAACGTCCTTGCGATGTGGTAGAAGACATTCTCCGCATCTACGGCTATAATAATATCGAGATACCTTCGGCTATCCGTTCCAGTCTGACCATAAAGGGCGAGACCGACCGCTCTTACAAACTCGAAACCCTCATTTCGCAGCAACTTGTAGGCGAGGGATTCAACGAAATTCTCAACAATTCGCTTACCGGCGAGGCCTATTACGAAGGTCTTCGCACGCACAGTGCTGACAGCCTCGTGCGACTGCTCAATCCGTTGAGCGGAGACCTCGGCGTGATGCGCGCTACGCTGCTCTACGGCGGACTTGAAACCATTGCGCACAACGTAAACCGCAAGCAAAAGAATCTTCGTCTTTTCGAGTTCGGCAATTGCTATGCTTGCGATGCCTCGCGCCGCGAAGAGGGCAAACCGCTCGCCCCTTATAGGGAAGACTACCGCCTCGGCCTCTGGCTTACGGGCGCCCGGGTCGAAAATTCGTGGGCGCATGCCGACGAAGACAGCAGCGTGTACGAACTGAAAGCCTATGTCCGCAACATTTTGCTGCGTCTCGGCGTTGCTATGGGCGGATTGCTCGTCGAAACGGGCGATAACGACATTTTCAGCAAGAGTATCGTCGTAAAAGACCGCAACGGCAATATATATATGGAGTTGGGCCTCGTCGCTCGTCGCGAATGCGCGAAATGCGGTGTGGAACAGGAAGTCTATTTCGCCGAATTGCGCTGGATGCAACTGATGCGCCACACGCGAAAGGCCGCCGTCAAGTTCTCGGAAATCAGTAAATATCCCGCTGTGAGTCGAGATTTGGCACTTCTCGTAGACAAAGCGGTCGAGTTCGCTCGTATCGAGCAAATCGCCCGCCAACAGGAGAAAAAACTCTTGCGTCGCGTCGAACTTTTCGACGTCTACGAAGGCAAAAATCTCGAAGCCGGCAAAAAGAGCTATGCGGTGAATTTCGTATTGCAGGACGACACGAAAACCATGAACGACAAGCAGGTGGAAGCCGTGATGAAGAAAATCACCGCCGCCCTCGAAAAACAACTCGGCGCCCGATTGCGCTGAATCCGTCAAACCTAATCCGAAACATATAAGCCAAAAATACCAATGGGAAGAGCATTTGAATACCGCAAAGCAGCGAAAATGAAACGCTGGGGCCACATGGCCAAAACTTTCACCCGGTTGGGCAAGCAAATAGCCATTGCCGTGAAGGCCGGCGGTCCGGAACCCGAAAACAACCCCACGCTCCGCTCCGTCATCGCCACTTGCAAGCGCGAAAACATGCCGAAAGACAACATCGAGCGCGCCATCAAGAACGCCATGGGCAAAGACCAGAGCGAATACAAGACCATGACCTACGAAGGCTACGGCCCTCACGGCATCGCCATCTTCGTCGATACGCTCACGGACAATCCTACGCGCACGGTGGGCGATGTACGTTCGGTTTTCAACAAGTTCAACGGCAACTTGGGTACGATGGGCAGCCTCGCTTTCCTTTTCGACCACAAGTGCGTCTTTACTTTTAAGAAAAAAGCCGATGTCGAGATGGACGAACTCATACTCGACCTCATCGACTACGGCGTAGACGACGAATTCGACGAGGACGAAGAGGCCGGAACGCTGACCATCTACGGCGACCCGAAGTCTTACGGCGCGATACAGAAGCATCTCGAAGACGCAGGCTTCGAAGATGTCGGCGGAGAGTTTACTTATATTCCCAACGACTTGAAAGATGTGACCGCCGAACAGCGCGAAAGTATCGACAAGATGGTAGAACGTCTCGAAGAGTTCGACGATGTGCAGACCGTCTATACGAACATGAAGCCCGAAGGCGCGGAATGACAGACCCGACAGGCTGCAAATGTACGAGGAGCAGGAGATGGTTGGCACCGCTCCTGCTCCTCTTTTTTATAATGGCCGGATGCGGAAAGCCGATGGACGACCGCTTGGCCGATGAGGCCCGTACCTACACCGAGCGCCAATGTCCGCAGATGCTCGACGCGGGCAGCCGGCTCGACAGTCTGACTTACGACCGCGCGAGCCGCACGCTGACCCGCTGGATTACGCTTTACGGCGTGCTCGACAACGAAGAGACGCTCCGACAAATGGAAAGCGACGGGCCGAGGCTGCGTGGCGTGCTGCTTGCCCAGACCGAAACCAACACCGACTTGCAGCAGTCGCGACGATACGGGGTGAACTTCCGTTTTGTCTACCGCAGCGCGTCGCGCCCGGCTTTCCGGCAAGAATTCATACTGACTCCGAATGACTATCGACGAGAGAATTGAGGCGGCCGAGGCCCTTTTTCGCGAGGGATACAACTGTGCACAATGCGTAGTGGCCGTTTTTGCCGACCATTACGGCATTTCGCGCGAAACAGCCCTGCGTATGTCCGCCGGCTTCGGCGCCGGCATCGGACGCATGCGGCTCACGTGCGGCACAGCCTGCGGCATGTTCATGCTGGCCGGCTTGGAGCACGGCGCAACCGAGGGTTGCGACCAAAAAGCCAAGGCGCACACTTATAAAGTGGTGCAACAGTTGGCTGCACGTTTCGAAAACGAGTGCGGATCGCTCGTCTGCGCCGAACTGCTCGGCCTGCGCGGCGGCCGCCACACGGACACGCAGCCCGCGCAGCGCACGCCGGAGTATTATGCCGGCCGCCCGTGCCTGCGAATGATTGCGACAAGCGTGCGCATCTTTGCCGAATATCTCGATAGTCTCGAAAAAGAAAAGCGCGAAAAGCCATGAGAATACTTTTGCTCGGCGACTATTCGAACGTACACGCCACGTTGGCCGACGGACTGCGGCATTTGGGGCACGAAGTGACCGTAGCTTCCGACGGAGACGGCTGGAAGAACTATCCGCGCGACGTCGATTTGCGGCGTCCCTCGCTCGGCAGATACAAAACGGCGCGCTGGATGTTAGGGCTGTGGCGGAGTTTCTCGACATTCCGCGGTTATGACGTCGTTCAGCTCATTAATCCCGTGTTTCTCCCGCTTCGTGCCGAACGCATCTGGAAATACTACCGCTATCTGCGCCGCCACAACGCGAAAGTCTTTCTCGGAGCTTTCGGCATGGACTATTATTATGTGAAAGCTTGTCTCGATTGCCAGACTTTCCGTTATTCCGACTTCAATTTCGGGCCTGAGATACGCCGTTCCGCGGAAAACGAAATATGGATCAAAGACTGGATCGAAGGCCCCAAGGGAAAGCTTAACCGACGCATTGCAGAGGATGCCGACGGCATCGTAGCCGGCCTCTATGAGTATTATGCAAGCTACCGAAAAGCCTTTCCCGAAAAACTCCGCTATATACCTTTCCCGATTATAGAGAAACCTTTGGACACGGACAGCCTTTCTGCCCGCGACTATTTGCTTTATCCCGAGCGACTCAGAATTTTTATAGGCATACAGCGCGCCCGCTCGCAATACAAGGGAACGGACATCATGCTGCGCGCCGCCGAGCGCGTGGCTGCCGAACATCCGGACGAGTGCACGCTCACAATCGTCGAAGACCTGCCTTTCGACGAATACAGCAAGCTGCTCTACGGCAGCCATGTCATGCTCGATCAGCTCTATTCCTACACACCGGCGATGAATGCCCTCGAAGCCATGTCGCACGGGCTGGTCATCGTCGGCGGAGGCGAGCCGGAGAACTATGACATCCTCGGCGAAAAACTGCTGCGCCCCATTCTCAACGTCGAACCCACGGAAGAGAGCGTCTATCGCGTGCTCTCGCAACTCGTCGAGCACAGAGCGCAGGTGCCGGCCCTTTCTGCCGAAAGCCGACGCTACATTGCCCGGCATCACAACCACGTCCGTGTGGCCGAACGCTTTGTGGATTTCTGGGAAAACGCCTGAACAGACATGAACGACATACAGATTAAAGACTCCGTGCTGGCTGCGGCCGCTGCCGGCGGATACGATGATTTTCTGGAAGCCGTTGCCGGCGCGGTGCGCGCGGCCGTGGGCGGCGAACTCAACGCTGAAAGCATGCAGCAGCTCAATGCCGGGCAAATTACGCTTTGGGCGTATCTCATCGTGCGCGACGAAGTGATGAACGGCGGCTTCGTCGGGCTCATACACAACGGCTACGGCCCCTTCATCTTCCTCAATCCCTTCGCAAAGGCCATGCGCCTGTGGGGGCTGCGCGACTTTTCGAAACTCATCTACAAAGGCCGGAAACTCTACGAAGAGAAGCGTGCAGAAATAGAGCGCGACTGCACCGACGAAGCGTTTATGGCCCTGTTCGAGCAGCATCCCGAATTCGACGACCTCGACGACGAATTCGTAGAAAGCGAAGAGGAGTGGACAGCGGCCGTGGCGCGCTATGTCGACGCCCATCTCGAAACATTCATACGGGTCGAAAACGACTGAAAAGCCCTTTACGGAAAAATGAAGAACACAGCAAGCCGCATCAACATCAAGAACAAGCGCGCCGCGTTCGATTACGAAATCGTAGACGAGTATACGGCCGGCATCGTGCTGACCGGGACGGAAATCAAAAGCATCCGCGCGGGAAAAGCCTCGCTCGTCGACACGTTTTGCTATATCCACAACGGCGAAATATGGGTCAAAAACATGTACATCGCCCGCTACGAACTCGGCTCCTACGGTCAGCACGGCGAGCGCCGCGACCGCAAGCTGCTGCTCAACAAGAAAGAAATACGCTCTCTGCAAAACGACACGAAAGCCCCCGGCTACACAATCGTTCCGCTGCGCATGTACATCGACGACAACGGTCGGGCGAAGCTGAAGATAGCCTTGTGCCGCGGCAAAAAGGAATACGACAAGCGCCAGACACTCAAAGAAAAAGACGACCGGCGCGAAATGGACCGCGCCATGAAGCATCGGTGAACATCTCCGCGTCTGCGGCGGCCCGCAAGCCCCGTGGCGGAGCGTTGGATGAGAGGCATTTGCGCCTTGTCGGGAAAGCCGGAAAACTTACTCAGCGTTAGTTTGAACTTACTCAGAGATAGTTTGAACTAAGTCTGAGTAAGTTTTTGCTAATACAACGTTTCGCCGCCGCAACGCTGTCTGCCGCGCCTGCATGCGGGCAGGAACGGACGAATCCGGCCCGTCAGCCACTCCTTGCGGCCCGACGGTTCGGCGGGCAACGCGGTTTTCGGCGCCTATCTGCCGCCGGGCCGCGCTTTTTTCGTACTTTTGGCCCGCAAACGGCGGCCCGGCCGCCCCAATCACTCCAGAACGATGAAGAAGAACCACGGCGAGCGGCCGCAGCCCCTTTCCGGCGGCGACGGTTGCGCGACACGCAGCGCCGAAACGCTCGAATCCGCGCTGCGCAGCCGCATACTCATCTTAGACGGCGCGATGGGCACGATGGTGCAGCAAGCCGACTTGACCGAAAGCGATTATCGCGCGGGAATCGAAGCCCTGCTCGGGCCCGAAGCGCTGGCCATTCCGCAAAAAGGCAACACCGAGTTGCTCACCCTTGCGCGTCCCGACGTCATTCGCAGCATACACCGCCGCTATCTGGCCGCCGGGACCGATATTATCGAGACCAATACGTTCTCGGCCCAAAGCATTTCGCTCGCCGACTACGGTTGCGCACACCTTGTGGAGCGGCTCAACCGCGAAGCCGTGCGTTTGGCGCGCGCCGAAGCCGAGCCTTACGGCGCTTTCGTGGCAGGAAGCGTCGGGCCGACCAACAAAACCTGCTCCATCAGCCCCGATGTCGACAATCCGGCGCTGCGCGACCTCACTTTCGACGACTTGGCCGAAGCCTACGCCCGCCAAATCGAAGCGCTCGTTGACGAAGGCGTCGACGCCCTGCTGATAGAAACCATTTTCGACACGCTCAACGCCAAAGCCGCCCTCTTTGCCGCCCGCGAAACGATGTCGCGCACGCGCCGCGTGCCGATAATGCTCTCCGTCACCGTGGCCGACCGCAGCGGCCGCATGCTGGCGGGGCAGACGTTGGAGGCTTTCGCTGCTTCCGTGGCGCACGCCCGTCCGCTCAGCGTGGGACTGAACTGTTCGTTCGGCGCAGCGGAGATGAAGCCTTTCATCGAGCGCCTTTCCGCCCTGTTGCCCTGCTATGTGTCGGCCTATCCCAACGCCGGGCTGCCCAATGCGTCGGGCCACTACGACCAAACGCCCGACGAGATGGAACAACAGATAAGAACCTATGTGAAAGAGGGCCTTGTCAACATCATCGGCGGCTGTTGCGGCACGACCGACCGCCACATCGCCCGCTATCCGGCGCTTGTGCGGGGGAAAAAGCCGCGCGTGCCGGCGTCGCCGTCGCTCTGCATGCGGTTGGCCGGCCTCGAAGCGCTCGAAGTGCGCCCCGAAAACAACTTTGTGAACATCGGCGAGCGCTGCAACGTAGCCGGGTCGCGCAAGTTTCTGCGGCTCATCGGCGAAAAGCAGTACGACGAGGCCGTTCGCATCGCCCGACGGCAGGTGGAAGACGGCGCACAGGTGCTCGACATCAACATGGACGACGGTTTGCTCGACACGCAGGCCGAAATGTGCCGCTTTCTCAATCTTCTGGCCTCCGAACCCGAAGTCGCGCGCGTGCCGTTCATGGTCGATTCGTCCGACTGGGGCGTCGTCACGGCTGCATTGAAGTGTATTCAGGGAAAGGCCGTCGTCAATTCCATTTCGCTCAAAGAAGGCGAGGCGCTTTTCCTGCGTCGCGCCGAAGATGCCCTGCGCTACGGCGCCGCAGTCGTCGTCATGGCTTTCGACGAGCAGGGACAGGCCACGACATATGCCCGTCGCATCGAAATATGCGGCCGTGCCTACCGCCTGCTGACCGAAAAAGTCGGCTTTCCGCCCGAAGACATCATCTTCGACCCCAATATCTTGGCCATTTGTACCGGAATGCCCGAACACGACGCCTATGCCCGCGACTTTATCGAGGCTGCGCGCTGGATTCGCGCGAATCTGCCCGGCGCACACGTCAGCGGCGGCGTGAGCAATCTGTCTTTTTCGTTCCGGGGCAACAACTATATCCGCGAAGCCATGCACGCCGTGTTCCTTTACCACGCCATACAGGCCGGTATGGACATGGGAATCGTCAATCCCGGCACGAAAGTGGCCTACGACGACATTCCCGAACGTCTTCTTCGCGTGTTGGAAGACACTATCCTTGCCCGTCGCGCCGCTGCCGCCGACGAACTGATTGCCATGGCCGGCGAATATGCCGACAATGCGGTCGGTTCGTCCGCCACGGCTGAGGCGTGGCGCGCGGCGTCGGTAGAAGAGCGGCTTGCGACGGCCTTGCAGAAAGGCATCGCCGCGCATCTCGAAGCCGACTTGGCCGAAGCGCTCGCTGTCTATCCGCAAGCGGTCGATATCATCGAGGGACCGCTCATGGAAGGCATGAACCGCGTGGGCAAGTTGTTCAGCGAGGGCAAAATGTTCCTGCCGCAAGTCGTCAAGACGGCGCGAACGATGAAAGCCGCCGTGGCCGTTCTCGCTCCTCGCATCGAAGCCGAGCGAAGCGGCGCGGCCCGCGCCGGCCGCGTGCTGATGGCCACGGTCAAGGGCGACGTGCACGACATCGGAAAGAACATAGTGAGCGTCGTCTTGCAGTGCAACAATTTCGAAGTAGTCGATCTCGGCGTTATGGTGCCGGCCGAAACGATTGTCGAGCTCGCAGTGGCCGAACGAGCCGACCTTGTGGGCCTCAGCGGCCTGATTACGCCGAGTCTTGCCGAGATGATTACGACTGTCCGCGCCATGAAGCGCGCCGGTTTGCGCATTCCCGTGCTCATAGGCGGCGCCACGACGAGCAAACTCCACACCGCTTTGAAAATTGCGCCCGAATACGACGGCCCGGTCGTGTGGGTGAAAGACGCATCGCAGATGGCCCTCGTCGCCACGCGCCTTCTTTCGCCCGCCAGCGGCGCGGAGTTCGCCGCCGCGCTCGCCTCCGAATACGCCGCCCTGCGCAAGGCGCACGCCGAGGCCGACGGCGAGCCGCTGCTCGACATCGACGCGGCCCGCGCCAAGAAAGAAAATCTGTTTTAAGCCTTTCGCTGCGGCTTTTCGCCGCGATAGCCAACCGTTTCTCCCATGAAAAACCTGCTTTTCGCCCTCCTGTTGCTGCTCGGCGCGACTTGCGCCGCCGCACAGGGCTTTATCCGCACCGACGGCACGCGTTTCGTGCGCGACGGACAGACTTACCGCTTCGTAGGCGCCAATTTCTGGTACGGCTCCGTGCTCGGCAGTCGCGGACAAGGCGGCGACCGCGAACGTCTGGCCCGCGAGCTCGACGCCATGAAGGCCCTCGGCATCGACAACCTGCGCATTTTGGCCGGAGCCGACGCCGGGTCGAAAAATGTCGTCAGCGTGCGGCCGTACTTGCAGTCCGAGCCCGGCGTACTCTGCGACACGCTGCTCGAAGGTCTCGACTATTTGCTCTGCGAAATGCGCAAGCGCGACATGGTGGCCGTCATCTATCTGACCAACGCGTGGGATTGGAGCGGAGGTCTGGGTTTCTACCTCCGCGCCGCGGGTTACGGCGATTCGCCCGACGCCTCGGGCGAAGGTTGGAAAGACTATTGCGCCTATGCCGCCGACTTTTTTCGCAGCGAGCAGGCCAAAAATCTTTATTACGACCATGTGCGCCGCATCGTGAGCCGCACCAATTCGCTCACGGGCCGGCCTTATGCCGACGACCCTGCGATTATGGCGTGGCAACTCTGCAACGAGCCGCGCCCCTTCGCCGACGACACGAAGCAAGCCTTTGCCGCGTGGGTCGATTCGACAGCCCGTTTAATCAAGTCGCTCGACCGAAACCATCTTGTCTCGACCGGAAGCGAAGGCCTCTACGGTTGCGCCGTCGACGAGCGGCTCACCGAGCGCATACACGCCTTGCAGTCGGTCGACTACCTGACTTGCCACATCTGGCCCGTGAATTGGGGCTGGTCGTCGGCCGGCAATTTGAGCCGCGCCCTGCCCAATGTCTTCGTCAAGGCCGGCGAGTATCTCGCGCTGCACGAACGCATGGCCCGCAGGCTCGACAAGCCGCTCGTGGCCGAGGAGTTCGGCTATCCGCGCGACCGCAACAGTTTCGCCGTCGGCACTTCGACCGACAGCCGCGACGGTTTTTACACGTTTATGACGCAGAAACTTTTGGCGAGCCACGCCGACGGCGGCCCGCTGGCCGGTCTCAACTTCTGGGGCTGGGCCGGGAGCGGCCGACCTACCGCCGAGCGTTGGGCCGAAGGCGCCGACTTTCTCTGCGACCCGCCCCACGAGCCGCAAGGCTGGTACAGCGTCTACGATACCGACGCTTCGACGCTCGACATTCTCCGCCGCACGGCCGAGGCGCTCGGTCGTGCAAACATAAACCCTTAACTTATCCGAAAAATGAAGAAATTGCTTTCCGCAGTCGTGGCGCTGTCGATTTTTGCGCTGCTTTGTGCCGTGCCGCTCATGTTTACCGGCCGATATACTTGGGGTTCGGCTCTGCTGGCAGGCTTTGTCATCAGCGCAGTGGCCCTCGTGATGCCCTATGTCGTGGCCCTGTTTCGCCGGCGTAAGCGCAGACATTAAGGAAATACATTACATTCCACACGGCACGGCATACATTCGCCACGATGATGCTGACGCTGGGTGCAGATCTCTACACTGTGGGTAAGCTGCTCGGACACTCGGATGTCCAGGTAACGCAGGTCTATGCCAAAATTGTCAATCAGAAGAAGAATGATGCGGTCAA
>JAFLUW010000046.1:3314-14720 GCA_022508615.1 Prevotellaceae bacterium | reverse complement strand
GCACGTGGCGTCGCGACAGAACAAAGGCCTTTCGGCCGACATTTTGACCGGAAGAAAGTTGGAAAGGCTTACGATTTTTCATAAATTTGCGGGCTGAACAGAAACTTTGCAAGCCCCGCGCCCGCGGAAGGCCTGTGCGAAACGCTCCGCAAATGAAAAAGTTTTTCCTCCTGCTGCTCACGCTTATGGCAACCAGCACGAACCTCGCAGCCGGCGACGTCATCGGCCGGCAAACGCCGCCCGAGACGGCCCGGCGCCTCACTCCCGAACTCCTGTGGGCCATGGGCCGCATCGGTTCGTTCGCGGCGTCGTCCGACGGACAGACAGCCGTCTACACGACGACCTATTACAGCGTCGAAAAGAACAAAAGCCGCAGCCTGATTCAGCGGCTCGACATGCCGACGGGCCGCACCGAGACGCTCACGCCCGACGACAGCTCCGAGTCGGGCGCCGTCTTCCTCGCCGACGGCCGCACGCTGCTCTTTCTCGCCGGCGGCGAGCTCTGGACCATGCAGTCCGACGGCACCGGCCGCCGCCAACTTTCCCGCACCGGCGGCGCGATAGGTGATTTCCTGCCCTCGCCCGACGGCCGCCGCGTCATCGTCGTGCGCGACGTGGCGCAACACACCTCGGTGCGCGCGAAAGAGGCCGATTTGCCCCTGTCGACGGGCATCGTGGCCGACGAACTCATGTACAAGCACTGGGACACCTACGTCACCGCGGCGCCGCACCCCTTCGTCTGCACGATAGGCGAAAACGGGCTCGACGAAGGCGTCGATATCCTCGAAGGCGAGCCCTACGAATGCCCGATGATGCCCTTCGGCGGCATCGAACAGATCGCTTGGAGCCCCGACGGCCGGCAAATCGCCTACACCTGCCGCAAAAAGACGGGCACGGCCTACGCCATATCCACCGACAGCGACATCTATCTCTACGACATCGCGACGCGACAGACGCGCAACCTGTGCAAGCCCGCCGATTTCGTCCCGCCCGCGGTGGAAACGACCGAGTCGCTCGCGCAACAGGCCGTGAAAGACGTACCTTTTGCCGGCTACGACCAGAATCCGCAATTCTCGCCCGACGGCCGTTGCGTGGCATGGACGTCGATGGCGCGCGACGGCTACGAAAGCGACCGCGCACGCCTCGTCGTCATGGAATTGGCCACGGGAAAGACGCACTTCATCAGCGAAAAGTTCGAAAGCGGCGTTGATGCCTTCTGCTGGGCTCCGGATAGCCGCACGTTATATTTCAGCGGCGTGTGGCATGGCCGCACCAACCTCTACTCCGTCACGCTCGGCGGCGACTTGCGCCGGCTCACCGACGACGTCTGCGACTATTCGTTGCTCGGACTCGCGCCCGACGGGAAAACACTCCTCTGCAAGCGCCAAAGCATGAGCCGCGCCGACGAAATCTACGCCGTCGACTTGCGCGGCCGGGCCCGACAGCTGACCGACGAAAACGGTTCGTTCTACGCGCGCCTCGATTTCGGCGAAGTGCGCGAGCGTTGGGTGAAAACCACCGACGGCAAAGACATGCTCTGCTGGGTCATCTATCCCCCGGGCTTCGATTCGGCGAAAAAATATCCCGCCCTCCTGTTCTGCGAAGGCGGGCCGCAAAGCCCCGTGAGCCAATTCTGGAGTTTTCGCTGGAATTTTCAGGTCATGGCCGCCCGAGACTATATAATAATAGCCCCCAACCGTCGCGGACTGCCCGGCTTCGGCATGGATTGGCTGGAAGAAATCTCGGGCGACTACGCCGGACAGTGCATGAAAGACTACCTTTCGGCCATCGACGACCTGAAACGCGAACCTTACGTGGACGCCGACCGCCTCGGCGCCGTGGGAGCAAGTTTCGGCGGGTACAGCGTGTACTGGTTGGCGGGCAATCACGACGGCCGGTTCAAGGCTTTTATCGCCCACGACGGCATTTTCAACACCGAACAGCAGTATGTCGAAACCGAAGAGTTGTGGTTTCCCAACTGGGACATGGGAAGCGCGCCGTGGAAGCGCGATGCCGCCGGCCGTCAGCAGAGCGTTTTCGAACAATCGCCCCATCGCTTCGTCGACCGCTGGGATACGCCCATACTTTGCATCCACGGGCAGCGCGACTTCCGCATAGAGTACACACAAGCCGAGAGTGCCTTCACCGCAGCCCGCCTGCGCGGCGTGCCGGCGCAGTTGCTGCTCTTCCCCGACGAGAACCACTGGGTGCTCAAACCGCAGAACGGCATACTCTGGCAGCGCACGTTCTTCCGCTGGCTCGACCGCTGGCTCAAATGACCCCGTAAATTTCCGACAAACGACATAAAACGAAAAAACATGCAAACCCCGACAACGCGAAACCTCAGCGACTCGGCCGCAGCCCGCTGGTCGGCGCTCTTTATCGTGGCCTTCACGATGATGGCGGCCTATTACGTGAACGACGTCATGGCCCCGCTCAAAACGATGCTCGAAAACGAGATAGGATGGACCAGCGGCGAGTTCGGATTCTTCACCGGCGCGTACAGCTTCCTCAACGTTTTCCTCCTGATGCTCATCTGGGGCGGACTTATCCTCGACCGCTTCGGCATTCGCTTCACCGGAATTTTGGCCACCGTCCTTATGGTGGGCGGAACGGCCGCCGAATACTTCGCCATCACCGCTTTCGGCGGCACGGCGGAGACGTTCATGGGCTATAAGCTTGATGTGTTTCTCGCCTCGGCCGGATACAGCGTCTTCGGCGTGGGTGCCGAGGTGGCAGGCATCACGGTTTCGAAGATTATAGCCAAATGGTTCCGCGGAAAAGAGCTTGCGCTGGCCATGGGCGTGCAGGTGGCGCTGGCGCGCATCGGTTCGCAGGCCGCATACGCCGTGGCCTTGCCCATGGCCCGCGCGTGGCATCTCGACACGCCGCTGCTGCTGGGCTTTGTGCTGCTGATAGGCGGACTTTTGGCTTTCGTGGCGTTCAGCTTTATGGACAAGAAGCTCGATTCGCAGGTAGCCGTCTCTGACGGTTCGGCCGACGACAAATTTTCGTTCTCCGACGTCGTGGCCGTGGTGTGCAACCCCGGTTTCTGGCTCATCGCGTTGCTGTGCGTGTTGTTCTACTCGTGCGTATTCCCGTTCCAGAAGTTCGCCACCGAGCTGATGACGTCGAAATACGGCGTCAGCGAAAACCTGGCCGGCCTCTTCGCCGGCCTTCCCGCCCTCGGCGCGCTGCTTCTGACGCCCGTATTCGGCGGTATGATAGACAAAGTGGGCCGTGCCGCCACGATTATGATTGCCGGTTCGGCCATGCTCATCTGTGTTCACTCCATTTATTCGCTTCCCTTCGTGACGGCGCCCGCCGTGGCCATTGCGCTGATGATTGTCCTCGGCATAGCCTTCTCGCTCGTGCCGAGCGCGATGTGGCCCTCGGTAGCCAAAATCTTCCCGGTCAAGCAACTGGGCACGGCCTACGCGCTGATTTTCTTCATTCAGAACATCGGTCTCTTCGGCGTGCCGGCTCTTATCGGCTGGACGCTCGAAACGCAATGCAAACTCCCCGCCGGGGGCTACGACTACACGCTCCCGATGATGATTTTCACGGGTATTGCCGTTTTGGCCCTCGCCGTGGCGCTGTTGCTCAAAGCGGCCGACCGCCGCTACGGCTATGGGCTCGAGCAGGCCAACATCAAGCGCGACTGACGGGCCGCTTGCGGCGTTTGGCAAGCGTCTGATTTCCAAACCCGCATGGCAACGGAAAACTTAGTCTGAGTAAGTTTTCGCTTTCTCGGCGTTTTTCGACTGCCGTGCAGCGGAGCGGTAAAACATGCGGGCGGAATGCAAAAAATCGGGCCGGTCTCTGAAAAAGAGACCGGCCCGATGCTTGGTTTTCGCCCGAATGGCATCAGAAAAGTTTGTCGGGGTAGACGCCTTCGGCGTGCAGGCTCTCGAATTTGGCCACGGCCGCCGGACGATCTTCGGCATAGGTCACGCCGAACCACTTGCTCGTCGTGTCAAGCACCTCGCAGGTGGCCTCGCCGCGGCGAATCAGTTCGTCTACCATGAGCGGGATGAAGAATTCGCTCTTCAAGTTCTCGATATTCTTCGGGTCGGACAGGAAAGTCTTGAAATACTCCACGCTATGCTCGAAATAATCGGGCGTGAAGCCCCAGAAGTTCATCGAAACGGGCGTATTGTCACCGATAGCCACCCATTCGTCGTTCTCGTCGAGGTATTTCACCGCGCCGTCGGCCTTGCGCTCGATTTTCGTGCGCTCCACGACGCTCGTCAGGAGGCCTTCGGCGTTCTTCTCGCAGACGCCGCGGCTCACCGTGCCGTTCTCCGAGAGCGTATTGCTCACGCGGAAGCCCACCATGGCGTATTTGCCCGTCGCGCCTTCGGGCAGCGAGGCGAGAAACTTGCCCATCACCTGAAAAGAGTCGCGATCGTAGAAATCATCGCAGTTGATGACGGCAAAAGGCTCCTTAATCACGTCCGCACCCATGATGACGGCGTGATTCGTGCCCCAGGGCTTTTGTCTTCCCTCGGGGCAGGAGAAACCTTCGGGCAGCGCGTCGAGGCTCTGGAAGACCAGTTCGCAGGGAATCTTGCCTTCGTATTTCGAAATCACCTTGTCGCGGAAATCTTGCTCGAAGTCCTTGCGAATGACAAAGACCAGTTTGCCGAAACCGGCGTTGATGGCGTCGTAGATGGAGTAGTCCATGATTGTCTCGCCGTGGGGGCCCAGGCTGTCGAGCTGCTTGAGGCCTCCATAACGGCTGCCCATGCCGGCAGCCAGCAGGAAAAGAGTGGGTTTCATAAAGATAGATTTGTAAGTTAGTCTGTTACAATGCTGCAAAAGTAAGACAACGGTGCGAGAGTGCAAAATTTATTTCGTAATTTCGCCCCGTAAAACGAGCCAAACCATGGAAGGGAAAGACCTGAAGCTGCACTACAACATCGCCGAAGTGGCCGAAATGTTCGGCGTGGCCCCCACCTTGCTGCGCTATTGGGAAAAGGAGTTTCCCGCGCAGATACATCCCCGCAAGTCGGGCCGCAACGTGCGCACATACACCCAGGCCGACATCGATCAGATACGTTTGATTTACAATCTCGTGAAAGTGCGCGGCATGAAGCTGGCCGCCGCCCGCGAAGCCCTGCGCAAAAACCATTCGGGCGAGGCCCAAACGGCCGAAGTGCTCGACCGCCTGCAAGCCCTGCGCGCCGAGTTGCAGGACATCAAGCGCAACCTTTCCGCCCTCGGCTGATAACAATCCGGCAAACAGATGGCCAAAACGAAAATCATGTACGTTTGCGCCGAATGCGGCTGCGACTCGCCCAAATGGCAGGGTCGCTGCCCCTCGTGCGGCCGTTGGAACACGTTTCGCGAGATAGCCGCCGGCCCGAAAGCCGCCCCGTCGGCAGCAAGCGCCGCCCTCGGCACGCTCGGCGCCCGTCGTCCGGCCCCCGTTCCCCTGGCCGGCATCACGGCCGGCGAAGAAGAGCGCATAGCCACGGGCGACGCCGAACTCGACCGCGTTTTGGGCGGCGGCATCGTGCCCGGCAGCCTCACTCTGCTCGGCGGCGAGCCCGGAATAGGGAAATCCACGCTCCTTTTGCAGACCCTTTTGGGACTGACGGCCCTGCGCGTGCTATATATAAGCGGAGAGGAGAGCGAACGCCAGATAAAACTCCGCGCCGACCGCATGCAGCGCACGCCCGGCGAGGGCTGTCTGCTCGTATGCGAGACCCGTTTGGAAGAAATCTTCGCCCATATCAAAGAAGCCGCGCCCCAGCTCGTCGTCGTCGACTCCATACAGACGCTGCAAAGCCAGTCGGCTGAATCATCGCCCGGCAGCGTGACCCAAGTGCGCGAATGCGCCGCCGCATTGCTGAAATATGCCAAAGAAAGCGGCGTTCCCGTCATACTCGTGGGCCACATTACGAAAGAAGGCAGCATTGCCGGGCCCAAAGTGCTCGAACACATCGTCGACACCGTGCTGCAATTCGAGGGCGACCGCCACTATTTTTACCGCATACTGCGCAGCATCAAAAATCGTTTCGGCTCGACGGCCGAATTAGGTATCTATGAAATGCAGACAAGCGGCCTCCGGCCCGTCGACAACCCGTCGGAGTTGCTGCTGACGCAGGGCGGCGACGAACTTTCGGGCGTGGCCATCGCCGCAGCCCTCGAAGGCGTGCGCCCGTTCCTCATCGAAACGCAGGCACTCGTCTCTTCGGCCGCCTACGGCACGCCTCAGCGTTCGGCAACGGGCTTCGACTTGCGCCGAATGAACATGTTGCTGGCCGTTCTTGAGAAGCGCGTCGGCTTTAAGCTGATGCAGAAAGACGTATTCCTCAATATCGCCGGCGGATTGCGCGTGAGCGACCCCGCAATCGACCTTGCCGTCATCGCAGCCGTGCTGTCGAGCAACGTAGACAGCCCTATCGACCGCGCTACGGCCATGGCCGGCGAAGTAGGCCTGAGCGGCGAAATCCGCCCCGTGACGCGTATCGGCCAGCGCCTGAGCGAAGCGCAGAAATTAGGCTTCCGCCGCTTCATTCTCCCCGCACAGAATATGAAAAGCCTCGAGCAGTGTCCCCGAGGCATCGAACTGGTTCCCGTTACCCGCGTAGAGTCGGCTCTGCGCGCCCTTTTCGGTTAACTTCCCCTTATGTATAAATCTCTCGACCTGCGCGTGCCGCCCGAGACGGCTGCCCGCGACGAAAAGTTCCGCGCCCACGTCGCCCGAACGCTGGGCATCGACGCATCGGCGCTCGCCGGGTTGCGCATTCGCCGCCGCAGCATCGACGCCCGCCAGCGTCAGGTCATGGTAAACCTTACGGTCGACGTATTTACGGGCGCCGACCGCCCCGCCGAAGCCCCCGAGCCGATACGCTATCCCGATGTGTCGCGCGCCAAGGCCGCCATCGTGGTCGGCGCCGGCCCTGCCGGCCTCTTTGCCGCGCTTCGGCTCATCGAATCGGGCCGCCGGCCCATAGTGCTCGAACGCGGAAAGGACGTGCGCGAGCGAAAAAAAGACCTTGCCCTGATTGCGCGCACCCATACGGTCGACGCCGAGAGCAATTACGCCTTCGGCGAGGGCGGTGCGGGCGCTTACAGCGACGGAAAGCTCTACACGCGCTCGAAAAAACGCGGCAATGTGGAGCGCATTCTGCGCATTTTCTGCCAATTCGGCGCTTCGCCCGAAATTATGGTCGACGCGCACCCACATATCGGGACCGACCGCCTGCCGCGCATCATCGAAAACATGCGCGAAGCCATTCGCGCCTCCGGAGGCGAGGTACACTTCGGCACACGCGCCGACCGCCTGCTCATCGACGCCTCGGGCGTCTGCCGCGGCGTGGCTTCGGCCGACGGACGCGAGTTTCAGGGGCCCGTCGTGCTGGCCACGGGCCACTCGGCCCGCGATGTCTACCGCCACCTTCACGCTTCGGGCCTCGCCATCGAGCCGAAAGGGCTCGCCGTGGGCGTGCGGCTCGAACACCCTTCGGCCCTGATAGACCGCATTATGTATCACAGCCGCGAAGGCCGCGGCCGCTATCTGCCTGCCGCCGAATATGCCATGACGGCGCAGATAGAGGGGCGCGGCGTGTACAGTTTCTGCATGTGCCCGGGCGGTTCGGTGGTGCCGGCAGCCTCGGGGGCGGAACAGCTCGTGGTCAACGGCATGAGTCCCAGCCATCGCGGCGGCGCATGGAGCAACAGCGGCATGGTGGTCGAGACGCGTGTGGAAGATTTTGCGGCTCATTTCAAAACGTATGCGGAGCAATATCTGCCGCATTTGGCCGACTTTCCCGCCGACTCGCCTCTCTGCATGATGCACCTGCAAGAAGCCCTCGAACGCGCCTGCCACTTGCAGGCCCACGGCCGTCAGACGGCCCCGGCGCAACGCATGACCGACTTTGTGGCCGGCCGCCTCGGCGCTGACCTGCCCCAGTCGAGCTATGCGCCCGGACTCATCGCCTCGCCGCTGCATTTTTGGATGCCGGCGTTCGTCGCCGGGCGGCTGCGTCAGGCCTTCGCGCTCTTCGGCCGCCGCTATCGCGGTTTTCTCACGTCCGAAGCCGCCGTCATCGCCGCCGAAACGCGCACATCGGCCCCCGTGCGCATCGTGCGCGAGCCCTCGACGCTGCGCCACGTTCATACGCCCGGCCTCTATCCCGCCGGCGAGGGCGCAGGCTACGCCGGCGGCATCGTCAGCGCCGCCATCGACGGCGAACGCGCGGCCGAAGCCCTCGCCGCGCAGGACTGAGCCGCGCCGGCACCCGCTCGGAGCGCTCCGCGCAAGGCTTTGCAAAACGTTGAAAACCAATGGTGAAAACTTACTCAGACTAAATTCGAACTAACGCAGACTAAGTTCAAACTTATTCAGACTAAGTTGAAACTAACACAGACATAATTCAGCCCGATACAGAGAAACGAAAAACCCTCGCCCGCCGCACAACAACCCGCCGCGACACGCTCGTGCGCAAATTTCGGCCGCACAAGTTGGAAAATCCAACGGTTTGACGTAACTTTGCGGCGCTAAAAACAGCGACAACTAAAAAAACACAATATGCAAAACAAAGGATTTGTCAAAGTAATCGCCGTATTACTAACCCTGATTTGCCTCTTCTACCTCTCGTTCTCGCTCGTCACGAGCCACTACGAAAGCAAGGCGGCAAAGATGGGCGAGGCAGCCGGAGCGGCCTACCTCGACTCGATGCGCAACGAAAAAGTCTACCTCAACTGGAAGACCCTCAAAGAGTGCGAGGAACTGCAAATAGGCCTCGGTCTCGACCTTAAAGGCGGCATGAACGTCATTCTCGAAGTGAGCGTGCCCGACGTAGTCAAGAATCTCGCCGGCGACAACGCCTCCGACCCCGCCGTGCAAAAAGCCGTGGCCCAGGCTGCGGCCGAAGCCAAGCGCGGCCGTGGCGATTTCGTCGAACTCTTCGTGCGCGCCTATCAGAAAGAGGCCGGCGAAGGCAAACTCGGCGGCATCTTCGCCTCCAAACTCAAGGAACAGAACATCTATTACACGTCCAGCGACGCCGACGTAGAGCGCGTGCTCAACGAAGAAGTCGCCGCCGCCGTAGCCAACTCCAACGAAGTCGTGCGCTCCCGCATCGACCGCTTCGGCGTGGCCCAGCCCAACATCCAAATCCTGCGCGGCAAGGGACAAATCGGCCAAATCATGGTCGAAATGCCCGGCATCAAGGAACCCGAGCGCGTGCGCAAGCTCCTTCAGGGCAGCGCCAACCTCGAATTCTGGGAAACCTACAACCTTAGCGAGCTGCCCGCCCTGGCACAACTCATGACGCTCAGCGCCGACCAAGCCTCCGCAGCCGCAACGCCCGCCGACTCCGCCCAGACAGCCCCGGCCGACAGCCTCGCAGCCGCCTCGGCCGCAAACGCTGCCGCTTCCGGCGAAGCAACCCTCGCCCAGCTGCTCGCTCCGGGCCGCGGCGACGGCTGCATCCTCGGCTATGCCCGCGCACAAGACACCGTGCAGATAGATCGCATCATCTTCGGCGAAAAAGCCCGCACCCTCCTGCCCGCCGACCTGCGTCTGGCCTGGGGAGTCAAGCCCGAAGCCGGACAACTCTTCGCCCTCTACGCCCTTAAAGCCGAAGGCGGCCAGCCGTCGATGCAAGGCGACGTAATAGCCGACGCCAAAGACGACTTCGACCAGTATCACCGCCCCATAGTCTCGATGACGATGACCACGGGCGGCGCCCGCGACTGGGCAACCCTGACCCGCAAGAACCTGAAACGCTGCGTGGCCATCGTGCTCGACGGCTTCGTTTACAGTGCGCCCGTCGTACAGAGCGAAATCAACGGCGGAGTGAGCCAAATCTCCGGTAATTTCACCACCGACGACACGCGCGACTTGGCCAACGTGCTGAAAAGCGGCAAAATGCCCGCGCCCACCAAAATCGTGCAGGAAGAAACCGTCGGCCCGAGCCTCGGCGCCGCTTCTATCGAGGCCGGATTTACGGCTTGCGTAGTGGCATTCGTGCTGCTCATGGCTTTCATGTGCGTGTTCTACGGCTTCCGTGCCGGTATGGTGGCCAACTGCGCCCTGTTGCTCAACTTCTTCTTCACGTTCGGCGTGCTCATTTCCTTCCAGGCCGCCCTTACGATGTCCGGCATCGCCGGTCTCGTGCTCTCGCTCGGCATGGCCGTCGACGCCAACGTGCTGATTTACGAACGTACCAAGGAAGAGCTCCGCGCCGGCAAGAACATCAAGAGCGCCTTGGCCGACGGCTACGGCAATGCCTTCTCCGCAATTTTCGACTCCAACCTTACTTCGATCATTACGGCCGTCATTCTCTACAACTTCGGCACGGGCCCCATCCGCGGCTTCGCCATGACGCTCGGCATCGGCATCTGCGCCTCCTTCTTCACGGCCGTTTGGATGACCCGCATCGTCTACGAACACTTCCTCAACAAAGACAAGTGGCTCGACCTGACCTTCACGACCGCCTTCTCGCGTCGTTTCCGCACCGACACCGACTATAAGTTCATGAGCGCCGTCAAGCGTTCCGCCACCCTCTTCGGCATAGCCATATTAGTCGTTCTCGTTTCGCTCGGCGTGCGCGGTTTGTCCAAAGGCATCGACTTCACCGGCGGACGCAACTATGTCATCGAGTTCGAACAAAGCGTGACGCCCGAAGAAGTGCGCGCCGCCGTGGCCGAAAAGGTCAATGCCAAAGACCCCAATGCCTCGGTCAGCGCAATCGCTATCGTGACGACAAGCAACCCTGCCGTGCGTCTGACGACGAACTATCAAATCGATAACGACGAGGAAAATATCGATCAGGAAGTCGAGCAGTTCATCTATTCCGCCCTTAGCGAGAAAGGACTCGTGAAAGCCGACTACAAAACCTTCATCGACCGCGACAACAAAGCCGGAGGCTCCATTATCTCGGCCCAAAAGGTAGGTCCCACCGTGGCAGCCGACATGACGCGCGGCGCTATCATCAGCGTGTTGCTCTCGCTGCTGGCCATTTTCGCCTACATCCTCGTGCGTTTCCGCAACGTAGCCTTCTCTATCGGCTCCGTCGTGGCCCTTTGCATCGACACGCTGCTCATCATCGGCATGTACTCCCTCTGCTGGGGCTGGATGCCCTTCTCGCTCGAAGTCGACCAGACATTTATCGGCGCCGTGCTGACCGCTATCGGCTATTCGATTAACGACAAAGTGGTAGTTTTCGACCGCATCCGCGAGAATCTCAGCCTCTATCCCACGCGTCCCACGGAGCAACTCTTCAACGATTCGCTCAACGCTACGCTGACGCGTACCGTGATGACTTCGTTCACGACGCTTCTCGTGCTGCTCTGCATATTCTTCCTCGGCGGCGATTCGATTCGCTCGTTCTCGTTTGCCATGATACTGGGCGTTATCTTCGGCACGCTTTCGTCCATCTTCTTGGC
>JAFLUW010000046.1:0-3214 GCA_022508615.1 Prevotellaceae bacterium | reverse complement strand
GATAGCGAAAACTTACTCAGAGATAGTTTCAACTTACTCAGACTAAGTTCGAACTTAGTCTGAGTAAGTTTTTTGCGTTCGGTTCGCCCCTTTTCCGAAGCCTTGAAACCCGCGCCGCAAGGGCCTTTCGCGCGGTCGCAAGGCAAGGCTGCCTGCAAACGGCCGCGCCGTCGGCGCGCGCAGCGACCGGGCACCGACGGCACGGCGCCGGAAATGTTAAAATCGGGGGCGTAAGGTTGCAGATTCAGCCCTTCTGCGTTATATAAACGAGCAGTCGGCCGCGCCGGTCGGGCCGTCGGGCGGCAGCGACGCGGCGCACGGCGCCCGACGGCACGGCTGCCGGCAGTCGTTGTCCGCGTCGGCAGCGGTCGGTACAAGGCCTTTCGGACCGCCCTGAGAATAAGTAGAAAAAGCTGAAAGTCAATTTGTTTCGAAAAAAATGTGGGGGGGGGGAATTTGTTACCTTTGCACCTCTGAACAAAATCGAAATGCAATGAAACACGGAAAATCTGTCTGGACAGCGCTCATCGCAGCCACCATCTCCCTTGTGGCCGGCGTTTGGCCTGCCGCGGCGCAGGAAAGGAGAGACTCGCTCTCCGCCGTCCGCGCTTCGGTCGACTCGCTCGCAGCCGACAGCGTAGGGCGGAGCGTGCAGCTCGGCGAAGCCACGGTCAAAGCCACGCGCCTCGTGCTGATGACGAAACGCGACACCGTCATCTACGACATCGACGCCCTCGGCGCGGCCGCCGGCGACCTGTTGGGCGACCTGATTGCCCGCATGCCGGGCCTCGAACTGCGCGACGGGACGCTCTTTTTCAACGGAAAGGCCGTCGACCGGCTCAAAGTGAACGGCACGGACTTCATTCGTGGCGACACGCAGACGGCGCTCGAAGTCTTGCCGGCCTACTTGGTGAAACACGTCAAGGTCTACGAGGCGCAAACCGACGAAGCGCGCATCACGGGGCTCGACGACGGCGTGCGCGAGCGCGTGGTCGACGTCGTGCTGCGGAAAAATCTCAGCGGACTTTGGGCCGGCAACGCCTCGGCGGGCTATGGCACGGCAGACTACTATCGCTTGCGCGCCTTTCTCAGCAATTTCTCCGACTTGCGCCGCGTTACGCTCTCGGCGGGGCTGACCAATACGGACGAATTCCAGTCGGTTTCTGCCAGAGGCGACTGGAGCGATAACGGTGCGGGCTCGTCGAGCGGACAGACGACGTATATGCGGCCGCAGCTGACGGGAATGTGGCAGAACAAGAAAGACGAGGACAACGTACCGGGGTGGTTTCGGGCGGAGTACCGCGTGCTCTGGGACTATCGCCGGCACAACTACAACATGCGCAACATAGAGGAGCAGCAACTCGCCGACGGCAGCTTCAAGAGCAGCGCCGGGGACGAGAAGCTGCGCGACCGCGACCGCTCGTGGAACGCAAGCACCACTTTCACTTGGCGGCCTTTCCGCTACACGCATATCCAGATTAGCCCGGTCTTTTCGCGCGGCTCGAACGACGGACGCACGCAAGTCCGCTACGGAATTTGGAACGCGCCGATAGGCGAAACGGGCCGCGCGCCGCTCGATTCGCTCTTCGCCCACGTCGTCGAGGGCTGGCCCGCGGGCATGGCCGCGTCGGCCGCGCGCCTCGAGGAGCAGGAAGTCAGCGACGTCTACACGTATGGCCAACCCATTTTCGTCACGCAGCGGCTCACGCCGAAAAATATGCGGTTAGGGCTGCGCTCGATGACGACTTATACCTACCGAGCCCTGCGCACGAACAGCTTGACCACCTACAATCAGTACGCGCAGGCCGAAGGTCAGCCCGATCCGCTCTACAACCGCTACGAGACGACGCGGCTGCACGACTTTTCCACGCAGAATTTCCTCGATTTCGACATTCCGCTCCCCTTCTTGCAGAGTCTGCGCTTCACTTACGGATACGAGAAAAAGTATAAGGGCCACGGCGCGGACGGATACCGCCTCGAACGCCTCGGCGGGCTTTGGGCCGACCCCGAAGCCTATCTTGCGGCCTTCGGACGCCTGCCCGACGCCGAGGATTGGCGCGCGGCGTGCCGCGATGCCGACATCACGCTCCACTCGGCCGAGACGATGCGCCGCCATTGGGTAGAGTCGAAATTGTCGTACAAGAAAGGGGCGCTCTATGCCGACGCAAAGGGCACGCTGCGCCTGCGCCGCGAGGAGTTGGACTTCGTGCGCGGCGACTTCGCACCCGTCCGGCTCGACCGACGCTCGGCCGAGGGCTACGCCAACGCGAAAATCAACGTGGAAACCGACTCTGCGGGCAAATATCGGATAGACTATACCTTCTCGTTCGAGCCTGCGCCGATTGCTTCGACCGTTACGATTCCCGACACGAGCGACCCGCTGAACATTTCGACGGGAAACCCCTCGCTCAAAGCCCTTCGCAGCCACCGGCTCTCGTTCGGATACGAACGTGTCCTGTCCGGCGGCCGCATGGTCTCGGCTTCGGCCATGTGGAACAAGTCGCGAAACGACATAGCCCAACGCACGACTTACGACAAACTGACGGGCGTCTCGACTTCGCGGCCCGACAACTACGACGGCCGCTGGTCGGCGGGTTTCAGCGGGACCGTCGTGCTGCCGTTAGACGGCGAGCAGCGCTTTTGGCTCCGCACCGGCGCGGGATACGACTACAATCATGCGCCTTACTTCGTTCACGCCGTCGCGGGCGACTCCTATCAGAGTCTGACCCTCGCCCACGGCCTCGAGGCGGGCGTACACTTGAACGTTAGTATCGATAAATTCTACGCTACGCTCAGTTCGGAGAACCGACTGAGCCACAGTCGCGACATGAATGTGGCCGACAGCAGACTTACCGTGTGGGGCAGCCGCCACAGGGCCGAATTGCAATACACGTTGCCCGCCGATGTGGAACTGAGGACGAATGTTTCGGTTCTTCAAAGTCCTCGCTTCGCCGGAATGGGCGTGGCGGCCGTGCGCACGGTGTGGAACTTGTCGTTCATGCGGTCTTTCTTGCGCACGAAGGCGCTTAGCGTAAAACTCGAAGCCTCCGACTTGCTCAATCAACGCGAAAAAAGCAGCGCATGGCAGACGGCGACCGCCTCGGGCTCGAGCTATTCGGCAACCGTGGGCCGTTTCTTCATGGCGCATCTCGTCTATCGTTTCTCCACGCAGCGTAAATAAAAAAGGAGAGTGTGTGCGGCGGCGGTCTGAAAG
>JAFLUW010000045.1:2818-15115 GCA_022508615.1 Prevotellaceae bacterium | reverse complement strand
GGCCGCACGGTCGGCTTTGCGAGGCGCGAAATCCGAAATCAGCCATGCTTCTGCTGCCTACTGCCTATTTTGCCCCCGTCTCGCTCTACGCTCTGCTGTGGCGCGAGGGCGCCGCCGTCGAGGATTGCGGCGAGCGCTATCTGCGCCAGACGCTGCGCACGCGCTGCCGCATCGCCACGCCGGCCGGCGTGCAGACGCTGTCGCTGCCCGTGGAGCACACGCACGGCGCCGACCGGCCCTTGGTGCGCGACTTGCGGCTCTCCGAGCACGGCGGCTGGCGGCGCGTGCACTTCACGGCGTTGCGCTCGGCCTACGAGCGGTCGCCCTACTTCGACTACTTCGCCGACGAGCTGGCCGCGATTTACGCCGACCGCCGTCTCGTGCGCCTCGCCGACTTCAACGCCGCCCTGCGTCGCTGGGCGCTCGCGGCGTTGGGCATGGAGGACGGGGTGCGTGCCACCGACGAGACGCTGCCTGCCGCTCCGGGCGACATCGACCTGCGCACGCGCTACGAAGGCGTCTCGCCCGACGGCTTTGCCGGCGGCGTGCGCGTGCGGTTGACGCCTTACTATCAGGTGTTTGTTTCGCGCACGGGCTTTCTGCCCGACTTGTCGATAGCCGACCTCATTTTCCACATGGGTCGCGAGGCGCGGTTGGTGCTGGCCGCGGCGGGCGCGTGCTGAAAGGGGCGGGGTAGGGCGGCGCTTCGCCGCGTGCGGAAGCCGTGAGCGGGGTAGGGGGAAAACTTACGCCGCGTAAGTTCGAACTTAGTCTGAGATAGTTCAAACTTACGCGGCGTTAGTTTTGCGTTTCTCCCTGTTTCTTTATCATGCTGGCCGACAGATATTTGCAGACGGCCGGCGGAGCGAGGGTATCAGTGCGCTTCGAGCCAGTTGGCACCCGTGCCGCAGTCGGCCGGCAGGGGGACGCTCAGCTGAACGGCGCGCTCCATCTCCTCGCAGACGAGGCGGCGCATTTGTTCGGTCTCTCCGCATGGCACCGAAAAATTAAGTTCGTCGTGCACCTGCAAAATCATCTTCGACCGCAGACCCTCGGCCCGCATGCGGCGGTCGATGGCTATCATGGCCAGTTTGATGATGTCGGCCGCGGTGCCCTGAATGGGCGCGTTCACGGCATTGCGCTCGGCGTAGCCGCGAACTACGGCGTTGCGCGACGCAATGTCGGGCAGACGGCGGCGGCGGCCGAAGAGCGTCTGCACCTGTCCGTCGCGGCGGGCGCGCTCGATGCACTCGTCGATGTATTGGCGAATGCGAGGGTAGGTTGCGAAATAGTTGTCGATGAGCGCTTTGGCCTCGGTGCGGCTCACGTCCATGCGCTCGGCCAAGCCGAAGGCCGAGATGCCGTAGATGATGCCGAAGTTGGCCGTTTTGGCCTTGCGACGCTCGTCGCGCGTGATTTGGTCGAGGGGTTTGTGAAAGAGGCGCGCGGCCGTGGCGGCGTGAATGTCGCGCCCGGCGCGAAAGTCGGCTATCATGGCCTCGTCGCCCGAGAGGTGGGCCATGATGCGCAGCTCGATTTGCGAATAGTCGGCCGAAAGAAACGTGCAACCCTCGTCGGGCACGAAGGCGCGGCGCACTTCGCGGCCGTCGTCGCCGCGCACGGGAATGTTTTGCAGGTTGGGGCCGGAGCTCGACAGGCGTCCCGTGGCCGTAACGGCCTGATTGAACGACGTGTGCACGCGGCCCGTGGCGGCATTGACGAGGCGCGGCAGGGCTTCGACGTAGGTGGAGAGGAGTTTTTTGAGCGCGCGGTGCTGCAAAATGAGCGGCACGATGGGGTGCTTCCCCCGCAGCGATTCGAGAACCTCTTCGCCCGTGGAGTATTGGCCGGTTTTCGACGTCTTTCGGGCCTTTGCGCTGAGCTGAAGCTCGTCGAAAAGCACGGTGCCCACTTGGCGCGGCGAGGTGATGGTGAAGGGGTGGCCGGCGGCGGCGTAGATTTCGCCTTCGAGGGCCACAAGGCGCGCTTCGAACGTGGTGCGCAGCGCGTCGAGGGCCGTGGCGTCGAGCCGCACGCCTTCTGTTTCCATGCGGGCCAGCACGGGCACGAGCGGCATCTCGATGCGGTCGAACAGGGGGCGCAGCCCTTCGGCGTCGAGCCGCGGAGAGAGCACTTCCCACAGGCGGAGCGTCACGTCGGCGTCTTCGGCGGCATAGTCGAGCACGTCGGCGGGCGCGAGGTCGGCCATCGACTGCGCGCGGCCCGGTCCGACGAGGCGCGAGAAGGGGATGGGCGTGTAGTCGAGCAGCGTTTCGCTGAGGTGGTCCATGGAGTGGCGCCCCTCGGGTTCGAGCAAGTAGTGCGCCAGCATGGTGTCGGCCAGCGGCGGCGCGAGTTCGACGCCGGCGCGAAGGAGTACGGTGAAATCGTATTTGAGATTTTGCCCCACTTTCAGCAGGTCGGACGAAAATACCGGCCGAAAAATGTCGAGCACGCGGCGACGGCCTTCGTCGTCGGCCGGGACGGGCACATACCACGCCTGGCCCGGCGCCGTGGCGAAGCTCATGCCGACGAGTCGCGCCTCGATGGGCGAGACTGACGTGGTCTCCGTGTCTATTGCGACTTTTTGTTTTGTCAAAATATGTTGCGATAATTCGCGCATAGACTGTTCGCTGTCAGCGAGTTGGTACGTATGTGGCGTGTTGTCTAACGAGGAATGGCTGGCGCAAAACAATCCGCCTGTCTCTCCGCCCGGATTTACGCCAGCCATTTGGCTTTGGAAAAGGTCGGCGCTGGCGGTTTTTTTCTTTTCGGGCGTCGGTTCCGATTTTCCCGCGCCCAGCACGCGGCGGGCGAGGGTGCGCATTTCGAGTTCCTCGAAAATTTCGCCGAGCCGCGTTTCGTCTTTTCGTCCGTCGAAGCGAAGGGCGTCGAAGTCGAGCGTAAGCGGCGCGTCGGTGCGAATCGTCACGAGCCGGCACGAGAGCCGGATGAGGTCGGCGCCCGTTTCGACCTTCGTGCGCAGCGCGCCTTTCAGTTCGGCGGTGCGGGCGAGCAACGCTTCGGCCGAGCCGAACTCGGCAATCAGCTTGGCGGCCGTCTTGGCGCCCACGCCGGGGCAGCCGGGCACGTTGTCGGAGGCGTCGCCCATGAGTCCGAGATAGTCTACCATGGCTGCGGGCGAGGGGAGGCCGTATTTTTCGCAGACTTCCGCGGGGCCGAGCACTTCTTCGGGCGTTGCGCCCAAAGAGGGGCGGTGCAGGAAGACGTGCGGCCCGACGAGTTGCGCATAGTCCTTGTCGGGCGTGAAGAGATGCACCTCGTAGCCCGCCGCAGCGGCCTGGCGGGCGGCCGTTCCCGCCACGTCGTCGGCTTCGAAGCCCGAAACTTCGAGAATGGGCAGCCCGTAGGCGCGCACGATGTCCTTGATGATGGGCACCGAGGCGCGTATGTCCTCGGGCGTGGCCTCGCGCTGCGCCTTATATTCGGGATATTCCTCGTGGCGAAAGGTGGGGCCGGGCGGGTCGAAGCAAACGGCCATGGCCTGCGGCCGATGGTGGGCGATGATGTCTTCGAGCGTGCCGACAAAGCCCATCACGGCCGACGTGTTGAAGCCCTTCGAGTTGATGCGCGGCTGGCGGAGCATGGCATAGTAGGCGCGATAGATGAGCGCATAGGCGTCGAGCAGAAAGAGTTTTTCCATAGTGCGTGCAAAAGTGGAGAAAGGCCCCCGCCGCCGGCCGTAAGCCGTGGCTGAAGCCACGTTGATGCGTGTAAAATTACAGAAAACTTTCCTTACTCGCCCCGAATTTCGTACTTTTGCGCCAACCTAAGCCCCAGACCCTCCGCGCGTGGATTTACTTAAAGACATACGCCGGCCCGTGGCCGGAGACCTCGAACGTTACGAGGCCCTGTTCCGCCATTCGCTCGAACATGAAAACGACTTGCTGGGCCGCATTCTTGCTCATGTGGCCGCGCGGCGCGGCAAAATGATGCGTCCGCTGCTCGTGCTGCTCGTTTCGCGCGCTTTCAGCGGGGCCGAAGCCTCCGAGGGCACACTCCGCTCGGCCGTGGCGCTCGAACTGTTGCACACGGCTTCGCTCATTCACGACGATGTGGTCGACCAGAGCGCCTTGCGCCGCGGACAGCAGAGCGTTAATTCCGTCTACGGCAACCAGTTGGCCGTGCTTTCGGGCGACTTCCTGCTCTCGCTCGCCCTGTTGGAGACGGCGCGGACGGCCGACCTGCGCGTCGTCGAAATTATCGCCCGTCTGGGCGGCACGCTGGCCTCCGGCGAGGTGCGGCAGACCGAAAACGTGGAGCGGCCCGAGACGACCGAGGCCGATTACTTCGCCGTCATCCGCTCGAAGACGGCTGCTTTGTTCGAAGCCTGCGCCCGTTTGGGCGCATTGGGCGCAGGCGCAGGCGCAGCGGACGTGGAACGGGCCGCCCGTCTGGGCGAATTGGTCGGTTTGTGCTTCCAAATCCGCGACGACATATTTGATTTCTATGCAGACGGGGGACAAGGCGATGCAGACGGGAAACTCGGCAAACCTACGGGCGCCGACATGGCCGAAGGCAAGCTCACGCTGCCTGTCATCCACGCCCTCGGCGCCGCTCCTTCGGCCGAAATGTCCGCCCTTGCGGCCCGCGTGAAGCAGCGCGAGGCTACGGCCGAAGAAATAGCCCGTCTCGTGGACTTTGCCAAGCAATCCGGCGGAATAGCCTACGCCCGCAGCGTCATGAGCCGCCTTGCCGCCGAGGCTTGTGCCCTTGCCGGTAAAATGGGAGCGTCAGATGTGGCGCAAGCCCTGACGAACTACGTAAATTTCGTTGTGGGCCGCGACTTTTGAGCATCTTGCGGCCGGCTCAGGCTTTGCTTGCGCCTTGTTTCCCGCATCTTTTTGTATGGTTTGCAGTTTAATCATTAAAAAATAGTTATAAACGATGAAAGACCCCTTTATTTACTTTTTCCGGGACAATTTTACCCCCCCCTATAAGCAGAAAAACGTTGCTCTTGCTGCACAGAAACCGCGCATTGAGTTTATAGATTTGGCCAAAGGTGTCTGCATTCTGCTCGTTGTCATGATGCATTCAGGGATCAGTGGTGAAACTCCGGCACTTCCGGCATTACGCATGCCGCTTTATTTCATGCTTTCAGGCCTGTTTTTCAAAGATTATGGCAGCTTCTTAAATTTTACGGAAAAAAAGATCAACAAGATTCTCGTGCCTTTTATTTTCTTTTTCTTCCTAGGTTTTGTGTTCCATCAGTTGTTCGCACCCCTTTTAGGTCGTGAGTTGAGTTTTTATGCTTTCCGCGAGCCTTTTTTAAGATCAGACATGAATGCCAGTAACGCACCTATATGGTTTCTTATTTGTTTGTTTTGGGTCAATCTGCTTTATTGTATCATAAGTATTTCTGTCAGGTATCTGTGGTTGCGTGCGTTGATAGTTTTTCTGTTAGGAGGTACGGGTTATTTTCTTCATCTGCATCAAGTGTATCTTCCTTTATTCTTCGCCTCTTCTCTTACAGCGTTGCCTTTCTTTTTCGCAGGTTTGCTTTTGCGTAAATTTCCTTTGCTTTATGCAGGGCAGCACGATCGTCTCGGTCCGTTGCTCGGTGGATTGATTATCATATTAATTGTATGTTGTTGTACTTGTTGGGGTACGTCATGGATTGATTTTCGAGCAAATTTTTACCATGGCAATCCGTTGATTATTTTTCCGCTTTCTGTTTCATTTGTTGTCGGCTTATTGCTTGTTTGTAAGGGTATAGGTTGGCTGCCTATTGTTTCTTACATGGGCCGATACAGCATCATGGTGCTGGGTTTGCACTTGTTTTTCTTATGGTTTGGATATTTAACGTATGTTAGTCCTTTTGTGATATTCCTGCTGAGTTCCTTTTTCAGCTGGCTGCTTATCCCCGTGTGCCGCGCCTATCTGCCTCACGTCACGGCGCAGGCCGACTGGGTGCGGCTTCCGCGGCGGCGAAAAGCCGGCGGCGGTGCGGACGGGAAGCAGACGGTAAGCTGAGGCAAGCCTTTTGCGAAGTTTCTCCCGTCGATGTTTATGAAAGAACCCTTTGTCCGCTTCTTTCGCGAAAATTTCCGGCCGCCGCAGCGACCCTCGGCGGCCGGTGCGCAGCAACCGCGCATCGCGTTCATCGATTTGGCCAAGGGCGTCTGCATTCTGCTCGTCGTCATGATGCATGCCGGCCTAGGACATGGCTTTCCGGGGCTGCGGGCGCTGCGCATGCCGCTCTATTTCATGCTTTCGGGTCTGTTTTTCAAGGACTACGGCAGCTTTCGCCTTTTCGTGGAGAAAAAGGTGAACAAGATTCTCGTCCCCTTTCTGTTTTTCGCGCTGCTGGGCTTTGCCGACCAGGCGCTGACGGCCCTCGGCGAGGGTAGGGCGCTGACGGCCTACGGGCTGTGGCAGCCGTTCGTGAGCCCTTCCATGACGCGCAGCAACCTGCCCGTGTGGTTTCTCGTCAGTTTGTTCTGGGCCAATCTGATATATTGCGCCGTCAGCATACATGTCGGGCGTCTGTGGCTGCGGACGTTGGCGGTGTTCGCGCTGGGCGGCGCGGGCTATGCGCTCTCGCAGGGAAAGGTCTATCTGCCGCTGTTTTTCGCCTCGTCGCTCACGGCGCTGCCTTTCTTTTTCGCCGGCTCGCTGTTGCGCCGGCTGCCGTTGCTCTACGCCGGCCGCGGCCGGCGGCTCGCTCCGCTGTTGGGCGTGGCCCTTGTCGGCGCGGGCGCGGGCTTCTGCGCATGGTTCGGCACGCCGGCCATTGACTTCCGCACAAATTTCTACGCGGGCAGTCCGCTGATTGCCTTTCCGCTTTCGGTGGTTCTCGTCGTCGGGCTGCTGCTCGTCTGCAAGGGCGCGGGCTGGCTGCCTGTCGTCTCCTATATGGGCCGTTACAGCATCGTGGTGCTGGGCCTGCATTGCGTCCTCATGGCTCATGTGCGCGCGCTGCTCGGGCGGCTGACGGGGCATGCCCCCGGTGCGTGGGCCGTGTTCCTCTCGACGGCTGCCGCCTGCTGGCTGCTCATCCCTTTTTGCCGCGCTTTTCTGCCGCATGTCACGGCGCAGCGCGATTGGTTCAGACTTAGTTGAAACTATCAGGGCGTAAGTTTCGCCCTGTTTTTTTGTCGGCGTCACTGCCGGCGTGCCGGCGGCTCGCTCCGCTGTGTCAGCGGTCCACGCCGCATGGCGTTAAAAAGGATGTTCCTCGCCGTCGAGCACGGCCGTGCAGAGTTTGCCCAGCAGCGAGCTCGTGCCGATGCGGAAGAGGCCCTCTTTCAGCCAATCCTCGCCCAGAAGCTCGGCCACGATGGTGTAGAAGTCCACTGCCTCGGCCACGGTGCGTATGCCGCCTGCGGCTTTGAAACCCACGCGGCGGCCCGTCTGCTCGAAGTACTGGCGGATGGCGCGACACATGACGTAGGCCGCCTCGGGCGTGGCGGCCACGGAGATTTTGCCCGTCGACGTCTTGATGAAGTCGGCCCCGGCATACATCGAGAGCACCGCAGCGCGGTGTATCTGCCCGGCCGTGGCCAGTGCGCCCGTTTCGAGAATCACTTTGAGCGGCGCCACGCCGGCCGAAGCCTTGATTTCGGCGATTTCGTCGGCGCAGGTTTCGTAGTCGCCGCTGAGGAATTTGCCCACGGAGAGCACCATGTCGATTTCCTCGGCGCCGTCTTTCACGGCGAGGGCCGTCTCGACGGTTTTCACCTCGATGAACGTCTGGCTCGAAGGGAAGCCGCCGCTCACGCAGGCCACGCGCACGCCGTCGGCCTCGAGGTTTTGGCTCACGGTCTCAGCAAAGTTGGGGTAGACGCAGATGGTGGCTAAATGGGGCAGGTCGGGGTGGGCGTCGGCGAAGCGGTTCACCTTGTCGACGAGGCCGAGTACGCTTTCGTCCGAGTCGGTGACGGTGAGCGTGGTCAGCTCGATGGTCGAGAGCAGGCGGCGCAGCGTCTCGGGCGTGTCGTAGCGGGCGCGGTTTTCGGCAATGAGCCGCGCGGCGGCGGCATGGATTTCCTCGTCGGTGTAGGGCATTTCGTGGCGGGCGAAAGCCGCTTCGTACTTGTTGCGGGCGGACGGCTCGTCGGCGTGCGCGTGGCCGCAGTGGCAGTGTTCGTGCATGTTTTTCGGGTGTTTTGATTTGTTTTCTTGTCGGATTTGCGGGCCGGGCGGGCATCTGTCGGGCGTTCAGCCCCCGGCGTCGGGCGTTTCGGGCGCGTCGGCGAGTTTGGGATTGTCGTGGTGGCGCGTAGCGTCGCGCTGCGTTTTCTTTTCCATTGAGGCGCGCACGGCGGCTTCGAGGTCGACGCCCGTCTGGTTGGCCAAGCAGCCCACGACCCAGAGCACGTCGGCCATTTCTTCGGCCAGCGCGGCCTTTGCGTCGGTGTTTTCGCCCGGCTTGAAACTCTGGTCGCCATAGGCGCGGGCCATGATGCGCGCCAGTTCGCCCACTTCCTCCGCGAGGCAGGCCATGTTCGTCAGCGGGCTGAAATAGCGCACGCCGTAGCGCGCAATCCACCGGTCTATCTGCGCTTGAAATTCCTGTATCGTCATCGTTCGTCGGTCTTTTGGCCGCCGAGGCTCGCTTTTCGGCCGCCGGGGGCTTGCCCAAACGGCGTCGGTGCGGTCGGCTTGCCTGAAAGCGGTCGGTTTCGCCTGCAAAATTAGCGTTTTTCTGCGTTTTTGCCGTTTTTGCGCCTTGTTGTGGCAGACAAAGCTTATGGCTGCGCTTCGTTTATGCCCGTTTGGCGCGTTTCGGGGGCCGTTTACGCCGCGTTTTGCATCGGCGTATGTCCGCTTCACTCGGCCGATTTTCGCCCGTCAGCGCGCAAAAATCGCCGATTTCGGGGCAATGACAAACGATTCGGTTACCGCTTTTCTCTCATTTCGATGCTGAAACAGAGAAACGAGGGTGATGGCAATTATAAGGCCGCAGACAAGCGAAACAACTGCGCAGAACGCAATGAGAAGTTTTTCATTCCGTTTGACAGGGTAGCCGCAATGCGGGCATTTGTCAGCCTTTTCGCTTATTTTCTTCTTACATTTAGGACAGTGTATCATGGGCATCATGCGTTCGGCGCGGCGTTTTACGCTGTAAAACTACCGATTTTTTCGTGTTTTTGGCGCACATACCGTGAAAATCAGGAAGAAGATTACGAACAATCAGACTGCTGCCGACGAAACGGTACGCGACATGCGGGTAGACAACGGCTACGACGAAAATACCGACAAGGAGGAAGAACTCGTTGAGGATTAAGCGCCACGGTGTTTCGAATCGAGCACGAGCGTCACGGGTCCGTCGTTCGTCAGGCTCACCTGCATGTCGGCGCCAAAACGGCCGCGCGCCGCGGGGCAGCCCGTTTCAGCCTCGATGAGTGCGCAAAAACGTTCGTAGAGCGGCACGGCCAACTCATGGCCCGCGGCGCCCTGCCACGAAGGGCGGCAGCCTTTGCGCGTAGAAGCCATAAGCGTGAACTGACTCACGCAAAGCACGTCGCCGCCCACGTCGACGAGCGAACGGTTCATCGTTCCCGCCTCGTCGGCGAAGATGCGCAGCGCGGCAATCTTGCGGGCCAGATAGCGGGCGTCGTCTTCCGTGTCGTCGCGGCCCACGCCGACCAACACCAGCAGGCCGCGGCCTATTTCGCCTACCGCCTGCCCCTCTACTTCGACGCGCGCCTCGCTGACGCGCTGTATCACGATTCGCATAGTCCTTACGATTTATATGAATACTCTTCTGCAAGCCGTCTATCGGCTTGCATTTCAACTTTTTTCGGCCGTTTCGCGCGCCTTGTCGGCCGCTGCTTCGTCCGAATGCAGGTGCGTCCACAAGTTTCGGCCGCGGGTCGGGCCCAAAGCCTCGCAAAGCGCCTCGACCGAGGCTTCGCGTATGCGTTTGACCGAGCCGAAACGGTTCAGTAACAGCGTTTTCAACCTCTCGCCCACGCCCGGCACGCCGTCTAAGGCCGACGCCGTCTGGCGACGCGAGCGTTTTTGCCGGTGATAGGCTATGGCGAAGCGGTGCACCTCGTCCTGCATCTGCGTGAGCAGACGAAACAGCTCGCCCGAGGCCTTCATGCCCACGTGGCGCGGCGGAAAGCCGAAAAGCAGCTCGCGTGTGCGGTGGCGATCGTCTTTGGCGAGGCCGGCTATGGCGATTTCGAGGCCCAATTCGTCTTCCACGACGCTGCGAATAGCTTCCATTTGGCCCGCGCCGCCGTCGGCTATGACAAGGTCGGGCAGGGGAGCGCCCTCGTCGCGCAACCGGCCGTAGCGACGGCGCACCACTTCGCGCATCGAGGCGTAGTCGTCGGGTCCGTCTACGGTGCGTATCTCATATTTGCGGTACTCCTTTTTAGCCGGCCGCAGTCGCTCGAACACGACGCAGGCCGCCACGGCATCTTCGCCCGACAAGTTCGAATTGTCGAAGAGTTCTACGCGCATGGGCAGCCGTTCGAGGCCCAGCTCCGTCTGTATTTCTTTCATCAGCCGCGTGGCCTTTTGCTCGGGGTTGAGTTTTTCGGCCTGTTTGAGGCGGTCGAAGCGATATTGCTTGACATTGAGCCGCGAAAGGTCGAGCAACTTGCGTTTATCGCCCTTTTGCGGAATGGTTTGCTGCACCATTTCTTCGGGAAGGTCGGCCCGCAGCGGCACAACGAGTTCGCGGGCCCGCGAACCGAAGCGTTCGCGCATTTCGACGGCAGCCAATGCCAGCAGTTCGCCCTCCGTTTCATCCATACGTCGGCGCAATTCGAAAGTAAAAGCCTGATTGATACACCCTTCCTTGACGTGCAGATAGTTGACGAAGGCGGTTTCGCCCTCCGTTTCGAGATAGAGCACATCGATGTGGTGCAACGTCTGCGAAACGACCTCCGAGCGCGTGCGAAAGTGCTGCAACAGGTCGTAGCGCCGCTTTATTTCGCCCGCTTCCTCGAAACGCAGCTCGCTGCTGAGGCGCGACATTTCCTCACGCATGAGTCGCGCCACCTCGGCCGTGTTTCCGCGCAAAATTTCGCGGCATGCCTCGATGCCGGCCATGTAGTCGGCGTGGCTTTGCAGCCCTGTGCAGGGCGCGCCGCACTTCTTGATGTGATAATTCAGGCACACTTCGTAACGGCCTCCCTCCACGCCTTCGCGCGTCATGGGTTGGCGGCACGGACGCGGCCGATAGAGCGCCCGCATCAAGTCTAAAAGGCCGTGCATGGCCCCAACGTGCGAATAAGGCCCGTAGAAAGTGGCCCCGCCGCGGCGACGGTCGCGCGTAGGGAAGATACGCGGCAGATATTCATTGGTCACGGCTATCGAAGGATAGGTTTTGTCGTCCTTCAACAGCACGTTGTAGCGCGGCTGGTGGCGTTTGATAAGATTGTTTTCGAGCAACAGCGCATCTTCCTCCGTGCGCACCACGATATACTGTATATCGTGGATTTTCGACACCAACAAACGCGTCTTCCGGCTTTGTTGGTCTTTATTAAAATACGACGAAACGCGCCTTTTCAGGTTTTTCGCCTTCCCGACATATATAATATTCCGGTCTGCGTCCAGATACTGGTAGCATCCGGGCCCTTCGGGCAGATTCAGCACAATGCCTTTCAGTCGCGTCAGGCGTTCTTCTTTCTCCGTCTCAGCCATAGTTTCGCCGGCAAACGTCTTCCCGTTCAGTCCTCAATCGTCAGCAGCGCGTCTATCGGTGCTACATCTTCCAGCACCTCGCGTCCTCTCAGTCCTTCGCAGCGCAGTTCGATGAGAAAGTTTACAAACACCTTTTTCGGGCCGAACGCTTTCACCAAATCTACGGCAGCTTTCATCGAGCCGCCTGTCGCCAGCAAATCGTCGTGAATCAGTACCGTATCATCTTTTTTAATAGCTCCGAAATGGATTTCAATATTGTCCAGGCCATATTCTTTTGCATAACTGGCCTTTAACGTTTTTCCGGGCAGCTTTCCCGGTTTGCGGCACATCACGAATCCGGCACCTAAACGCTCGGCCACAATCGAGCCGAGCACGAATCCTCGGCTCTCGATGCCTACAACTTTTGTGATGCCGCGGTTTTCGTATCGTTTTATGATTTCGTCGGCCAGCATTTTCAGACATCGCGGTTCGGCGAACCACGTCGATACATCCTTGAATTGTATGCCGGGTTTCGGGAAGTCGGGAATGTTGCGCAGATTCTCTAATAAGAATGACTTGTTCATAATTGTTTATAATTCTGTTAGGTGCGGAATTTTTTTTGTTTCACGTGAAACATTTTATTTGTTGCCATTATCTTCCGAGCAGCACGAGCAGTACGCTGATGTCGTTGGG
>JAFLUW010000045.1:0-2718 GCA_022508615.1 Prevotellaceae bacterium | reverse complement strand
AAAAGTTTATCTCGGGCCGCATCAAAAGGTCGTGCAGTTTTCCGCCGCGACTCAGCGTCGGCAGCCCGCATCGCTCCATAAGCGGATTGATAATCGCCGCTTTCACCGCATAATTCCGGCAAAAATCGTCGAGACGGGCCATCATTTCCGTTTTGGCCGCGAATTGTGCCGAACGTTCCGATGAAACCGTGCCGAAATGCTCGCCTTTCGGGGTCAAACGACGGTCGGCGTTGTCCGAACGCAGAAGTATGCGATATTCGGCGCGCGAGGTGAACATGCGATAGGGCTCGTCCACGCCTTTTGTCACGAGATCGTCGATAAGTACGCCGATGTAAGCCTCGTCGCGCCGCAAGGTGAAGGTTTCTTGCGCGCCGCTGCATTTCAATGCTGCGTTAATACCGGCCACTATGCCTTGTCCCGCGGCCTCCTCGTAGCCCGTCGTGCCGTTCACTTGGCCGGCAAGGAACAAGCCGTCGGCCGTTTTCGATTCCAAAGTGTGGTGCAGCAGAGTGGGGTCGAAGAAATCGTACTCGATAGCGTAGCCCGGACGGTAGATGACGGCCTCGCGGAAGCAGGGAATGCGGCGCAAAGCCTCGATTTGTACGTCCATGGGCAGCGACGACGAGAATCCGTTCAGATACATCTCGTTCGTGTTCATGCCTTCGGGCTCGAGAAAGAGCGGGTGGCTCTCGCGGTCGGGAAAAGTGACGAGTTTCGTCTCGACCGAAGGGCAATAGCGCGGCCCGATGCTCTGTATCTGGCCGTTATATAAGGGCGATTCGGGCAGACCGCGGCGCAATACTTCGTGCACGCTCTCGTCGGTCGAACATGTCCAGCACGAAAGTTGCGGCAGCCGCCGTCCGCGGCTCATGAACGAGAAGCGGTGGAAATCGTCTTCACCCCGCTGTTCCTCCATCAGGCTGAAATCGACCGAACGTGCGTCGATGCGCAGCGGCGTGCCCGTCTTCATGCGCAGTGCGGGGTGTCCCAAACGCTCGATGGACGCGGTCAGAAACGCTGCGGCCGGTTCGGCGTGGCGTCCACCGCTGACCATGCGCCGGCCCACGTGCATCAGGCCGCGCAGGAACGTGCCGGCCGTCACGATCACGCAACGGGCGCGGAACGTGGCGCCCCAAAGCGTGCGAACGCCGCTGATTTTGCCGTTTTCATCGAGGATTTCGGTCACTTCGTCCTGCCAAATGTGCAGGTTGTCCGTGTTTTCGAGAATTTTGCGCCACTCGGCGATGAATTGCGCCCTGTCGCACTGCGCCCGCGGGCTCCACATGGCCGGTCCCTTCGAGCGGTTGAGCATGCGGAACTGGATAGCGGTCGCGTCGGTCACTTCGCCCGTATGTCCGCCCAGTGCATCGACTTCGCGCACAATCTGACCTTTGGCTATGCCCCCGATAGCGGGGTTGCAGCTCATCTGCGCGATTTTGTTCATGTCCATCGTGATGAGTACGACGCGCGCACCCATCCGCGCCGCAGCGGAAGCCGCCTCGCAGCCCGCGTGGCCGGCGCCCGCCACGACGATGTCGTAGCTGAATTCAATGTTCATGCTGCAAATTTAGGCATATTTATTCATCTTCGCCGGCGCATTCGTCGACCAGCGCGTCCAGCTCGGCGCAAGTGCCCAGCCGTCCGCCGATAAGGCAGCACGTCTCCACGTCGGCGCTGAAAACCAAGCACCCGTCGCTTTCGCGGAAAAGGTCTTGACGAAACACATATTTCACGCCCTCGCGCCTGAGTGCCAGCCGCGCCGTGAAAGCGTCGCCCGGCCGCAGCGGAGTCTTGAAACGCAGCGCCATACGGGCTACGACGGCGTCGATGCCGCGCGCGTGGAGCCCGGCAAACGAAATGCCGTGCTCGTGCAGGAACATGTGGCGCGCATGTTCGGTGTAGTGTTGATAGTTGGCGTTGTTGACGATGCCCTGCAAGTCGCATTCATAGTCGCGCACCTGCATGCGAAGTTCGTGTATGTACTTCATTTTCATAATGAAAAACTTTGTTTTATTTATGAGTCTTTTTCCGGCTGTCGCGCGCCGACGGCGCACCAGGCCCGCACGGGGCAGTCCGCGCAACGTTCCGCCCGACAGTATTCCGCTTCGATTTGCAGCTGGGCCTGACTTTCGAGTGCCGAGCGGGCTTGCAGTCCGCGTCCGGCCCACGCCGTCGTGACACGATTGCGCTCGGGCCCGAGCGACGCCCACAGCGCCAGCGCCTGCTGCTCGCTTCCGACCCTTCCGGCGGCGCGACCGTAGGCGCAGATGAGCGGTGCCGCGGCGTTGATGAGCATGAGATCGGCCGCGGCGGCCGAAAGCGCCGTGGAGTGGGGTGCTGCGGGCACATCGAGCGTGTAGTGCGTCCGCCAGAAGTCTGCCGGCGCCGCTTGCAGCAAACGCCGCAACGCTTCGGGCGCTGTGGTTTCGAGAATTTGTCTGAGCGTCAGCCCCTTGTGAAACATGGCCGCCAACTGCGCCAGCCTTAGCGGCGCCGCGCTCTGCGGCCGGTGGCTGCCCGTCTGCCACAGCCGCGCGTCCATCGTGCGGAGCGAAAACTTGTGGCGCAGAAAGGCAAATTCGCGGCGCAGCGTCGCTGCATATCCGGCCCCGGCCGTCGCCTCTTGCAGCGTCGGTTCGCCGCAACCCTGAGTTGCGGAAAAATTAGTCTGAGTAAGTTGAAACTTAGTCTGAGATAGTTCGAACTTACTCAGACTAA
>JAFLUW010000044.1 GCA_022508615.1 Prevotellaceae bacterium | reverse complement strand
TGCATATTAGACAACATTGACACACCTTCCAGCCTACTTTTTGCATATTAGGCCTCAAATTATTTTACAATTTTCGGCATCATGGTTGGCGCAGACGCGACGTTGGTCGCAGCCGGCCGTTTTTGCACCAACCATGACGGTTTGTACGATTCGGGCGCTGTGCGTTGAGTGTCAGGAAGATGTGCCGCTGTCGGTTTTTTCTGGCGCGGCCGATGGCAGAAATTGTACGCTTTCGGGGAGAAAAAACGGCTTTGCGGGCGAAAATTTCCGGTATTTCGGGTGAAACTATGCGGGTGTAAGTTTGAACTTACGCCCGCATAGTTTGAATTTACGCCGTGTTAGTTCGGACTTTCGTGCAGAAAGTGGAGCGAAATGCCTTTTCGTCTGCCGGAAAGCCGTGGCTGCTTTGTCAAAATTTTTACAAAATGGCCGTAAGCTGCGCGATGGCGGCTGAAGTGTTTGCGTCGGGCTGCACAGCCGGCCGTTGTGCCGTCGTGTCGGGCGGCGCGCGGCGTGGGTGCAGGCTGTCCGTCTGCCGAAACGGCTGTAGGCCTCGGCTCTGTCGGCGCGGGCGGGAACGAGTTGCGACGACGGAAAAAGAAAGCGCCGGACAGCAGCGGGAAAAGCTCTGTCCGGCGCCATTCGGGCCGTTTTGTGGGCATTTATTTCGTTTTTGCCGTTCTTGCTTTCGCGGTTTTTGTCCGGTCCTTCGCAGGTGCGGTCGCGGCTTTCGCGGCTTCGGGTTGGGCCGTGGCCGATGTTGTCGCGGCTTTCACGGTTTCAGGCTCGCTTGCTGCGGAGACGGCTTCGGTTTTGGCTGCCCGGGGCGTTTCAGCTTTGGCCTTGGCGGGCTTTTCGGCCGGTGTGGCCGGCGCAGCCGCGGCTTTGGACTTGTGTCCGCCGGCTTTACAGGCCGGTTTGGCTTCGGACTTTTCCTTGGAGCCGAGCTGGTTGAGCATACTTTTGAGTCTCTCGATTTCCTTGTCCTTCATCTGGAGTTCGTCGCCCTGATTTTTGATGGTAGTAAGCAGGGAGTTGAGCTGATCATTGTCGATTTCCTCGGGATAGAGGTTGTTGACGCGCGTGATGAAGTCGCCGACGATGTTCATGTAGTTGGTGAATGCGTCGTAGGGCGAATCGTAGATGCCGCGATAGCCTCCGTAGCTGCTGGCTTTGGTGGAAATGAAACGGAAGTTGTTGGAGGCTTGCAGATAGTCCCAGTCCTGAAGCAGACGTCGGTCGCGGCTGATGCGTACGCGGTCGGCCACGCTGTAAAGTTTGTCGGCAGCTTCCTGTTGCATCTGATTGCCGAGCCAGGGCGAGAGGTCGCGCTCCTCGTCGACCCACGAAGTGGGGTAGGGCACGTCTATCGGGCCGGCACTTTTCATTTTCGAACAGATTTCGCTGGGCGTGGAGAAAACGACGCCGCGCTCCTTGAGCTGTTCGGGCAGGGCTTTCATGAATTCGAGGATGCCCGACGAAAGCGGCTGGAAAATGCCGAGCGCACAAAGTTCCATGAAGATGTTGATGACTTGATCTTCTTCGGGCAGTTGGGCTATCCAGTCGGCATAAGTGCCGGCAAAGAGGGGATATTCGCTCCACGACGAATCGTTGAAACGGAAGCTGATGTCTTCGCTCAGGCTGTAATCGCGCAACAAGAGTTTGAGCTTGGGGTTGCGGTTGCAATGATAGACGAAATGCGGGCTTTTCCAGCCGAGCACGTGCTTGGCGCCTTCGGCCAGCATGCCTTTGAAGCCCATGCCGGCCACCATTTCGCCGATTTCGTCGCTGTAGATGAGGCAAGAGTTGCGGAATATCTTGGGCTCGTGGCCGAAAAGGCTTTTGACCTTTTTGCAGAGGCGGCGCACCTCGTCTTTGAAACTTTCGGCGTTCTTAAGCGACGAGAAGCCGTGGCTGTATGGTTCGGCAAGGAACTCCACGCAGCCGGTAGCGGCGAGTTCCTGAAGCAATTCGATGACTTGCGGTGCGTGGTTCTCCAACTGTTCGATGGCGCAGCCCGAAAGCGAAATGGCGCACTTGAAGTAGGAGCCGTAACGCTTTTGCATCTCGATGAGGGTTTCGAGGGCGGGAACGTAGGAGCGTTCGGCGGTTTCGGTGATGGAGCGTTCGTTTTCGTAGTCGTCGTAATAATAATGGTCGGTGCCGATGTCGAAGAAACGATAGCGCTTCAGGTGGATATTTTGGTGGATTTCGAAATATAAGCAGACGGTTTTCATAGTGTTCTTGCTTTTGAGGTTATTTTTTCTTTGTTGCAGTTGCGGCGATGCCTTTACCGGCCGTAGCGTTCGAGCACGGAGTTGTAGCAGGCAAGGATACGTTCGCCGACTTTCTCCCAGGTAATCTGGTCTACCTCTGTCTTGCCTTCATCGCGCAGGTAGTTGTAGAGACCTTCGTTCGTGCAAATGGAATAAATGGCGTCGGCCATGGACTGAATGTCCCAATAGTCCGTCTTGATGCACTTGTCGAGAATCTCCGCACAGCCGCTCTGTTTGGAAATAATCGAGGGGACGCCGCATTGCATGGCTTCGAGGGGCGAAATGCCGAAAGGTTCGCTCACCGAAGGCATAACGTAAACGTCGCTTTCACGGAATGTTTCGTAAACTTGTTTGCCTTTCATGAAACCGGGAAAGTGAAAGCGGTCGGCAATGCCGCGGGCAGCGGCCAAATCTATCATTTCCTGCATCTTATCGCCCGATCCGGCCATGCAGAAGCGGATGTTGTGTGTGCGTTCGAGCACGAGCGCAGCGGCTTCGACAAAGTATTCAGGCCCTTTCTGCATCGTGATGCGGCCGAGGAAGGTGACAGTTTTCTCGTTGTTGTCTTTGGGCGTGCGGCCTTTGTCGACGATTTCTTGTATTTCGGGCGCAAGCGGATATACGGCATTGTGCATGGCAATGCACTTGGCAGGATCCTGATGATAGTGGTTGATAACGGTCTGCCGCGTCAATTCGGAGACGCACATGATAAGGTCGGCGTGGTCCATGCCGTCTTTCTCGATGCTGTACACTGTGGGATTGACCTGTCCGCGGGAGCGGTCGAAATCTGTGGCGTGTACGTGGATGACGAGAGGCTTTCCGCTGACATTTTTCGCGTGGATACCGGCGGGGTAGGTCAGCCAATCGTGCGCGTGGATAAGGTCGTATTGCTGTTGGCGGGCGATAACGCCGGCTACGATAGAATAATTATTGATTTCCTCATAGAGATTGTCGGGATAGCGGCCCGAAAATTCGATGCAGCCAAGGTCGTCGGTCATGCGGTAGCTGAAGTCGGCATAGATATGGTCGCGAAGTGCATAATAGAGTTCCGGACTCATTTTATCGCCTATGCGGCTTTCCACATGTTCTCGGCTGACATCTTTCCAAACGACGGGAGTTTGGTTCATGCCGATGATATTCATGAAACTTTTGTCTTCATCGCCCCATGGCCGGGGGATGCAGAAGGTTATTTCCATGTTGGGCTGTTTGGCCAAGCCAGCAGTGATGCCGTAGCTGGCCGTACCGAGTCCGCCAAGGATATGAGGCGGGAACTCCCATCCGAACATTAAGACTTTCATAGTATAGGATTTAGATTATTTCGTGTTTGTCGGCATTTATCCTGGCTGAGGCTTCTCACTGCCGGACATGGCCGGAACGGTTCAGTCTGCAGCTTCCAGTTCGTGAGTGATTTTCTGAAGCAGTCGGATGGCACGCAGAATGCCGCCCACGTTCATGGCGAACGACACTGCGCCGCGTCCGCTGAACCGCGGGTTGCCGTCGAAAAGTTCAGGTATGGTTCCGACGCAGTGATAGAAAAGTTCTTCTTCGAAGCCGATGAGTTTGCGTTCGATGAAGTTGATTCCGCTCATCTTGTAGACTTTGATGTAGGCTTCAAGGTAGAATCCCATCAGCCAGGGCCAGGCGGTGCCGTTGTGGTAGGCATAGTCACGCTGCTCCTGCCGTCCGATGTAAAGCGGGTTATAGCCGCCGCTTTTCGGGGAGAGAGAGCGGAGTCCTTTGGGGGTGACGAGTTCTTTTGTGCAAATGTCGAGCACGCCTTTACGTTCGCGAATCGATAGAGGGGAGTAATCGAGTGCTATGGCAAAAATCTGGTTCGGTCGTACGCTCCAATCCATCATCTGACCGTTGACATAGTCGAGCAGATAGCCGTGTTCGTTGAGGAAAGTTTCCTTGAATGACTGCTGCACCTTTTCGCCGAGTTCTTTCCACTTGCCGGCTTCGGCCAGACTTTCGGCGCTGTTCGTTTCTTCGAGCATTTGCCGGTAGAACATGATGGCATTATACCACAGTGCGTTGAATTCCACGATATAACCCGAACGCGGGATGATGGGCCGGCCGCCAGCCGTGGCGTTCATCCACGTAACGGCCGTTTCCGTACCGTTGGAGTAGAGCAGGCCGTTGTCGTGGAGGAACAGATTGGGATGTTTGCCGTTGCGAATGAAGTCCATCATGTCGCGCACGAGGTTGCCGTAGCGTTCACGGCAGGCTTCCCGGGAAACATTCTTGCCGTATTGCTGCAAACTCCACACGGCCCAGAGCAAAGTGTCGGGTTGCTCCACTTCATGTATGGCCACGCTGACGGGACGTCTTTCGATGAAGTCGCGCAGGGCTTTTTCCATCGTCGTCCAATAGCGTTCGAAGCGTTCGGGTTCGCCTATGGAGAAAGTCAGGCCCGGCAGCGAGATGAGCATGTCGCGTGCGCGGCATTTGAACCAGGGCCATCCGGCCTGCAGATAGTGTTCGCCGTCGCGGTGCACGCCGAACTGGTGCGCAGCGTTTACGAGACACTCGTAAAAGTTGTCGCGCGTGTCGAGTGCGTCCATATTCTTCTCCATCAGTCCGCCCAGCGTGCGGGGAGCAGCCTCTTCGAGCGAAGCGCAGAAGACGATGGGCTTTCCTTTCTCGATTGTCATCTCAAAATAGCCCGGCACGACGAGATCTTCCGTCGCTTCGTATCCGCGTTCGCGCTCTTTGGGGTAGTCGAGCCCGCGATACCAGTCGGGTTGATGGTGCCATTCAGCCGTGCGGCTCACTTGCATGAACAGTTCCGGGTAGCCCGTGTAAAGCCGCATGGCTATGCCGCTCCTTACGCTGCGGTATCCCATATCTGCCTGGGCGTTCTCGTGTGTCCATGCGCGTACGCTGCGAAAAGCAAGGAATGGTTTGAGCCGCAGCGTCGTCTTGCTGTGGGCTTCGAGCAGCGTGTAGCGGATGTAAAGGCGATGCACGGCCATGTCGTAGGCCAGTTCCTTTTTCAGCAGCACGCCGCCGATACGGTAAATCCATGTCGGCACCTTGTCCCATTCGAACGACAGTATATATTTGTGTCCTTTCGGTGCAAAATTATCGCCGGCATACTTGTGCAGACCGAGATTGAACTCGGCGCCGTGCTGGACAATGGTTTCGTCGAGTGAAGAGAGCAGCACGTGGTTTTCGTCGTCGATGCCGGGCAGGGGAACGACGAGCAGACCATGATATTTGCGGATATTGCAGCCAGTCAGGGTCGTAGAGCAGTACGCTCCCGCGCGGTTCGTAATGAGGAGTTCCTTCATCAGCGAATCCTGCAGGTTGGCCATCTGCGTCCGGTCAAAATGTAAGTAACTCATATTTATATGTGTATTAGATTTAAGTCGTTGAACGTGGCGCACCTCCCGTCGAAGTGAGGTTACACCCGTCAAAAATAGTAATTTATCTGTTTCTGGCAAAACAAACTTTCCGTTTTTCGCCATTTCGGCCCTTTTTGTGCTGTTATCCATATGCCTGACGGTTTTCACGGCGGGCGTTGTGCGCTGAAACTCTGGGTGGTTTCGGAGAGATTCCGCTTTTTTCTTCCGGCAGAAATTGTAAAAGATTTTAACACTTCGGCCGGCCACCGTTTTTTCGTCCGATTGCGGCGGACAGGCGACTGGACGGGCGCAACCTTTTTCGTAATTTTGCCGGCGAGGAAGAATAAAACAGCCGATATCCTCTCCGGAAAAACGAACGAATAATTGTAAAACAAAATAAGAAAGGAGAAACGCATGATAAAAGTCTACGGAATGGCGACTTGCCCCGATTGCACTTGGATCGAGGGGCAGATAGAAGGTGATGGTCGTTACGAGCTGGTCGACATCGGTCGGCACGTGAAGTTTCTGAAAGAATTTCTGCGCCTGCGCGACACGGAACCGGCCTTCGACGAAGCACGGGCGCAGGGTGCGGCGGGCATACCGTGCTTCGTGCTCGAAGACGGCAGCGTAACGCTCGACGCCCGGCTGGCCGGTTTGCGCCCGCGTCCTGCGGATGCGGGCGAAGCCTGTGCGATAGACGGCAGCGGCTGTTGAGGGCGGAAGCGATGCAGACCATGGGAAAAGAAGTGAAGCGCTGCCGTTGGTGCAACCTGAACAATCCGCGCTATGTGGCCTATCACGACAGCGAATGGGGCGTGCCCGTGTACGACGATGCGCAGCTGTTCGAAATGCTCCTGCTCGAAACGTTCCAGGCCGGGCTTTCGTGGGAGTGCGTGCTGAACAAGCGCGAGGCTTTCCGCCGGGCTTTCGATGGTTTCGACTGCCGGCGCGTGGCGGACTACGACGAAGCGAAACGCGAGGCGCTGCTGCACGACGCAGGCATTGTCCGCAACCGGATGAAGATTGCGGCAGCGGTGACGAACGCGCGCGTATTCATCGCCATCGGGCGCGAATACGGGTCGTTTGCCGCCTATCTCTGGCATTTCACGGACGGACGCGTGCTGCACGAGGCGGGACGGGTACGTTCGCCGCTGTCGGACTCCGTGTCGAAGGACTTGAAACGGCGGGGAATGAAGTTCGTGGGGACGGTCACGGTGTATGCCTTCCTGCAAGCGGTGGGTGTCATCTGTGCACACGAGCCGGAATGCTTCCTCGCCGTGACGGAATGCGATTGCGGCTGCTGAGCCGGAAACGCGCCACGCCTCCGGCAGGTTTTCAAAGTCTGCCGGAGGCGTGGCGTGCCGTTTCGTCGGCGCGTAGACGGGCTGTGCGGAATTTCTTCCGTGTTAGGAAAAACTTAGCCTGAGATAGTTCAAACTTACTCAGACTAAGTTTGAACTATCTCAGACTAAGTTTTCGTACTCTTTCGGACGGGCCAGAGTGACGCAGGCCGAAGCTCCGGCCGAAGCGGCTCCCATGGGCGGATTGACCTTGCGGACGTCCACACTGAGGCGTTCCACTTGCGGAAACTGGTCGAGCAGCGCCTGAGCGACGGCTCCGGCGGCACGTTCAAGGAGTTGGTAGGGACGGCGCATGCATTCGCGCACGACGGCGTAGGCTTTGGCGTAATCGACTGTGGCCGAGAGGTCGTCGGCAAAGACAGCCGCTTCGGCATGACCGATTGTGAGGTCGAGATTGACGAGGAAATCGCCTGCCACGACGCGCTCTTGTTCGAGCACGCCGATGTGAGCCGTCAGTCGCACGTCGTGAAGGCGGACGTGAAGGGAGGTTACGGCCACGCAGGGAGATGTTTCGCCGGATGTCATGGGCTGTGCCTCCTTTTTCAATCGTCGCTTTCGGCGCCGGGGATGTATTTTTTCAAAGCGCGCTCGACGCCGATTTTCCAAGTGTTGATGCCGTCGCCGTCGAAGTCGAGCGAGGAGATGAGATGCACGACGTTTTCGATGGGCATGCGGTAACGCAGCATGCCGGAGAGGAGTTTGGCGTAGTTCCAGTACTCTTTGTTGAACTTTTCGGAGAGTCCCTCGACGGTAGTCTTGTAGCCGCGGCGGTTTTCAAACTGGAAGTCGTAGAATTTCTGGCCGTCGGCCGTGATGCGCTTGATGATTTTTCCGCCGGTCACGGTCTTGGGGAGAACGATGCCTTCGTCGTCGTCCTGTATGCCGGTGAAAATTTCATAGGGACGGCCGTCGAGCAGACCGACGAAGGCGACCCACTTTTCTTTGTTGTTCTGAAAACGGACGACGTCGCATTCGAGCACGTCGGGGCGCTTCTTTATAGTTTCTTCCATAGGCGGAGAGGAAAATGTGCGGGATGAAAATGCTTCCGGCAGAGCAATCAGCGGAAGCTGTCGGTGAGCAGTTTGATTTCTATTTGCGGGGAAATACGTTCGTAGAGAATATTATAGACGGCATCGAGGATAGGCATGTTGACGCGGAAGGCATGGTTAATTTCTTTCATGCATTTTGTGCCGAAATAGCCTTCGGCTATCATTTCCATCTCGACTTGTGCGCTCTTGACGCTGTATCCTTTGCCGATCATGGTGCCGAAGATGCGGTTGCGCGAGAAGTTGGAGTAGCCCGTCACGAGAAGGTCGCCCAAGTAGACGGAATCGTAGACATTGCGCGAAATGGGGTAGACGGCTTGCAGAAAGCGTTGCATCTCTTGCACGGCATTGGCCATGAGCACGCTTTGAAAATTGTCGCCATACTTCAATCCCGAGCAGATACCGGCGGCAATGGCGTAGACATTCTTGAGAACGGAGGCATATTCGATGCCGATGACGTCGGCACTGGTCTTCGTCTTCACATATCCCGAGGCAATGGCGTCGGCCAGCAGGCGTGCCTTGCGGGAATCGGAGCAGCCGACGGTGAGATAGGTGAGTCGGCCGAAAGCAACTTCCTCGGCGTGGCTCGGGCCGCCGAGCACGGCAAGATTTTCCTCGGGCACGTTGAGCTCCTGTCGGAAATATTCAGAACAGACGAGGTTGCGGTCGGGCACGATGCCTTTGATGGCAGTCACGACGAACTTGTCGCTGAGCCTCGTGCGGAGTCGTTTGAGCAAACCTTTGAGATAGGGTGACGGCGTGACGAAAAGAAGCGTGTCGCAGGCGCGGACAACGTCGTTGATGTCCGTAGAAAACGTAATCCGGCGCGTGTCGAAATGTACGCTCGTGAGGTAGGACGGATTGTGGCCCAGCCGTTTGAAATCTTCGATGGATTCGGAGCGCCGCATATACCAATAAATATGCTCCGTGCGCTCCAAAACGATTTTTGCCACGGCCGTAGCCCAGCTTCCGCTGCCGATGACGGCTATTTTTCCTGTACTGTCCACTTCTCGATGTCGGCTACCGAAGGTTTGGCGAGGTTGAGTTTGTATTTCTTGATGATTTCGCCGATTTGTTGCTGTATTTTTTGCGCATTAACGCCTTGCAGGTCGCTCACGAGGTTGTATCCAGCCTTTTGCAGCACGGGAACGAGGGCTTCTTCGATGCCTGCTTCGATATATTTGGCTGCTGCATCGCGCGGAGCCTTCTTCTCGGGACGCATTTGGGGGAAGAAGAGCACTTCTTGTATAGTGGGTTGTCCCGTCATGAGTATAGCCAAACGGTCGATGCCGATGCCGATGCCCGAAGTGGGCGGCATGCCGTATTGCAGCGCGCGAAGGAAGTCGCGGTCGATGAACATGGCTTCGTCATCGCCCTTTTCGGAAAGCCGCAATTGGTCTTGGAAGCGTTCTTCCTGGTCGAGTGGGTCATTGAGCTCGGAATAGGCATTGGCCAACTCTTTTCCGTTGACCATAAGTTCGAATCGCTCGGTCAGTGCGGGGTTCGTGCGGTGACGTTTCGTGAGCGGCGACATCTCGACCGGGTAGTCGGTGATAAAAGTGGGCTGTATGTAGGAGCCTTCGCAGTATTCGCCGAAAATTTCGTCGATGAGTTTGCCTTTTCCCATCGTGTCGTCGATTTCCATGCCGAGTTCGAGGCAAATTTTGCGGATTTCGTCCTCGCTTTTGCCGTTGAGGTCATAACCTGTCTTTTCCTTGATGGCTTCAAGTATGGGCAGGCGGCGATAGGGCGCCTTGAAACTGATGGTCTGTCCGTCTATCTGCGCCTCGGTCGAGTTGTTGACGGCGATACAAATGCGTTCGAGCAACTTTTCCGTGAAGGACATCATCCAATTGTAGTCCTTATAACTTACATAGAGTTCCATGCAAGTAAATTCGGGGTTGTGACTTTTGTCCATTCCCTCGTTGCGGAAATTTTTGCCAATCTCGTATACGCCTTCGAAACCGCCTACGATGAGACGTTTCAAATAAAGTTCGGTGGCAATGCGCAGATAGAGGTCGACACCCAGCGTATTGTGGTGCGTAATGAAAGGGCGCGCGCTCGCTCCGCCCGGAATGCTTTGTAAAATGGGCGTTTCGACTTCCGTATATCCGGCTTCGTCGAGTGCCTGACGCAGCGTGCGAATCATGACGGCGCGTTTCTCGAAAGTAGTCTTGACTCCCGGATTCACGATGAGGTCTACGTAGCGCTGACGATAGCGCAATTCGGGGTCGTCAAAGGAATCGTAAGTCGTTCCGTCCTTTTCCTTGACTACGGGCAGTGGTTTCAGGCTTTTCGAAAGCAGCACGAGTTCCTGGGCATGCACGGATATTTCGCCGGTCTGGGTACGGAATACAAAACCTTTCACACCGATAAAATCGCCCAGGTCGAACAATTTTTTGAATACGACATTATACAGATCCTTGTCGTCGCCGGGACAAATGTCATCGCGTGTTATGTAAACTTGTATGCGGCCTTTCGAATCGAGCAGCTCGACAAACGATGCTTTACCCATGATCCGCCGGCTCATCATACGGCCGGCGATGCGGACTTCGCGCCGAGACGCATCGTCTGAAAAAGAGGCTTTTAGATCTTCGGAATATGCATCCGTCGGATATGCTGCCGCGGGATAAGGATCAATGCCACGGGACCGCAGTTCCTCGAGTGCGTGCCGGCGGTTTATTTCTTGTTCGCTGAGGTCGAGAAGATTCATGTCGCTATGTTTATTTTATGATGACTTTCCGCGAGATGCTTTGGCGCGGAGTCCGTATGCGCACAATATATGCACCAGCGTTGTAGCTGTCGAAAGGGAGAATGATTTCTTCAGCCGCACGTGGTTGGTCGGCATGTTGTTGAAAGATGAGATGACCGGCCATATCGTACACAGACACCGTGACGTCGCTTTCGTTATTGTTAAAAAGGATGCGCCATGTACGATCCTCTTTACAAATGGTTACGGGTTGCTGGCTGTTGAGTTCCACATCGTCAATTCCGGTAAGGGCGAGTACACGTTTCAGTCCTTCGTAAGCATCGATCTTCCCGTATCCGTACCAATTGTGCCAATTGTTTCCTTGTCCGTTGAACTTGCGTCCGGTCTCGGCAAAGATTTGCATGATCTGTTCGTAGGTCAGTGTCGGACAAGCCTGCAGCCACATTGCTATGATGCCGGTTACGGCCGGCGTGGCCATCGACGTTCCGTTCTTTACGCCGTAATAGTCCGTTCGACCGTTCTTTTCAAGTTTCGCCACGATGGTTTCATCGATCAGACTGAAAGTTCTGTCGAAACGGTTGAATGCACTTTTGATGTTACCGCCGGGAGCTGCGATGGACGGTTTCAGCTCCTTGCCCAGATATGGGCCGTAGCTGGAAAAAGAAGCCATATCGCCCGATCTCAGGCCTGGATATTCGTATGTGTTTCCGTTGAGCGATTTGAATCTGTTTGTCACTGTATAGGCACCCACGGCAATAGCCTTGGGAATGGTCGCACCACCTTCAGAGACGCAGTAGAGATTGTCGCCTGTCACAACGTCGGTGCGTGTGGAGTTGAGGAAAGAACCCTGGCCTACGTTACACCAGGCATGAAAAGAATCCCCCTTGTTTCCGGTAATGCTAAGGGCGAAATTCGGATAGGTTGACTGGAGTGCCGAAGGTATCGCTTGTATGAGATAATACTCCTTTCCCGTTTCTATGTCTATGCCTAAGTCTTCATAGATAATGGCCGACTTCATCTCTGTAGCCGTCAGTTCGCGGAAAATGCTTCCGGTCGCGTTCGTACGCACCGGTTTGACCGTCAGATGATGCTTCCCGTCCGCCGTTTGTTCCCACAAGCCGGCAATGTTGTAGGGATAGTCCGCATCAGGTGCGCTGAATACGAGATATACCGTTTCGCCGTCTTTCGCAAACGTGTGCGAAGCGTGCAGTTTCTCCTGTGCCTCGTTGCCCATGGCTGCCACGATGAGGCCGCCTGGTTTTATGTATTCGTTCAGCGTGCGGTCATAGAGTGTGCTGCCGTCGTGCGGGCCGAGCTGCTGGCCGAAACTCATATTGACCACCCACGGCCTTCCGGCAGCCTCGGCAGTTTCCTTGATATATTTGACTTCGGCGATGATGCCGTCGTCCATCAACGATGACGGAACCATGATAATGTCCGCCTCGGGCGCGAATCCCTGCAAATTCCCGCCTTCGACAACCGAACCGGCGGCAATGGCTGTCACATGTGTGGCATGACCACCAGCCGGCAGGGCGTCGTGTCCGTCGGGAATTTCGGTCGTGGGTTGTACGTTGTCCCCGAAATCCGGATCGTAATTCGAATGATTCAGCATGGAGACGACGCGGCTTCGGCCTTCGGCATCGGTGAAAGCGATGTGGCGATATTCGAATCCTTGGTCGATAACGCCGACAACAACGTCTTTCCCCGTAAACGGAGTTTCCAGTTCTGTGCCTGTATGGAGCTTGTCGGCCTTCGTGTCAGCGCGTGCATCGGAAAGCAGCGGGCGAAATTTCCGTGGAGTGTGGATAAAATGTACGTCTTGGCACTCGCCCAGCGTTCTTATGTGCGTGACCGGCAAAACGGCTTTCACAGCACGGCTGCCGAGCACTTCGGCCCGGTAGCCATGCGAGCGGATATCGTCGGCCACGGCCTGCGGGTCGGAACAGTCGATCAGTATGCCGGTCGTTCGCACTGCGGTATTGCTCTTTCCTGCGGCCATGACGAATGCAGACGTATCAGCTTCAGCCGCTTTCAACAGGAGTTCTATCTGCGCGTCCCACTTGCGCTTTCCTGTGCCGGCACCGGTTTGTGCGCAGGCGGGCAGAAGAATTGCGCCACAGAGGGCAAGGGCCAGAATTTGTTTCATGTTTCGGGCAGAAATAATTGTTTGGCGGCAAAAATACAAAAAAAAATGCAATGACGCGGCCGCAGCCGCTGTCGCTCACCGACCCCATATTTCTTCCATCACGCGCATGCCCTCCTTCGTGAGACATCCGCGCAGATAGACGATGACCGTATTGGCGTACAGCTCGGCAAACGGCGTGCGTTCCTGAAAATAAGCCTCGCCGATGCTGTTGTCGGACATTTGGGCGATAATGCGGTAGACGATATCGAAGTTGATGTCCGCTCGAAACAGCCCTTCGCCGATGCCCTGCTTCAGGAAATTGATAGCCTGCTCGGCTATGGCCTCACGTTCGTGCAGAAAGCGTTCGAGCACCTGCGGATAGCAGGCCAGGTCGATGAAAAAACGCGGCGAAGTGGCCTCGATTTCCAACATCCGGTGCTTGAAAAACAGCAGAATGGCTTCCAGCCGGTTATTGGTGCCCGAAAGCAGCGCCCGAAAGGCTGCGTCCTGCTTCTGTTTCTCGTCTTCGAGGCTGGCTTTGAGCAGTTCCTCCTTGTCGCGAAACAACTGGTAGAGCGTACGTTTGGATATTTGCAAATCGCGTGCAATGTCGTCCATCCGCACAGACTTTATGCCGTGTTTGCGAAAGGTCTTTGCGGTATGTTCTGTCACGCGCCGTCGCATGAACTGGCGCGATTCCTCAGTGGGAGCGTGCAGTGCCATGTCGCAAAGTTGTTAAGAAACGCCAAGTCCGCAAAGTTTTTGTCCGCAATGTGCATTATTTTCTTGTCGTGGAGACAGTTTCGGGCGGATTCTGCTAACTTTGCATGCCTAAACGCAGTGTGTCCGTCGCGGCACGCTCCAAATTGAAATACCATCCATGTACGCGAAAAGACACTTCCTTTTTCTCCTCCTCTTCTTTACGATGCGCGCGGCTTTCTGTGCTCCCGGCGCAGCGTGGCGTTGCACGCCGGCCGATGAAGTGCAGATCTATGCGGTGGGGCTGGCTAATTTTCGCGTGGAAGCGCTGAATGTCGATCCCGGACTGACATCCCGTCCGTTCTCCTACGATCATCTGAGCCGCAAAGAGGGCAAAGCGCTGGCCGAAAGCTGGCGCCGTAATTTCGCGCCAGCCCTTGTACCATCCGGAGCGGCCGATGCCTATGCGGCCGCCGGTGCGCTGAACGCAGCGGTCTATCTTTGGACGCAAACGGGCCTCGCCGATTATGCTGAAGCCGTCGAAACGCTCCTGTTCAACGTGCTGACCGCTTCGCTGCGCTATCCCCGCGATCTCGTGGAACGTCATGTCGCGGCCTCAGCCCTGCTTAATGGGGTGGGAGCGGCTTTCGGCTCAGACGACGAGGCTGTCTACGTCAACTACTATATAGGTTCGGGCGCGCACGTGAGCGATGCGCGGCGCGACTTGCGTCTCGACGTGCTGACAGCCCTTCCCGCCGACGGCCGGGTGCGGGTGCGTGTGCACGGTATGGCCGCGAACGGCACGCGCGAGTGCCTTCGGCTGCGCCTTCCTTCGTGGGCAGGCACGTGTCCGACTGTACGCGTGAACGGCCGCGAGACCGACGTGCGCCTTGTGCGGGGCTATATCGAGATAGAGCGCCGCTGGAACAACGGCGACGAGGTCTTTTTCGAACTTCCGCTCGTGCCGCGCGTCATTTGTGCCGACGGGCGCGCCGCCATTCTGTTCGGCCCGATGGCCTACGCCTGCCCGGCGGGTATGACCGACGTGCATTTTCTGACCGACGAGCCCCTGCGCCTCGACGACATCGAGGGAAGCGACCTCTACGCCGTCGTGGTGCGCGCCATATCGGCCGAAGGGAAAGACAAGCCTTTCGAAGTCGCCCTTTTGCCCTATGCCCTCACGCGCAGCGAGGTTTGGTTGCCTGCCTCGCGCTGACTTTCGGGGAGTGGTACGAAGAAAAAGACATCGCCTGCAAAATCATTTCGATTTCGCAGGCGATGCTTGATTTTGCAGTTCGGGATTAAAGAAGTTAAAATCTTTGCTACTTTTTACAATTAGGTCTTATTTTTGAGATTTTATTGGTATTCTCGCCATTATATGCCCATTTATGCTTAGATAATAGTCTTCTTCTTTTACGGAATACCCTACTTGTTCCTCTCTGCCGATATTTGGCTCTATTGTCGTGAAGAAGAATGTGCTTGGCATAAAATCACTAAATGTATAGTCATATATTCCAGACTCTTCAACTTCAATCTTTTCGGCATCTAAGAGTTTGAAATTAATGTCGCTTATGAAAGCTTTTTCATTAGAATTATTTTTAATTCGTAATGTAAAAAT
>JAFLUW010000043.1 GCA_022508615.1 Prevotellaceae bacterium | reverse complement strand
TAGTTTTGCCTATCTCCCGCCTTTTTCGATTTTCGAACGCACAAGGCGAACCGGCGGCAGGCCGAAGGACGACGGACGGGCGGTTAGGGTTCGACGACGCCCTGTTCCGTCCATTGGCGACTGAGGGCGGCGACGTCGGCTGCGGCCGTCTCATCGTCGACGTCGTATTCGGTGCAAAGCGCTTCGGCCAGTTCGCGTTCATCGGCTTCTCCCTTCTCGGCCAGCGTGTTCCAAAGGAACGCAGCCGTCTCGTTGAGACTGATCATACGGGAGAAGTCGATATTTTCAATGCCTTCGGCGAGAATGACTTTTTCGCCGCAGATGTCTTTCAGCGTGAATCCTGCTTTTATTTTCATTTTATGGGATTTTGGTGGGTGAATCGTAAATACAGACGACGGTAGGCCGCCAGTGCCAGCCGCCGGAGAAAAGGGTTTTGCGGCCACAGGGCTGAGTAAATGCGCCATTTCAGGCCGTCGGTGCGGTCGGGCGTCTGCCGGCCCTTGCGAAGAAATCCGCTGGCCAGACCCAGCACGTCGCTCACCCGGCAGGTTTCGCAGCCGCGGATGTTGCCGTCGCCGCGCAACGTCAGCCGGTCGCCCTCGCGGGCCACGATGCGGTGCAACACGTAGCATCGGGGCGCGACTTCGGCCAGCACGACGTCGCCCCGGCGCAACCGTCCGGCGTCGAAGGGGGAAAGTACGACTTGATCGCGGCCGTCTTCGAGAAAGGCGCGCATGGAGCGCCCCTTGACGCGAAACGTCGCAGTGTGTCCCTCGGCGATGAACTCTGCTATCCGGGGAATGAGGATTTCGTTGGGGACGCTGATGGTGTTCATGCCGGAGCGTTGTTTTCCGCCGGTTGCGCGCTGCCGTTCCAGCAACCGAGCACGAGCGCTTTGTAGGAGAGCGCGACGGCTTCCTTGTCGGGCAGGTTTTTCAGATGGACGGCGGGTACGCTGCCGGCTATGCGGCTGCATGTATCCGTGATGCGGTCGTAGGAAGGTTTGTCCCACATCATCGTGGAGGAAGAATTGAGAAGACTTACAAAGGTTTGCAGCGGAGACAGGCGCTGCAATTCGTTGCGGGTGGCCTGCTCCAGCCGGATGAAGCCGCCGAGCTTCTGCCGCACGTTCCGATAACACGGGGTCTTGCCGCTCCAGGGCGTGCCGTAGACGTAGATTTCGTTTCCGACCACGCGCAAAGCGGGATTGTCGTCGTTGAGCATTTCCACACCGGGGATGTATTTCTCCCAGTTGCGACGATGGGTGGATTTTCCCGTACCGCTCACGCCGAGACAAGGGTAGCCGATGCCGGCAAGCATGGGCACGGAGGCATGAATGAGCAGAATATCGTGATAGGCTCCCGCAAACGCGAAACAGAGCATCAGTGCATTTTTCAATCCAAACGATTGCGAGTCTTCATTGCCGAAAAGCGACGCCTCGCATTTGGAAAAGTCGGCATTGCTGCGGAGTACGCACGACGTGCCGCCGTCCGTCGTGCCGATAATGATTTTATATCCGCCCGCAGCGCGGTCAAGCCGGTAAACACCGTGGTTGATTCCACCGCAATCGAACTGTCCCATTTCCCGGCCTTCGGGTTCGGGCGTCAGAAGATTGTCGTCCACCTCAAGCGTAAAGATTGGCGCCTCGCCCGCCGAGCCGAAACGTTGATAAAAAGGATAACAGGAATCGATCAGTCGACGACGGTCCTCTGTTCCGCTGAAAATAAGCCGAAAATCGGCATCGGCCACACGAAAAAGCAGTTCGTAACGGCTGGCTGTGGATTGACTGTCGGTCATAAGCCTGTGGATTGTATGTAAATCAAGGAAGAACAGACGGCGCAAACGTGAATTCCGAGGCGCCAAGCTCTCTGAGTCTCACTTTTTTGTTCGCCTTTAAGCGGTTGCGCAACGCAACATATTTCTTTTCGAGCCGGGCACGCGTTTTGGCAAAAAATACGGCACAAGTCTGCACTTTCGGCTCACGGCTTTCCAGATAAGTTTTCAACTGATAGGAATAACCCTCGCGGCCAGGCAGGAATTTTGTCCTCGACTCCAGCGTCACTCCGGGCAAAGGCTGCACGGAAGTCAGCACGACTGTCGAATCATTGAACGACGTAGCGTATCCGAAAACGTAGATCGTAGTGTCGCCTTTTCTGCCTTGCGCGAAAAGAACGGAACAAAAGAGGGTCGAAAGGCCAATGAGCCACAATTTCAACTTCATTTTGAACGTATTATTGGATAATTGAGATGCAAATATACTAAGTTTATGCGAGAAAGACTCTTTGTGCCAGCAAATAGCTTTTGCGAAGGCAGTGGAAGACCGTATCTGCCTGCTTGTCCGTATTGTGCAGAAAACTACCGGAATTGCCAGCCGTGCCCTTCCGTGTATACCATACGCAGGAGTATCTCTTCCCTACCCTGCGGTGTTTCGGCCAGTACGAACACTTCGGCTACGCTGTCACGTGGCATCTCTATCCGCGATACGCGGAATCCGGAAAGCGGAGTTTTCGAAAAACATTGTTTATATGCCATAGCCATCTGGTGGCGATACGACTCGGGTTGACCTTCGCAGGAAGCAAGCTGTCCGACAAAGCCATCATAGTCGCCCCGCAGCAACGGAGCGAGCATCGAATCAATCTGTGCTGTGTCGGGAGCGCACGCCGGACCGGAAGAATCCGTCATTTCCCCACCCGAACATGCGCAACAGAACCCGACAAGAAACAACTGTCCCATTATGCGTCTCATCACTTCTGACGGATAAAAATGTTAATCGGCGTTCCCGTGAAATTCCAGCGTTCACGGATTTTATTCTCGAGGAAACGACGGTACGGCTCCTTTACATACTGCGGTAAGTTAGCGTAGAAGACGAAAGAAGGAATCTGCACACCGGGCAATTGGGCGCAATACTTTATTTTAATGAACTTTCCCTTGATCGAAGGCGGGGGATAGTTCTCGATTAGCGGGAGCATTTCCTCATTGAGCCGGCTTGTCGGGATACGTGTGTTGCGACTTTCGTAAACTTCTTGTGCCAATTCGAGCACTTTGAAGATGCGCTGCTTCGTCAAAGCCGAAGCGAACACGATGTGAAAGTCCGTAAACGGTGCCAAACGCTCGCGAATGGCACGTTCGAAGTGTTCTACGGCTTCTTTCGATTTGTCTTCCACCAAATCCCATTTGTTAACAACGACGATCAGACTTTTCTGGTTGCGCTGAATGACGGAAAAGATGTTCAAATCTTGTCCCTCAATACCGCGTGTCGCGTCAAGCAACAAAATACAGACGTCCGAATTTTCTATAGCCCGGATGCTGCGCATCACAGAATAAAATTCGAGAGACTCGTTCACTTTATTTTTTTTGCGTATACCGGCCGTATCGACCAGATAAAAGTCGAATCCGAACTTATTATAACGCGTCAAGATGGAGTCGCGCGTCGTGCCGGCAATGTCGGTCACAATGTTCCGTTCTTCACCGATAAAGGCATTTGTCAAGCTGCTCTTTCCAACATTGGGCCGTCCTACTACACAAAAGCGGGGCACGTTATCATCGTGTACGGCGTCGGTTTTATCTTCTCCAAGACGTTCCACAACGATATCCAGCAAATCGCCGGATCCGGATCCCGTTGCCGCCGACACACAATAAGGTTCCCCCAAACCAAGTGCGTAAAACTCGCTGGCATTATACCGGTCTTCATTGTTGTCCGTTTTGTTTGCACAGACAATGACAGGGACATTGGTCCGTCGAAGAATGTCAGCCACTTGTTCGTCAAGGTCGGTTATTCCGTTCTTCACGTCGACAACAAAAAGTATGGCGTCCGCCTCCTCAGTCGCCAACTTCACCTGTTTGCGTATTTCTTCTTCAAAAATGTCGTCGCTGTTGACGACCCATCCGCCCGTATCTACTACAGAAAATTCGCGACCGCACCATTCGACATGTCCGTACTGCCGATCCCGGGTCGTACCTGCCTCGTCTGAGACAATGGCCTGACGCGTACCGGTCAGGCGGTTGAAAAGGGTTGATTTGCCCACATTCGGGCGTCCTACTATTGCTAATAATGACATGCTTCGTTTTTAATCGAGTTTATAACCATAACGCTCCAAACGCTTTTCTTTGCTCCGCCAGTCTTTATCGACTTTGACGAATATCTCCAAAAAGACGCTTTTGTCAAAGAATTTTTCCAATGCACGCCGTGCTTCGGTCGACACTTTCTTCAGGGCGACCCCCTTGTGGCCGATCAGAATTCCTTTCTGACTTTCGCGCTCGCAGTAAATCACCGTGGAAATATGAATAGACGAAGCGTGTTCCTTGAACTGCTCGACAACGACCTCCACTGCATACGGAATTTCTTTATCATAATAAAGCAAAATCTTTTCGCGCACAATTTCGGAGACGAAAAAACGTGCCGGTTTGTCCGTCCACTGGTCTTTGTCGAAATAAGCCGGACTCTCGGGCAGCAATTCCTTCACCCGTTCAAGCACAGTTTGTGTACCGAACTTCATTTTGGCCGATATGGCCAAAATCTCCGCTTCGGGCAGACGTTCGCGCCATTCTTCCACCAATCGGGTGACTTCTTCTTGCGTCGAATCGTCTATTTTGTTGATCAACACAAGTACAGGTACGTCCATTCGTGAGACTTTTTCGAGAAAATCGCTGTTCTTTCCAGGACTTTCTCTGACGTCAGTCACATAAAGCAGCACGTCGGCGTCTTTCAGTGCGCCCGTGGAGAACGCCAGCATGGACTCCTGTAACTTATAATTGGGTTTCAACACCCCGGGCGTGTCCGAGAAAACAATTTGCATGTCAGGCGTATTGACGATGCCCATGATGCGATGTCTTGTCGTCTGCGCCTTGAAAGTGGCTATGGAGATGCGTTCGCCCACCAGCTGATTCATCAGCGTAGACTTGCCTACATTGGGATTACCCACTATATTTACGAATCCGGCCTTGTGCATAACGTCCATCAGCGTTTTGCAGCACCGCCGTCGGCAGCCAGCGTTTCCCTGTCTTCGGGCAACAGTGCCGTTCCGGCCGGCACAACGAGCTTATATCCCTTGCCATGTATGTTGATGATATCTACATCGGCATCTTCGCGCAGATGTTTGCGCAGTTTCGTGATATAGACGTCCATCGAACGGGCATTGAAATAGTTCGCATCGTCCCAGATGACGTTGAGCGCATAGTCGCGCTGCAACAGTTCGTTGGCATTCTTGCAAAGCAGTCCGAGCAGATCGCTCTCTTTCGTCGTGAGTTTTTTCGTTTCACCGTTGCGCGTCAACGTCTGTTTGAGTTTGTCGAACACGAAAGAGCCCAGACGATAAGCCGACTGTTCCTTCTGGCGTCCGCCCACACGGCGCAGAATGGCTTCGATGCGGAAAGTCAGCTCCTCCATAGAGAAAGGCTTCGTCAGATAATCATCTGCGCCAATTTCAAAACCTTCGAGTACGTCTTCTTTCAGATTCTTGGCCGTCAGAAAGATAATTGGCATGTCGGCATCCTCTTTCCGTATGTCCCGCGCCAGCGTAAAGCCGTCTTTCTTGGGCATCATTACGTCGAGCACGCAGAGATTATAGTCGCCGGTGCGGAAAGCCTCGTAACCGGCCTCGCCGTCGGTAGCCAGAAAGGTGTCATAGCCCTTGGCTGTCAGATATTCGCGAAGCAGCATACCCAGATTGTCGTCGTCTTCGCAAAGCAAAATGCGCTGTTTCTGTTCCATAATCTTTATGTTTTTGAGTTATTGTCACTTATTGACCGGCAACTGTATGATAAACCGCGAACCTTCGCCGAAATCGCTTTCCGCGCGGATGGTTCCCCGGTGCTGCCGGATCACGCTGCGGACATAGGCCAATCCCAGTCCGAAGCCTTTCACGTCGTGCACGTTTCCGTGGCCCACACGATAGAATTTTTCAAAAATTCCTTTCAGATGCTCGCGCTTGATGCCGATGCCGTTGTCCTCGATGGCCACGACGATGCTTCCTCCCCGGTCGTTTGTGGTCACCACGAGGCACAATTTGCGCTCGGGGTGCTGATATTTCACGGCGTTGTCCATCAGATTGAACAACACGTTCGTCAGATGCATCGGGTCGGCCTGCACCATGTGGTGCTCTGCCCCGAGCCGCGTCTCGATCGTGCCGCCTCCAGCCTCGACTTTCAGGCGGAACACGGCCACCACTTCGTCGATGAGCGCATGCAGGTCCACTTTTTTGATTTTGAATGTGTCTGCGCGGTCCTCGAGCAGCGACATTTGCAACACTTTCTCGACTTGAAAACGCATGCGGTTCGTCTCCTGCACAATCACGCCCGAAAGGTGTGCAATCATCGGGTCGGCTTTCTTCACAATCTTTTCGTCGCCCAACATCTGCGCGGCCAGCGAAATGCTCGAAAGCGGCGTTTTGAACTCGTGCGTCATGTTGTTGATGAAGTCGTGCTTGATTTCCGAAAGACGCTTTTGCCGGAAAATCGTGTAAATCGTAAAGATGAAGACGATGAGCAGCACGACGGTGAAGACGAGAGCCGGAATCATGAATTTCACACTGGCGAAAATGTAGCGCTCCATTTCCGGGAAATGAATCATGGCTACGCCAATCTGCTGGCGCGAATCGTCGGGGAACAGCACTTGTTTGTACACCACTTCGCCGCCTTTTTCCGAATAGTCGGCACAGCGGTAGATTTCGCGCCCGTCGCTGGTCGTAACGCGTATGTGATAGGTCAGCTCGATGCCGCCATATTTCAGCTGGCGGCGTATGTCGTTGTCGAAAGCCTCGCAGTCCATGCGCTCGCTCAAGGGTCGTTCGCCCGCTTCGTAGAGCAAGTTGTAGACCACCTCGTTCACCAGCCGCTGTCCGTGCAGAAAATGTTCCCTCACCGTGTGTTTCAGCCGCTCGGCCGCAGCGTCGATTTTCACTTCATCGCCGCGCCATACCTTTTCTTCCGGCCTGATGGCCATCCGCGAGCGCCTCTGGCTCTGCATCAGCACGTCGAACGAGCGTGCGAGGGCTGCGCTGTCGACCGGCACGCCCGTCGTGTCCTCCGACTCCATTTCGATAAGCGCACGTTTCAGTTCCTGTTGCGTGCCTTTCAGTTCCAGATGATAGGCCGCCCTGTAAAGTGCCCGCTGCACGGCGCCGTCGAACTGCTCGCGGCGCATTTCTTCTACGTTTTCCACGTAGCGCACCTGCAAGTAGATTAACGCCAGAAAGCAAACACCCATCACGGCGGCAATGGCCCAAATCGTTCTTCGTTTCATGCCTTTCATCCGGAATTATACCGCAAATGTAAGCACAAGCGTGCGAAACTTTGTCTTTTTGCAAAGGCTTTTTATTAAAACCGTATGCGTTTTTAACAAATTACGGAGAAATAATTGCTGAAACACACATTATAAAACCGGCAAGCAGGGTGCATGAACGAAATTACCGTTGCCTTGCGCTTCCCTCGACGCGGCATGCTTCCCGCTCCGAAATTACTCAGAGAAACTAACACTGAGTAAGTTTGAATTAACGCTGAATAAGTTTGAACTGACACAAGCCTATTTTCAACTAACGCCCTTTTCCGCCCGCAAAGGCCCGATGTGCAAAAAATCAACAGACTCTTATTTTTCCGAAACGGCCGATTCCTGCAACCGGACCGGGCGGTACGCTAACTCTTCTTCCGTCGGGAAGCCGAATCATAGGGGTCGAACGCTCTCTTCGGGCGAAAAGGCTGCGATTTTCATGTCCCGGCAGGCATTCTCGCCTTTTTTTATTAAATTTGTGCCGGCTCATGAAACTGATTTGCATAGAAAACAATTTCGCCGCCTACAATAAATACGCCGGATTCGCGTTAACACGGACGGAAACGCCGGCCATCTGCATCTTGCCGGACACGTCGCTGTTGAAAGACAGCCGGCCGTTCTTCGTACCCGACGCAGCTGTGCCCTGCACCGTAGGATTGCAGCTGGCAGTCCGCATCTCGCGGCTGGGACGCTCAATCGGTGCACGGTTTGCCGAACGTTACTACGACGCAGCCACCGTTGCCGCGACATTCACGGCGCGCGAGCTGTTCGGCAAACTCAGGAAAGCGGGATTTCCCTGGACCGGAGCGAAAGCGTTCGAGGGATCGGTGGCCGTCGGCGCATGGAAACCGCTCGAAAGCGGGCTTCCACAAAGGCTGTCGCTGAAAGTCGGGGACCGCGGCACGATTTCGGGACGAACGGCAGAGATGTTGCGGCCCGTCGGCGAAATTGTCGCATGCGTGAGCCGCATGATGACGCTCCGGCAGGGCGACATTCTGCTGCTGGGACCGATGGACGCCGAGATTCCGGCCGAGCCCGACACACACGTCTCGGGCATAATGGAGAACGAAGAGGTGTTGCACTTCAATATCAAATAGTCATGAAAAAAGTATTGCTCACTATCATATTGCTGCTTTGCAGCTTCTGCCTCCCGTCGGCAGCGCAGGAAAAGTTTTCCTCGCTTCCGGCCGGCGACTACCCGGTCACGGCCGACGGGCTGCCGGTGTTCACCACGCAGCTGGCCGGACGAATCGACGGCGTCAGGCTACTTTATCCCGAATACGAAGCGCTGAGTGCCGCAGAGGTGCGCACAATCAAACGCAACAAGCTTCCGGTTCAGCAAGATTCCGTCATACCCATTATATATATAGGGACAGTGCGGAAAAAGAGCGTGACCGACGTTTCTTTCTCCCCCATTGTCCGGCTCAAAGGGCGATATATGCGGCTTGTGTCTTGCAAAATCGCACCTGAACAGGCCGTTTCGGCCGCACGCAGGGCGCAAAGCGAGGAGATCGCCCCGCGATATGCAGCACAGTCTGTTCTGGCCACCGGGAAATGGGTGAAAATACGCGTTCGCGAGGAAGGACTCTATTCGCTCTCGGCTACTACGCTGCAGTCTTACGGCTTTTCGGACATTGCGCGGGTGAAAGTCTACGGCTATGGCGGACGTATTCTGCCGGAGATTTTCACTTTTTCGGGCAAAGACGCTTTAATCGACGACCTTTGCGAGGTTCCGCTGTTCAGACGAAGCAATGATGTAGTCTTTTTCGCCGAAGGCCTGATGCGATTCGATTCGGACATGCACCGGCAGAACGTTTATTCGGATTATTCGTACTATTTTGTCACCGAAGGGAGCGCTCCGGCCGAATTGACCGCTGTGCGCGAGGAAGCTCCGGGCAGTCGAATCACGGACGTCCGCTATACGACAGTGTTGGACAACGACCAGTTCTTCTGGTACGAGGGAGGCCGAGAAATGTACGACGCTTACGACTTTTTCAACGGAGCCACCCACTCTTTTTCCCTGCCGACGCCCGGAAACACCTCGGGAAAGGGCACGGTAAGCATCGGTTTTTCCGCCGCCGACCTGCTTTCGTCGACGATAGCTGCGGTCAGCGTCAACGGTCAGCAGCTGGGTTCTCTGTCCGTCACGCCTTACAGCAACGAAACGGAGAGTGCCCGCGAAGCAAAAGCCAATTTCGGCACGGAACATCTGAAAGAACAGAATTCGTTCACTTTTCAGGTTACGCCCAACCGCCACGCCCGGCTGAATTACATACGCATACAGTACAATCGCAGGCTCGATGCCAGGGAGTACGGCTATGCTTTCTCCACTTCCGGACAGGAAGGTACGCTTGCCATTGCAAACGCGACGGCCTCTACGGCCGTATGGCGGCTCGGCGACGGCGAAACGCCCCTTTACCGCCTCGAAGGCACGCTCAGCGACGGCACACTGCTCGTTCCCGCTGCAGACGGGCAAAGCAGGTATGTCATCGTAGACGAAAAGGCGGCCTATCCTGCTCCCCAGCTGGTCGGCGAGATTGAAAATCAGAATCTTCATGCCGACATGCCGGCCGACATGATTATTATCATCCCCGAAAGCGGCAAACTGGAGGAACAGGCTCGTCGGCTTGCCTCTCTTCACAGAGAACTACAGGGACTTCGTGCCCGCGTGGTCCGTGCTGACCGCCTTTACAACGAATTTTCCAGCGGGACGCCCGACGTTGCAGCCTACCGGCGCTACCTCAAAATGCTTTACGACCGCGCAGAGAGCGAAGCCGACATGCCCCGTTTCCTGCTTCTCTTCGGCGACTGCCTTTATGACAACCGGCTGCGCACTTCCGCCATGAAGCAATACGACGCAAAGGACTTCCTTCTTTCCTATGAAAAGAACGACGCATGGGAAAATTCTTATAATGTGTCCATAGGAACCTTGCGGGCTTACGTAACCGACGACTATTTCGGATTGTTAGACGATGGCGAGGGCGGAGATTTCACCAGGGAGAAACTGGATCTCAGCATCGGACGTTTCCCATGCCACGACGCAGAAACTGCACGGAACTATGTGGATAAAAGCGAGCATTATCTCAGAAACGAAACCACTGGATTCTGGAAAAATCAAGTCGTTGTTATCGGCGATATCGGCGACGACAACATGCACATGAACGATGCAGAAAGAGTGGCAAGCCAAATCAATTCCAGCACACAGCGTCGTTTGCAAGTCAAAAAGCTGTATATAGATTCCTATACGGCAGAAACCACGGCTACCGGCCGCACTTTTCCCCGTGCCACCGAGGAAGCTCGGAAATTACTGGATCGCGGGGCACTGATGTTCAATTACAGCGGACACGGCAGCCCCTCGCAGCTTTCCAAATCGTTCCTGCTGACCACGAAGGATTTTGAACAAATCACGTCCTCTCCCCTTCCCCTCTGGATCTTTGCATCCTGCGAAATCACCCCTTACGACTCGCCCGACAATAACATCGGCCGCGCAATGCTTGACAACACGCACGGAGCAGCAATCGCTGTCATTTGCGCATCGCGCTCGGTTTATTCCACATACAACAATAACCTCAACATTGCACTTAACCGATATTTACTCACTCCAGGCACTTCCTTCGGAGAAGCTCTGAGCCAGGCAAAAAATCAAATGGCTTATTCGGGTTCAGAGGCCACCGTCAACAAACTGAAATACGTTCTCCTGGGCAATCCGGCTCTCACTTTAGCCATGCCTCAGGCCCGTGTCGTCGTAGACAGCATCAACGGCATTCCCGTAAGCAGTACGACAGACATCGAGTTGCAAGCCTGCTCCACTGCACGCTTCTCCGGACACATTGAGACTACCGACGGCCAGATTTTCTCTGACCTCGACGGCCTCGTCACCGGCTCGCTTTACGACCGCATCGAAACTGTCACCTGCAAAAACAATGACCGGGCCGCTTCGCCCATGACATACACCGAACGCAGTGCCAATATCTCCGTCATCACAGACAGTCTGACCGACGGCAGATTCCAATTCAGCATCATCATCCCGCGTGACATCAGTTATACCGACGATGCGGCCTGCCTCGCTCTTTATGCTGTATCCAGCGACTATTCGGTCGAAGCCAATGGCTACACCGAACAAATCCATCTCAACGGAACATATGCCGACGCCGTCGTCGACACTATTTCCCCAAAAGTTTTCATCTATCTGAACACACCCGATTTTCCCGACGGAGGAACTGTCGATTCTGAAGCGCTGTTCGTCGCAGAAATTTCTGACGATTCAGGCATCAATTCTTCCGGAAACGGTATCGGCAAGGACATACGCCTCATCATTGATGATTCCACCGAACTTACTTACGTACTCAACGATTATTTCTCCTACGATTTCGGCAACAACCTCAGCGGTCGCGTCGAATATCCGTTGACCGGACTCACCCGTGGACGCCATACGCTGAAATTCCGCGTGTGGGACATCAATCAAAATTCTACGACAAGTATCCTTAATTTCGTTGTAGGCGATGCGACTAGCGGCATCTACGACGTCAGTCTCACCCATCAGTCCATACACGACCGTGCTACATTTATCACCACGCTCCCCGGAACCTACGATGCCGGCACTGCCATTATCGACGTATACAATCTTTCGGGCCGACATCTTTGGACTGGTCAGACAAGCGTCCCTGCCGGCGCCTTCTATAGTGCGCTCTCCTGGTCTGCCTGCGATTCGGGCGGGTCGCCGCTGCCGGCCGGCGTCTATCTTTACCGTTCACGATTCGAAAGCGCCACGATGTCAGTCAAATCGAATGCAAAAAAAATGATTATCTCCCGATAAAATAAAACGAACACTTTTTCGTTAAACGTAAAAAATGCCTCATGAGAACAATACTCCTTGTCGTTTGGCTGATACTATTTTCCCCCCTTGCGGCATTGGCTGACGACAATATTCGCGACCAATTTAACCCTGTATATACGGCTGTCACTTCGCAAAGCATCACTCCTGATGCCCGCGGTTCCGCTCTCGGCGGCGTCGGTGCGGCTACCGAACCTGACGTCAACTCTCAAGCGTGGAATCCGGCCAAATATCCTTTCACCATCAGCCGTGCCGGCATCGCCGTCAACTATACACCGTGGTTACGTCAACTGACCGATGGAATCGCTCTGCTCAATGCTGCTGGCTATGCGCGAATCGGCGACTATCAGGCCCTCTCCGCCTCATTGCGCTATTTCACTATCGGTGAAGTATCTGTCTACGGAGATGAATCCATGACCGTGAAACCCTACGAAATGGCCGTCGACGTGGGCTATTCGCGCATGCTTTCTGAGAAATTTAGCGCCGGAGTTGCTTTGCGCTACATGTATAGCGACTTGTCCGGCCACAGCAGCGATGACCAAACGCCCGGTTCGGCCTTTGCCGCCGACATTGCCTGCTACTATAACAATTACGTCATGATGGGACGGCGCGAATGCCAGATAGCCTGGGGGTTGAATATCAGTAACATCGGCTCCAAAATCAATTACGGCGACGATTACTCCTATTTCATTCCCACGAACCTGCGTCTGGGTCTGAGCTACATGATACCGCTGAACAACTACAACAAAATTTCTTTCATGGCCGATATCAACAAGTTGCTCGTCCCCTCACGCCCGCTCAAACGTGACGGTGAGGACGAAGAAAGCTACCAGGAGCGATTGCGCGAGGAGTATTACGACAAGTCACCAATCTCCGCTATTTTCACCAGCTTTGGCGACTCTGAACGCGGCTTCAAGGGCGAACTTGAAGAAATACAATGGAGTGTCGGCATGGAATACTGCTACAACGACAAGTTCACGCTCCGCGCCGGCTATCACCATGAGAGCGAAATGCAAGGCAACCTGAAATACTTTACGGCCGGTGCCGGCTTCCGCATGAATGTCATGTCCATCGATGCCAGCTATACCATTGCTACTACCCCCAGCAATCCGCTCGACCAAACCCTTCGCGTCAGTCTGGGTTTCGATATCGACGGCATTCGCGATCTTTTCGGCCGCCGGCGCTGATCTAACACCAGACACTCCGTTCTACTATCTCCGAAAAACTTCCGCAACCATGAACATTCGCATTGGAATGGGTTATGACGTTCACCGCCTTGTCGCAGACCGGCCGCTCTATATCGGCGGCATCCGACTCGAACACCAGTTAGGCCTGCTTGGCCACAGTGATGCGGACGTGCTTATCCACGCCATTTGCGACGCTCTGCTCGGTGCCGCCAATCTTCGCGACATCGGTTTCCAGTTTCCCGATACTTCGGCTGAGTTCAAAGGCATCGACAGCAAAATCCTGTTGCGCCGCACAACTGACCTGCTGCACAGCAATGGTTATCGCATAGGCAACATTGATGCCACCGTCTGCGCCGAACGTCCCAAACTCAATCCGCACATCGAACAAATGAAACAAACACTTGCCCCGTTGATGGATGTGGATCCGGAAGCTGTCAGCCTGAAAGCTACAACTACCGAACGCCTCGGATTTACCGGCCGCGAGGAAGGAGTTTCGGCCTATGCCGTCGCCCTTATCGAAAAAACAGTCTGAGCAATTCTCCATTTTTCATATCCCCCTGCAGAAGTCTGCACTATACAATCCTTTCCTCCGTTTGTTTTGAAACAAATACTTTTCTTCCTCTTTCTTTTTCTCGCACTGCTCCCCGTCCGCAGCCAACGACCGACCGAGCGCTGCTTTACCAGCCCATCCGTCGAACAAACCATTGCCGACATCGCCTCACGCATCGCTGATCCTGTATTGCGCAACATGTTCGTGCAATGCCTGCCCAACACACTCGATACCACCGTACGCCCCGACGGCTACATCATCACGGGCGATATCGACGCGCTCTGGCTGCGCGACAGCAGCGCACAGGTCTGGCCTTATCTGCGTTTTCTGCGCCGCGATGACCACCTGCGCCAACTAGTCGCCTCCTTGCTGCTGCGACAGTTCCGCTGCCTCGTTCTCGACCCCTACGCCAATGCTTTCTACGCCGATACGCTCGCACCTGCCAGCCCGTGGACAAAGGACTACACAGCCATGCGTCGCGGCGTGCACGAACGCAAATGGGAACTTGACTCTCCCATGTACGTCTTACGACTTGCCTGCGGCTACTACGAGGCCTCAGGCGATCCTACCTTGCTGCGCGACACGCTTTGGACAGCAGCCGTCGAAACCGTACTCCGCACCTTACGCGAACAGCAACGCCGGGACGGCTGGGATCGTTCGCCTTATCGTTTCATGCGGCGCACGCATGCGATGCACGACACGCAGTCCAATTCCGGCTATGGCCATCCCGGCCGGCCCTGCGGCCTCGTAGCCAGCAGTTTCCGTCCCAGCGACGACTGCACCCTCTTTCCATATCTTGTCCCCTCCAATTTCATGGCGGCCGATGTCCTAAAAAAAACAGCGCGCCTCCTTGCTGACGTCACTTGTCGTCCCGATTTGGCAGCCGAGTGTGTGGCTATCGCCGCCGAAATCGAAGCCGGACTGAAGACTCACGCCACTGTGTACCATCCCAAATACGGAACCATCTATGCTTTCGAGGTCGACGGCTTCGGATCGGCATTGCTAATGGACGATGCCAACATTCCCAGCCTGCTCGCCCTGCCCTACATCGGCGGCGTCAGTCCGGCAGACTCCGTATACTGCAATACGCGGCGTTTCGTCTGGTCAGACGACAATCCTTATTTCTTTCGCGGCCCGGCGGGCGAAGGTATCGGCGGCCCGCACGAAGGTCTGGGCTATATCTGGCCCATGTCAATCATCGTACGCGCACTTACTTCGACCGACGATGCTGAAATCCGCGACTGCCTTCGCTCTTTGGCCCGCACCACGGCCGGTACAGGCTTCATGCATGAGGCATACCGACAGGAAGACGCCTCACATTTCACCCGCAGCTGGTTTGCCTGGGCTAATACTTTGTTCGGCGAACTCATTCTACACCTCGACGAACAACACAAACTCCATTTAGTCAACTCTTCCGACACGCCGTAAGGCTTCTTCCGCCGCAATTCGCCGACTTCCTCTCCCACTTTCGGTTTGCAACAAACTATGGCAAAATCGCTCCGGTTTGTCCGCACACTTATTGATAACTTTGTTGATAACTCAACTTGCAGGGAGTAATTCTGTGGATAACTCTG
>JAFLUW010000042.1 GCA_022508615.1 Prevotellaceae bacterium | reverse complement strand
CACCAGTTTGCTAAACTGACGTACGGGTTTACCGTACCGGGGGTTCGAATCCCCCAGCTTCCGCAACATTTTCCCGCGGCGCCTTCGTCTATCGGCTAGGACACATGCCTCTCACGCATGGAAGGCGGGTTCGATTCCCGCAGGCGCTACAACCGAGCTTTTCGCTCGGTTTCTTTTTTGTCGAAACCGCTGTGTCTGGGAATTTTACGGAGTTGGTACGTGCGGCGAAAGGCATTCGTTGCCTGATGTTTTTGCCGTTTATGTATGCGCCGTGCATACGCGTTTGTGTCTGCGGCGGCGTGGGAAGTGGGAAAGCGGCAGTGGAAAAATGCGGAGACATCGGGCGGACAGGGAAGTCGCCGTGCGGTGTTTGGGGCCGGTTATGAAAATAAATGCTATCTTTGCTGCGCCGGCCGGCGCTTGCGGGCCGGTACGCGACAGAATTTAAAATGCAGAAGTTTATGAAAAAGTTGGTTATCTCCTTGCTTGTCGTTCCCGCAGTGCTGGCGACGGCTTCGTGCGGCGGCGGGGAAAAGCAGCAGTCGGGACGCGAATGGCTGCGCTCGAACGATGTGACGATTGCCGTAGACGAAACTTTCCGGCAGATCATGTCGGAGGCGTTCGATATTTTTGCTTCCGAGCACTTAGAGGCGACGCTCCGGCCGCTCTATTGCAGCGAGGACTCGGCGCTCAGACTGCTTTGTGCCGACACGCTGCGTGCGGCGGTGGTGACGCGCATGCTGAGCGACAACGAAAAGGCGCTTCTGGCCCGACACAAACTTTCGGCCAAGCAGGCGCTGATTGCATACGACGCTTTCGCGTTGATTACGAGCCGGGCTTGCCCCGATACGCTCATTACGCTCGACGATTTGCGCGGCATCGTTTCGGGGCGCATCACGCGCTGGGAACAGCTCACCAACGCCAAACGCAGCGGCGAGTTGCGGCTGGTGTTCGACCATTCGGGCTCGTCGACGGTGCGCTACATGAAGGATAGTCTGAACGCCGGCCGTCCGCTTTCGGGCAACATCTTTGCGCAGGGCTCGAACGCTGCGGTCATCGAGGCCGTGAAGGACAATCCCGACGTAATCGGCGTGGTGGGGACGGACTGGTTGCGAAGCCCGAAGGGGCCGGTGCTCGGCAACTTTTCGGAACTGCCGGTCAGCGTGATGAAAGTGGCGCGCAAGGCTGGCGAAGACGCCTTCTACTGCCGCCCTTATCAGGCCTATATCGCCACGGCGGACTATCCGCTGATACGCTCGGTCTATGTCATCACGACCGATCCGCGCGAACGTTCGCAGACGAAGCTGCTCTACTTCTTCCTCAAAGGACAGAAGGGGCAGACGCTGATTTGCAACTCTTCGCAGCTGCTGCCCAATTCGCCGGTTCAGCTTAAATCGGTGAGCATCAAGGATTGATTCCTCTTCGGACAGTCGCGGCGGCGCCTTCATCGCAGAGACGGGGGCGCCGCCGTGACTTTTGCCGGCAGGTCGTCGGCCGAGGGCCGGCCTGTTCCGTGCTGCCGATGTGTGCGTTTCGGCCGGCAGAAACTATCTCAGACCAAGTTCGAACTAATGGCTGATTAATTCGAACTTGGTTTGAGATAGTTTTTCGTATGCAGGCGTTTGAAAGGGGCGGGATGGTCTATCCGGCGTTTAGCTCTATGGCATTGTCAGAGTGGCCGCAATAATGAGGCCGGCAATGGCGAAAACAATAAGCCCGCCAATTATGAGTAACAAATTGCCCAGACGGGAAAAGCGGGTTTTGAAGCAAAGAGCCGTTCCAAAGAACAGCGCCGAGACCGATGGGCCTAAGACGACGAAGAGCAGGATGTTCAGCAGCCCGTAGGACATGCCGGTCATGCGGCTCAAGTGCTCCAACAGGAGGATGCAGAGATTGCAAAACTCATCCCAAATGTTTGGTGACTTGTATCATGGCTTGCCGGGCTTATTTCACCCGAATCTTTCTGCCCTCCGAAGTGATGTAAATGCCCTGTGACGGGGCGCTCACGCTGCGTCCGCTCAGGTCGAAAAGCCGGGATGCGCTGTTCTGCGCGGCGTCTGCGCGGCCGATGCCCGTATATTCGCCCTCGCGATAGAAGCAGAGGCGCGAAGCTTGCCCGTCGGCCGAGAGGTAGTAGGCTTTGAAGCCTTCCAGCGTCGCGCCGTTGTGCTTGTAGAAAGCGGTCGGCTCGTCGCCGGGGGCGGCCAGTGTGTAAGGATGTCCGCCGGGCGCGTCGGCGGGGACGGTGCGGATGTCGCCGGAGAGGGCTGTGGCGGCAGCGGCGGCCGATGCGCCGTAGGATACGGGCAGATAGACGCAGCGCGTGACGTTGTCGATGGTGTAGGACGAGCCCTTTTCGAGCAGAAGGGGCATAAGAGCCGGAAGGGTCTCGCCGGCGACTTCGTGCAGCACGAAATAGTCCGTCGCTGACCGGTCGTCGCGCAAAAGTTCGGCGGCATAGGCAGTGACGCGGCTGCGGTGTTCGAGCGGAATGGGCGTATAGAGCGTGGCGAAGTCGGAGTTGTCGGGGAAAAGAAGGGGCAGCCACGTCACTTCCTCGACGGTCCAGTCGAAACGGCCGGAGGAGTCGGGCGTTCCGTCGGCGCTGCCCGCCGCGCTGCCGGCAGTCCCGGCTGCGCCGTCGTGCGAAAGGACGTGCCGGCCGTCGGCTACGAGCGTGTAGGCGTCGGCTGTGCTGCTTTTTCCGAAAGTATAGGCTGCGCCGTCCCCGCCGGCGGCGGCAAAGGGCGGCGTGTCGCCCGCAAAGGTGCCGAGTGCAAGGCCGTTGGCCCATGAAATGAGTTGTTTTTCGGGCGTGTAGTAGAAGACGGTGGTCGGGGTATTGTCGGCCGTCTCGAGGGTGAGTTGTCCGGCCGCGCTGTTGTCTTTCGTGACAGACGAAAGGCGGTATGTGCGGCCGCTTTCTTTGCCGGCAAGGCGGTAGAAGCGGTTCGTGGCCGGCTGGTTGAGTGTCATGGCGTCGAGCGCGGCGGACAGGGCTTCGATGGCTGCGTCGATGTCTTGCGCCGTTGAGGCTTCGCCGGCAATCAGGGCGGCGAGTGTCTGGCGGCAGGCTGCGGCCTGGCCGTCGGGGTCGGTATAGCGGTAGAGCCCGGTGCCGACGCGGCTGAGCATATCGTCGGCTTTCGCGAGCAGGTCGCCGGCTGTCTGGATCAAATCGCCGAGTTCGCTCAAGTCGCGGTCGGTGATGCGGATGTAAGAGGTGTTGCTGAGCGAACCCGAGGTGAGAATGCAGGCTGCGGCCCATGCGCAGTCGGGGGCGAAATAGATTTCTTCGCTGGCGTCGCGGATGTAGAAGCGGTCGTCCTGCCGGAAAATGAAGTAGTCGCTTCCTTCGCTGTTGAGCGTAAACGCGGGGTAGGCGCTGCTTGACGGCGTGGAGGAGAGATAGGGGCCGTAGGAGGTGCGGCTCACGGCGAGGTTTTTGATGCGGTAGGCGCCCTCAGTGACGGCCGACGGTTCGAACGACCAGCGGTAGGCGTCGTCTTTCGTGTTCATGACCGTTCGCTGCAGACGGTAGCCGGCCGAATAGTCGCTGTTGGGCGTAGCCACGCATACGCCCTCCGCATAAGGGGCGTTGTACCATTTGTTGACGTTGTAGAAAAAATAGAGTTTGTCGGGGTCGGGCCGAAACAAGTCCCAGACGAGCGGCTTGAAGCCGGAAAAATACTTTTCGAACAGCTTTTTGGCCGTTTCGACGGGATGGCCTTCGGCTTCAGCCGAGAAAGAGCCATAGACGTAGGGTGCGCCTTCGGGAGTGTCTGCGTAGCCGGCGCTTTGCGTGTCGCCGTTGACAAAAGGCCACTCGTAGTGCTTGAACCACGAGCCGTCGGCCGGCCAGAGCTGTCTGCCCTCGCGCGTGGCGTCGAAGAAATACTTCCAGCGCGGGTAGTAATAGGAGCGCAGCAGGCCGTTCCATTCGCGGTTGCCGTAGTCGTGGAGACCTCCGGCGTCGCATTGCTGCTGGTCGCCCCAGGTGGTGACGAGCATGCGGGCGTTCTTTTCGTAAAGGTCTTTTTCAGTTGCCGTAGTGCCGAGTGCGCGGGCCATTTCGGTCCAGCGGCCCAAACGGAAGTCGCTGACGGTGCCGAGCAACTCGTCCTGGTCGAGAATCATCTGCAGGAAAGTTTCACCCAAAGCGTTTTTGTCGTCGGTTGTATTGTATGTGTCGAGCAGCTCTTTCCCTTTGTCGGCCAGACACTGGCGGACAAGGTCGACGAGATCGTACTGGTAGTTGGCATTGTCTTTGAGCTCGTCGCTCACGTCGAGGAATTCGAAAGCGGCGGTGCGAATTTCGTCGAAATCCCAATACCAGCTCGATCCGGCCCAAGTGCTGACGGAACCGGGTTTCGTGTTGGGACGCATCATGAAGACGCTCTCCGTGGTACCCTGCTGGCTGGCTGACGGGCAGTTGTAGATGGTTTTCGCCAGTCGGGTCCACGCGGAAAGAAGTTTTTGGCCGGCGGGCGTTTCGCTGCTCACGCCATAGCGCATTTTGACGTAGTCTTGCAGCCAGGAGGCCAGTGTGTAAGGCTCGCTGCGCCAGGGCATGGCGTAGAGCAGGTCGAAAAGGACGCTGTTGTTCTCGATGCCTTCGGGAATGGCGCCGATGCCTTTGAGGTTGGTCTGTGCGCCTTTTTCTACGGCAGCGTTAAAAGTAGTCAGCGTACGCTCCATGCGGCCGAACAGGCCGACATTGCCGCCGTAGTTGTTGAGCATGCACCACACCCACTGATGGCGGGCGCCCGAAGCGTCGGTGCTCTGCCCGCTGCACTGGGTGTCGGCCTGCGATTCGCCGTGAAGGTCGAGAATGAGCAGGCGGTCGAGAGGAATGTTGTGTGTAACGAGCGTGGTGGGGTTGCCCTGCCAGTGCTGAACCACCCATACGGCCTCGTTGTCATAGGTCTGCAACGCTCTCCACATGGCCTGAACGGAACCGGAGGCGTTCGTTACACCCGAGGGGACGCCGCCTTCGTGGAAAGGGTCGATGGCATAGAAATGGGTGTCGAGTACGTCGCCGAACACGCGGTCGACGGCGGCATAATAGGCGGCCGCCATTTCTTTAAGACGGTCGATGTTGTTGACGAAATAGGGACGCGTAAAGGCATTCCAGCTTCCGCCGTTCACAATGTCGGAAGCTTTCCAGTTTTCGGTGTTGCTTTTGGCATAACTCAAAAAGTTGTCGGGAACCATGCCGACATAGCCGGGGATGACAGGCGTTATGCCGAAGTCTCTGAGGCGGCGGAATATGTTTTTGGCCAGCTCTTCGCGCTGGGCATACCAGCTCTCGGGCTGCGGGCCGCCCCATTCGGTCATGTTGTTCATGAAAAACCAACCGTAGTAGGCTGAACCGGTGACGAACTTGTTGACGCCGTCCAGCCCGTCGTAGCCATAGCCGGTTTGCAGCATGTCTTTCCATACGCATTCCATACCGGTGATGACGAGCGGGAGGTTAATGCCGTGAAGCGCCATCCAGTCGATTTCCTGCTGCCAGCGATCCCATCCCCAAAAGGCCATGGTATAGGAATGGGTGCAGAAATTGAGGTAATAGCGATAGTCTGCGCTGGTCGTGTGGGTCTCAGCCCCGGCAATGGTCGGCAGCTCGGCCGGCAGCCGGCCTGCCGGTGCGTTCCAGCTGATGTCTACGCCGGCATAGTGCTGCAAATACCAGTTGATGCCGGTGGCCAGCGAAAGATTGCTGTTGGCAGTGACCGTGACGGACTGACCGCCGCCGGAGAGGGTGAAGAAATCTTTGGCGCCGGCCGCCTGTGTGTCGTCGAGTACGAGGATAAATTTGTCGGCATCCCCGTTTTCGGGAAGAATGCGCGAAAGCAGTTCCCTGACGGGCTGTGTGGCTTCACCGCTCTGGGCTCCGGCCCGGAAAGAGGGAAGAGCTGCGAGCAGCAGTACGGCGAATACGCGGAAAAATCTTTTCATAGCTTTAGTGTTTGATTGCGGAGTTGGTAACTCGGTTTGTCAATATCGGGCAAAGATAACTTTTTCTGCGTAATCTGAGGCATGAACAGAAGAAAATAGGTAAATTTGCGCCGATATGAAACTGAGGGTGTTCGCGTTCGCACTGGCGATGGTCTTTGTACTGCTCCCGCTGAAAGCGGAAGCGGCGGATGCTCCGGTAGTGTCGCTCCTGACCTGTTCGGCAGGCGAGGCTTCTTACGAGGCTTTCGGACATACTGCTCTGCGGGTGAACGGACCGGAGGAAGATATCGCGTATAATTTCGGTGTATTCGATTTCAACGCGCCGCATTTTGCATGGCGTTTCGTACTCGGGCAGACGGACTATATGCTTCGCGCGATGCCTGCAAGCAGTTTTTTGTGGGCGTATACGGCACAGGGGCGTTCGGTGGTCGAACAGCAGTTGGCGCTGACGCCGGACGAGGCTGCTTGCGTGGCTGAACGGCTGGAATGTCTCGCTGCCGATACGTCGTGGACCTATCGTTATAACTTTTTGCGCGACAACTGCACAACGCGCGTGCTTCATCTTGTGGAAGACTGTCTTGACGGCCGGATAGTATGGCCTGACAGTATATCCGGACAACCGCGGACGCTGCGTGCGGTGATTGATTCATGTTCTGCGCACGCACCATGGAGCGCATTCGGCCAGGATTTGTTACTGGGCAGCGAGGTGGATTGTCCGGCCTCACGTGAGGCGCTGATGTTTTCGCCGTTGTTGGCTTGTGCGTTTGTTCAGGGCGCTGTTGTTTTGGAACGCAGCGGCCGGGAGAGGCGGCTCGTCGAGCGTGTCTGCCGTTTTGAGGCTCAGTCCGTGCCCGAGGGACAGTCTGTCCGGTTTACGCCGGTGGTGGCCATGATAGTTTTGTTTGTTTCGGGATTCCTTTTAACAGTGTTGGAAATTCGCAAAAGGCGGGAACTGGCTGCCGGCCGGGTGTTTGACGGCTTGTTGCTGTCGCTTCAAGGGTTGGCGGGCTGTGTGATTTTTGTACTCCGCTTTTTCAGCGAGCACCCGGCGGTCGACAGCAACCGTTTGGTCATGTTGCTTAACCCGCTTCCGCTTCTTATACTTCTGGCATCGGTAGTCGCTACGCTGCGCCGGCGGCCGTTTCCGGCTATGGTGCCGGTAGCTTGTATGGCTTTTTGGATATTGCTGGACGATTGGGTCGTCGGCGTTCAGGTGTACCCGACGGCGATACTGCTGTTCGCGTGGCTTTTGCTGTTGCGGGGAGTTTCGTCCGTTTTATTGTATACAAACCGCTCCAAATAAAAGGAACGCAGATGAAAAATCACGGAAGTTTTCTGTTGTCTCTGTTTGCGCTGGTCGCTTTGTCTTCGGGAAGTCCGGCGTATGGCGAAGGTGTGCCGCGGCTTGTGGTGAACATCCTTGTGGACGGCCTGCGCAGCGACTATATGGAAGCTTTCGCACCGCTTTATGGCGACGACGGATTACGTCGCCTGCTGAAAGAAGGACGTGTGTATGAACAAGCTACGCTTCCCATGGCTTCGGCGGATCGGGCCTCGGCTGCTGCTACGCTGTCTACGGGGGCATTGCCGGCCGACCACGGCATTATCGCGTTGCGCTGGCTCGATCGAAACTCTTTGCTTCCGGTGGCATGTACGGCCGACGGACAGCAGGGATATTCGGCTTCGCGTCTGGCTACGACGACGGTAGGCGATGAGCTGAAAGTCGCTTCGGGCGGCCGTTCGCTGGTTTACAGCATCGCCCCTTGGCCCGATACGGCTATCCTGACAGCCGGTCATGCGGCTGATGCGGCGCTGTGGCTTGACGATTCGGCAGGAGGTTGGACGACAACGAGTTATTATGGCGCATTGCCGGCTTGGGCGATGGCTTACAATGCTGCCGGCGAACGGTTGACGGCAGATTTGTCTAACCTCGAATGGCGGCCGTCGAATCAGCTCGTCGGAGAATTTTCTTATTTCCTCTCCGGCGGAATGCGTAAGCCTTTTTGTCACAAGTTTAAGGGAGAAGGGGCCTGGGAAGACTTCCGGCGGAGCGGTCTGGTCAACGATGAAATTGCCGCTTTGGCCGAAACGGCTGTCCAGCAGACCATGCTCGGCGCCGATGCCGTGCCCGATTTGCTGAACGTGACGTTTTACGCAGGTGCTTTCCGGGGAAAGAGCGCTTCGATGGAGGTGCAGGATACGTATGTGCGTCTCGACCGGGCCATAGCCCGTCTGCTTCAGGCCGTGGAGAGCAAAGTGGGCCGGGAAAACGCGCTCTTCGTCGTATCTTCGACCGGTACGTCCGACGAAGAGGCCGTCAATCTCGAGAATTACCGCATTCCCACCGGAACGTTCGACCTGACGCGGGCTGTTTCGCTGCTGAATATGTATTTTGCCGTCCTTTACGGCTCCGGACAATACGTCGACGGCGCCTTCGACGGCCAGATTTATCTGAATCACAAGGCCATCGAAGACAAGCAGCTGGCTTTGGGCGAAGTGCTCGACCGTTCAGCCGATTTTCTGCTCGGCCTTTCCGGCATAAAAGAAGTTTACACGTCGCGGCGTTTGCTTCAAGGGGCATGGACGCCCGAAATAGGCAATGTGCGCGGCGGCTACCATACAGCCCGTTCGGGCGATATTCTGCTGCAAGTGGCTCCTGGCTGGCATTATGTGCATGCCGAACATCGTATCGACCGCTTGCAGCGCGAAGCCTACCTTCCGTTCCCCATTATTATATATGGTATGCAGGTTGCGCCTGCGATTGTCGGCGAAACGGTCACAACAGACTATATAGCCCCGACATTGTCGGCCGCCATGCGCATTCGTGCGCCCAATGCCGCGTCGCGCGCCCCCCTGCGTCTGCAATGATGCGCCGAAGACAGTAACGCTGAGAAAATTGTCCAAAGTAAGTTCAAACTTACTCAGGATAAATTCAAACTTACTCAGGATAAATTCAAACTTACTCAGACTAATTTTCCCCTAACACAAAAGAAACAAAAATTCACACAACACAATGGAAATCTATAAACTCCTGACCAAACTTTTCGGAAACAAGTCGACGCGCGACATGAAGCTGATTCAGCCGCTCGTGGAAAAGGTGAAGGCTGCGTCGCCTGCCATAGAAGCGCTCCCGAACGACGCGCTGCGCGAACGCACGCAGGCCATTCGCCGGCAGGTGCAGCAATCGTCCGAAGACTTGAAGGCCGAAATCGACAAACTGCGCGCCACCATCGAAGACACGCCCATCGAAGACCGCGAAACGATATTCGCCCGCATCGACAAGCTCGACAAGGAAATGCTCGAGCGCTACGAAAAAGCGCTCGACGAAGTGATGCCCGAAGTCTTCGCCATCGTTCGCGAAACGGCCCGGCGCTTCACGGAAAACGAAGAAATAACGGTCGAAGCCAACGACTTCGACCGCGACTTGGCCGCCACGCACGACTTTGTACGCATCGAGGGCGAAAAAGCAATTTACAGCAACCATTGGATGGCAGGCGGAAACGATACGAAGTGGGCCATGGTGCACTACGACGTGCAGCTCTTCGGCGGTACGGTGCTCCATCAAGGCAAAATCGCCGAGATGGCTACGGGCGAAGGCAAGACGCTCGTCGCCACGCTCCCCGTATTTCTCAACGCACTCACGGGAAACGGCGTGCATGTCGTGACCGTCAATGACTATCTGGCCAAGCGCGACTCCGAATGGATGGGCCCGCTCTACATGTTCCACGGCCTGAGCGTTGACTGCATCGACAAACACGAGCCTAACTCCGAGGCGCGCCGCCGCGCTTACCGCGCCGACATCACGTTCGGCACGAACAACGAGTTTGGTTTCGACTATCTGCGCGACAACATGGCCATGAGCCCCAAAGACCTCGTGCAACGCCGCCACAACTACGCCATCGTCGACGAGGTCGACTCCGTGCTCATCGACGACGCCCGCACGCCGCTCATCATCAGCGGTCCCGTGCCCAAAGGCGACGTGCAGTATTTCGAGGAATACCAGCCTATGGTAGAGCGGCTGGTCGAAGCGCAGCGCAAGTTGGCCACGCAATATCTGGCCGAAGCGCGCAGCTTGATTTCGTCGGGCGACAAGAAGAAAGAGGAAGAGGGCTTCCTGCAACTTTTCCGCTCGCACAAGGCTCTTCCCAAGAACAAACCGCTCATCAAATATCTCTCCGAAAACGGCATCAAGGCAGGAATGCTCCGCACCGAGGAGATCTACATGGAGAACAACAACAAACGCATGCCCGAAGCCGTCGAGCCGCTCTATTTCGTCGTAGACGAGAAGCAGAAGAGCGTAGACCTCACGGACAAAGGCACGGCATGGCTCTCGGGCGTGGTGAAAGACGACCAATTCTTCGTGCTGCCCGACATTACGGCGGCGCTCTCGGCGCTCGAAGCCGACACGTCGCTCAGCGACGAGGAGCGCGTGGACAAAAAGACGGCCTTGCTCGACGATTACGCCGTGAAAGCCGAGCGCGTGCATACGGTGCAGCAGTTGCTGAAAGCCTATACGATGTTCAATCTCAATGACGAGTACGTGATACTCGACGGAAAGGTGAAAATTGTCGACGAGCAGACCGGCCGCATCATGGAAGGCCGCCGTTGGAGCGACGGTCTGCATCAGGCGGTCGAGGCAAAAGAGCACGTCAAGGTCGAAGACGCCACGCAAACCTTTGCCACGATTACGTTGCAGAACTATTTCCGCATGTATCACAAACTTGCCGGCATGACGGGTACGGCTATCACCGAGGCAGGCGAGTTTTGGGACATCTATAAACTCGATGTGGTCGAAATTCCCACGAACCGTCCCGTGCAACGCGACGATATGAACGACCGCGTCTACAAGACGAAACGCGAAAAATATGCCGCCGTCATCGAAGAAATCGTAAAAATGCGCGAAAGCGGCCGTCCCGTGTTGGTCGGCACGACGAGCGTGGAAGTTTCCGAGCTTTTGAGCCGCATGCTCCAAATGCGCCGCATTCCGCACAACGTGCTCAACGCCAAACTCCACCAGAAAGAGGCCGACATCGTGGCCCAAGCCGGACAAAGCACGCCCGGCACGGTCAGCGTGCCCGACGGACAGGGCGGCACGAAGCAGGAGGAACGCCTGCTCGGCGCCGTGACCATCGCCACCAACATGGCCGGCCGCGGTACCGACATCAAGCTCAGCGACGAAGTGAAAGCCGCAGGCGGTTTGGCTATCATCGGCACCGAGCGCCACGAGAGCCGCCGCGTCGACCGCCAGTTGCGCGGCCGTGCCGGTCGTCAGGGCGACCCGGGTTCGAGCGTCTTCTTCGTTTCGCTCGAAGACAACCTGATGCGCCTCTTCGCCAGCGAACGCATTGCCCGCGTCATGGACAAGCTCGGATTCAAGGAGGGCGAAGTCATCGAAGCCAAAATGATAAACAACGCTATCGAGCGTGCACAGAAAAAAGTCGAGGAAAACAATTTCGGCATTCGCAAACACTTGCTCGAATACGACGACGTGATGAACAAACAGCGCACCGTCATTTACGAAAAGCGCCGCCACGCCCTGATGGGCGAGCGTATCGGTATGGACATTGCCAACATGATATGGGACCGCGTGGTGACGACTATCGACGGAAACGACTATACGGGCTGCAAGGAGCGTTTCATCAAACTTTTCTCGATGGAAGTGCCTTTCACGGAACGCGAACTCGAAAATATGAAGCGCGACGAACTTTACGAAAAGGCTTTCCAGGCTGCCATAGCCCATTTCCGCCGCAAGAGCGATCGGCTCACCGAAATTGCCGCTCCCGTCATCAAGCAGGTTTACGAACAACAGGGCGACCAGTTCACCAATATCGCCGTGCCCGTGAGCGACGGCCGTCTGGTCTATAATATCCGCGTGCCCCTCGAAGAGGCTTACCGCACGGAAGGCAAGGCCGTAGTGCACGAATTCGAGAAAGCCATTCTGCTTCACAATATCGACGAAGCTTGGAAAGTGAATCTTCGCGAACTCGACGACTTGAAACAAAGTGTGCGCAACGCTTCCTACGAACAGAAAGACCCGCTGCTCATCTTCAAACTCGAAAGTGCCAAGATATTCGACCGTATGGTCGACCGCATTTACGACAACGCCGCCGCCACGCTGATGCGTGCCGAAATTCCCGTGCGAGACCCTCGTGAAGTGCGCGAAGCCGCTCCCGAACAGCAGAGTCGCCGCTACGATGAAAGCCATGCCGACCTCGAAAACCGCGAACAGCGTGCCGCTGCTGCGCAGGACACCCGTCAGCGCCCCCGTCAGCAGCAGCCTATTCGCCGCGATGACCTGCCCGGCCGCAACGATCCCTGCCCTTGCGGCAGCGGCAAAAAATTTAAGAACTGCCACGGCCGCGGTATCGTGTGAAACATTTCTGAAATACAGACATCTTTATCTCCGACGCCATGAAAATCTTCTATGGCTTTCTCCGTTTCATTCGCCGGCACAAGTATTTTGTCGCCCTGTTCGTCTTCGCCCTGCTTGTCGGTGGAATAGACGAAAACAGCCTGTTGCGTTTCTACGCGCTGCGGCAGGAAAACGCCGTTTTGCGTCGCGAAATTGCCGAAAAGGAGGCCATCTATGCCCATTATGCACAGCAGCTTTCCGAACTCAGCCGCCCCGAAGCCGTCGAACGGGTAGCCCGCGTAGAGTTGGGCATGCATACCGATGACGAAGACGTCTATCTCATCCAGGTCGAGAACGAAGAATGAACCGCCTGCAAACATATATTTTCCGTCTCGGCGGCCTGCTGCTCACGACCGGTGCCGTCCTGCCCGTATTTCATCTTAAAGCCGCGGCCTTGGCCTTCGGACTCGGCGCATTGCTCTTTGTCCCGTTCCAATTGGCCGATCGCTATTCCGGAACGAACCTTGTGGTGCGCCGGCTCTATCGTCAGCGCCAGTTCAGCGACCTCATGCTGCTCGTTGCCGCGGCCCTGCTCGCCATGCAGGCCTGGCACGTCGGCCGCTTCGTGCGCGGCGAGTGGATTATTGCGCTCACCGTGGCCGTTGTTGCCCAACTTTACTGCGTTTTCCGCATTGAACAGGAAATCAAAAAAGAACATAAAAACAAAACCCATGATTAAACTCGACATTCAGAACGCTGCCAGCTTCCTTCCCGCCGGCGCCGTCGACTCCCTCGCGCCCCGTGCGGCCGAGGCCAACCTTGCGCTCGAAAACGGCACATGTCCCGGCAACGACTTCCTCGGCTGGCTGCATTTGCCTTCGAGCCTTACGCCCGAATTCCTTGCCGATATCCGCCAAACGGCCGCCACGCTGCGCGAAAACTGCGATGCCATCGTTGTGGCCGGCATCGGCGGCTCCTATCTCGGCGCCCGTGCCGTCATCGAGGCCCTCTCCGACAGTTTCGAGTGGCTCTCGCGCGACGGCAGCAATCCCGCCATTCTCTTTGCCGGCAACAATATCGGCGAAGACTATCTCAGCGAACTTACGCGCTACCTCGAAGGCCGCCGCTTCGGCGTCATCAACATCTCCAAGAGCGGAACCACGACCGAAACGGCCCTTGCCTTCCGTCTGCTCAAGAAACAGTGCGAGCAGCAGCGCGGTCTCGACATGGCCCGCCGCGTCATCGTGGCCATTACCGACGCCTCGAAAGGCGCAGCCCGCATCACGGCCGACAAAGAGGGCTACAAGAGTTACATTATCCCCGACAACGTCGGCGGTCGTTTCAGCGTACTGACCCCCGTCGGCCTGCTGCCCATCGCCTGCGCCGGCTTCGACATCGACGCCCTCGTGCAAGGCGCCCGAGACATGGAGCAAGCCACCGGCATCGATGTGCCTTTCGCCGAAAACCCCGCGGCCCTCTACGCCGCCACGCGCAACGCCCTCTACGCCGCCGGCAAAAAAATCGAGATATTGGCCAACTATCAGCCCAAACTCCACTCCATGAACGAGTGGTGGAAGCAACTCTACGGCGAGAGCGAGGGAAAAGGCGGAAAAGGCATCTTCCCCGCCGCTGTCGACCTGACCACCGACCTCCACTCCATGGGCCAGTGGATACAGGAAGGCGAACGCACCATCTTCGAGACCGTCATCTCCGTCGCCGCGCCGCGCCACACGCTGCTTTTCCCCCACGACGACGAAAATCTCGACGGACTGAACTTCCTCGAAGGCCGCCGCGTCGACGAAGTAAACAAGATGGCCGAACTCGGCACGCGTTTGGCCCACGTCGACGGCGGTGTGCCCAACCTGCGCATCGTAATCGACGCCCTCGACGAGTACCATATCGGCGCGCTCATCTACTTTTTCGAGCGTGGTTGCGGCATCTCCGGCCTGTTGCTCGGCGTCAATCCTTTCGACCAGCCCGGCGTCGAGGCCTACAAGCGCAATATGTTCGCCCTGCTCGGCAAGCCCGGCTACGAAGCCGAGACGGCTGCCATTCAGGCCCGGCTTTGAGTCTCCGTGCCTCTCGAACGATAAACGATTACGCGCTGCGATTGTTTTTCGCAGCGCGTAATCGTTTTATTATATGCGGGCTTAGCGGCAGTTTGTCCCGATGGAATGTATGGATACGGCTCACAAGCCTGTAAGATGTTTTCCGAAAGGCAACTTCGACAAGAGCTAAACGATAATCCGGCAAGACGCCATAGTGATAGTCGCGATAATGAAAGTGCGAGGAAAAGTATGAATGGGCGAATGTAATGATAAATACACTGTTTTTATCATTACATTTGCATATCAAGCCTTATGTGTTTTCATTTAACATTTCTGAAATCTGGTTATAAAATTCAGGGCTTTCCCCTATAACGTGTTTGTAGATTCTTCCTTCAGGATTAATAATGATTTTTGTTGGGAATCCCTGTATTTCATAGTCTTTTATAACACTGCTATCATCAGGATTATAAAGATTAATCCACGGAAGTTGATATTTTTCTACGGCATTATGCCAGTCTTCTTCTGTATCGTTACAATCAATACCGATAAAAACTATTTCATTCCCATATTTTTCATAGGCTTCCTTTAACTTGGGAAACCCTTTTATACACCATTCACACCAACTTCCCCAAAAATCAAGTATTATCCACTTGCCTTTAAAGCGAGACAAAGATATATCATTCCCCTTGATGTCTTTCAAAGTGAAATCCGGAGCCATAATGTTTTCTCGCTCCATTTCCAATTGTTTAAGTTTTGTTTTCTCAATATCCACGATTGTATTATAACGTGCTTTCAATAGGGGATATACAATCGAGACCTCTAAAGATTCCGGAATATTTGTATATTCCTTTACATAATCATCTTCGGCTAAATAACCCATACGTAGTGCCAATAAAGATCTTTCACTTTCTCGGTTTTTGCTGATATAATCTTTAATTTGATTGTTGTATTCCTTTGTAACTTGTTGATAATCTTCGTAAGAAACATTATCTTTATTTCTTAATTCAGCTCTCTTAAAATTAAATTCTCCTTCCATTTTTATAAGATCATTTAAAGCCTCGGAAAGTGTCGAGCCTGATAAATGGAATTCAAAAGGATCCATAGATATAATATCCACATTTACCTGTTTCTCCGGTTCAAGATAAAGTAACGGAATCATTGGTCCATTTATAATTTGTAATCCTGATTGATAACCCGATGGATTAT
>JAFLUW010000041.1 GCA_022508615.1 Prevotellaceae bacterium | reverse complement strand
TTAGTCTGAGTAAGTTCGAACTATCTCAGACTAAGTTCAAACTTACTCAGACTAAGTTTCGGCCTTCGCAAAGTTGTTGGAAAACAGCGGCCTGCAACCGCCGCCCGCCGCCCGTCAAAAAAGCGGCGGCCGCTTGCAGGGGAGTGCTGCGAGCGGCCGCCGCGGGAGCAGCGCTTCGTAAGGAGCGGCCGGAGGGCCGGAAGTCAGCGGTTGCTGAAAGAAAGCCGGTCGCCGTCGAGGCTTACGCGAATGGGCGAGGCCGACGTGACGTCGCCGGCGAGCAACGCGCGGCTCAGGTCGTTGAGCAACAAGTGCTGCAAGGCGCGTTTCACGGGCCGGGCGCCGTATTCGGGGTCGTAACCCTCGGCGGCTATCTTGTCGACGGCCGCTTCGTCCATTTCGAGCGCGATGCCTTGCTCGCCGAGGCGCTTTGCCACGCTCTCTATCTGCAAACGCACGATTTGACGCAGTTCCGTTTCGCCCAAAGGCGCGAACATGATGATGTCGTCCACGCGGTTGAGAAACTCGGGCCGTATCGTGCGGCGCAACAGGGCCATCACTTCGCGCCGGGCCTCGTCGAGACGGTCGAACTTCTCGGAAAGAAGCGCGCTGCCGAGGTTCGAGGTCATGATGATAAGCGTGTTTTTGAAGTTGACGGTGCGGCCTTTGTTGTCGGTCAGACGCCCGTCATCGAGCACTTGGAGCAGCGTGTTCCACACGTCGGGGTGCGCCTTTTCAATCTCGTCGAAGAGCACCACGCTGTAAGGTTTTCGCCGCACGGCCTCGGTCAGTTGTCCGCCTTCGTCGTATCCGACGTAGCCCGGAGGCGCTCCGATGAGCCGGCTCACGGTGTGTTTCTCCTGATACTCGCTCATGTCGATGCGCGTGAGCAGCGATTCGTCGTCGAACAGACATTCGGCCAGCGCTTTGGCCAGTTCGGTCTTGCCCACGCCCGTCGTGCCGAGGAAAATGAACGACCCGATGGGCCGACGGGCGTCTTGCAGCCCGGCACGGCTGCGCCGCACGGCGTCGCTCACGGCTCGTATGGCTTCGTCCTGACCTACGACGCGGCGATGCAGCTCTTCTTCGAGATGCAGCAACTTTTCGCGCTCGCTTTGCAGCATGCGGCTCACGGGAATGCCCGTCCAGCGCGCCACGACGTCGGCAATGTCGTCGGAAGTCACTTCTTCTTTCACCATAGCCTCGGCGCCTTGCCGCTCGTGCAGCGTTTCTTCGTCGCGGGCGATGCCGTCTTCGAGTTCCTGCAACTTTCCGTAGCGGATTTCGGCCACGCGGCCGTAGTTGCCCTCGCGTTCGGCGCGCTCGGCCTCGAAGCGCAGTTCCTCCATCTCGCGGCGGGCCGACTGTATGCGGGAAAGTATCTCGCGTTCGCCCTCCCACTTGGCGCGCAGCGCGCTTTCCTGCTCGCGCAGTGCGGCTATTTCAGATGTAATGCGGGCCAATTTCTCCTCGTCGTGCTCGCGGCGAATGGCTTCGCGCTCGATTTCGAGCTGGCTGAGCCGTCGCGAGAGGTCGTCGAGGGCTTCGGGCTGCGAGTCGCGCTCCATGCGCAGGCGAGCAGCGGCTTCGTCGACCAAATCGATGGCCTTGTCGGGCAGGAAGCGGTCGGAAATGTAGCGGTGCGAAAGCATAACGGCGGCGATGAGGGCGTCGTCTTGAATGCGCACGCGGTGATGATTCTCGTAGCGCTCGCGAAGTCCGCGCAAAATGGAGATGGCGTCTTCCGTCGTGGGCTCGTCGACCATTACGCTCTGGAACCGGCGTTCGAGGGCCTTGTCTTTTTCGAAATACTTCTGATATTCGTCGAGCGTCGTGGCGCCTACGGCCCGCAGTTCGCCGCGGGCGAGCGCGGGTTTGAGGATATTGGCCGCGTCCATGGCGCCTTCGCTCTTGCCGGCGCCCACGAGGGTGTGGATTTCGTCGATAAAGAGAATGATGCCGCCCTCGGCTTGCGTCACTTCCTCGACCACGCTTTTCAGCCGCTCCTCGAATTCGCCCTTATACTTGGCTCCGGCTACGAGTGCGCCCATGTCGAGCGAGTAGAGGCGCTTGTCGCGCAGGTTTTCGGGCACGTCGCCGCGCACGATGCGCTGGGCGAGGCCTTCGACTATGGCCGTTTTGCCCGTGCCGGGCTGACCGATGAGAATGGGGTTGTTTTTCGTGCGGCGCGAAAGGATTTGCAGCACGCGGCGTATCTCTTCGTCGCGCCCGATGACGGGATCGAGCCGCCCGGCGCGGGCTTCGGCCACGAGGTCGCGGGCATACTTCGCAAGGGCTTGGTAGGTGTCTTCGCTCGAAGCGCTGTCGGCTTTGCGTCCGCCGCGCAACTGGGCCCCGGCCTGCGCCAGACTTTCGGCCGTAAGGCCGGCATCGCGCAGCATGGCGCCCGCCGTGCCGGCAGATTGCAGGATAGCGGCGAGCAGGGTTTCGATGCCCGTGAAGGTGTCGCCCATGCGGCGCGCCTCGTCTTCGGCCCGGCGCACGATGTCTTGCGCTTCGCCGTCGAGATAGGGTTCGCCCTGCGCTTTGGGCTGACGCCCGATTTCGCGGCGCACGGCTTCGCGCAGCGTGCGGGCCTCGACGCCGCTTTTGCCGAGAATGAAGTCGACGATGTGCTCGCCTGCTTGCAGCACACCGCCCAGCAGATGCAGTCCGCCCACGGCTTGCGCGCCGCCGGCGGCGGCCAAGTTCACGGCTTCGCGAACGGCCTCTTGTGCTTTGAGTGTGAATTTGTCGAATTGCATAGTTTTGTGTGTTTGGTGTTTTATCCAAGCGGGCTGCAAAGGTCGTTCCCGAGGCGTTTTTGCTGACAATTTGTCAGTTCGCCGGCACGAGGCGCAGCGCCTCGCCGTGTCGGATAAGCCCGATTGGCGGCCCGATTTTCGCACGCGGCGCGCGGCGGACGAAAATACGCGTTTTTTCGCGACATACGGCGAAGAAGGAACAATCGCCTGAGCACGAACCACTTGCACGCGCCGACCGGACAAAACCCGTCGCCGAAAAGGCCGAAAACGGGCCGAAAAAGGCGGAAAAGTGAGGCTTAACGGCGGAAAATAAGCCTGAGAAAGTTGAAACTATCAGAGCGTAAGTTCGAACTTACGCTCTGATAGTTTCAACTTACGCCCGATTAGTGCACCGTGCGTCGGGATTTTTGCCTTTTTCACGGCCCCGATTGCGCTGGAAGGGCGGGTCGGCGTTGTCAAAAATTGTTGCGTTGCGCGCCGTCGCACGACCGTCGAAAAATTGACAAAATGTCAGTTTGCGAAAAAAGCGCGTCGCCGTCGCCCGACAAGCGGACGACGGCGACGCGTCGGGCGAAAAAACGGCGCAATCAGAGGCTGTAACCCCAATCGTCGAGGGCGAAACGCCAATTCTCCTCGACGAGCTGCACGGTGCGCGCGTCGTATTCGTACTTGTTCTTTTTATATCCGCGCTTGGCGCCGACGTATTGCCCGATGGCCGTGTGCGCCTCGTCCCAGCCGGGCAGGGAGAGCGAGCGATAGATGTTTTCGGTCATGCCGAGGGCGTCGGCTTCGAAGTCTTCGAACTTCACTTCAATCAGATTGCCTGCGGGAATGAGGTGCTTCGTGGCTTCGTATTTTTTGTAGAGTTTCGTGTAAATTTTCAAGATGTTCGCCTCGATTTGTTCGGGCGTAAATTCCTGCAATTTGAGCGGCTGAATGGTGTTGGTGAAGAAGGAGCGCGTGGATTCGAAGACGGTGTAGGGATTGCGCATGAGATAGATGAACTTGGCGTTGGGGAACATCTTCACGAGTTCGGCCACGCGGCCCGTGTGCGGCGGGTTTTTCGAAAGGAACTGCGTGCCGCCCGTGTTCCACAGCGAGATTTTGATGAGTTTCGTGAAGACTTCTTCGAATATCTTCAACTCTTCGGGCGTAATGTCGTCGAAGAGCATGTATTTGTCGCAATACTCCTCCTGATAGCGTGGCAGGAACCAGAAGTTGTAGTAGGTATAGGGCATCATGTTGGCCAACGCGAACTCTTCCTCCTGCGGAAGGTCGACGGCCAGCTCCATATTATCGGTCGGACGCTTGTCAGGCATGAGCCACGACATGGTCTTTTTGAAAAAGCCCTGACCGAACATCATCAGATGCGGGAAAACGGTCTGATAGGTGGTGTTGTAGCCGAAGTGTTTGTCGCACGAAAGAACGTTGTGCACGAACGTCGTGCCCGAACGCCAGTGGCCGAGAATGAAGACGGGCTCGTGTTCGAGCGGACGGCCGGCCAGTTGCTTCCGGTAGCGGCGCTCCTGCACGGGGGCGAGCGTGGAGAGCAGGCGGCAGACGGCTTTCGTCAGGCGATACTTGTTTTTCCATGCGGCATCGATGTCGCGGCCGTCGGTCACGGCCTTGAAGGTGTTCCAGTCGGCGCCTACGAGCGTATTGACCGGGAGATTGTAGAAATTGAGAAGTCCCATTTTTCGTATTGGTTTGCGTAACGGTACGGTAGTGCGGGGCTGCCGCAGGGCGAAACGGAGTCGGGGGTGAGAGAAATGCGGGGTGGAAGAAAGTCGGTTTGCGAAAAGGGCGTGCGGCGGCCTATCGGACTACCTTAATGCCGAGTCCCTGCCGTTCGAGACTGCGCACGGCGCGCTCGATGGCGTCGTAGTGCTCGGCACCTATGCCCAAAGCGGGCAAATCGAGCACGGGCAGACCGCTGTCGGCGTGCAAGTCGCCGCTGTCGACGGCGCACGCTATCATTCCCACGGCCGACGTGTTGTTCGTAATGGGATCGATCAGCACGAAAGCGCCCGTCGGCTTGTTTTCGGCATAGGGGTCGAAAAATAATTCCTTTGACGTCGTGATGACGGCGCGTCCGATTTCATTGAGCGCGAGCCGCTCGGCCGCGATGTGCTCCATGGTGTTCACATCTACGCGATAGTCGATGCTTTCGATGCGGCAGCGCGAAGTGTTGGTCGTTTGCTTGATGTAAAAGGACTTCGAGGCGTCCATAGGCTCCTCGTCCATCCACACAAGCATGGTGCGGAAGTGACGACCGCGCTGCGGCGGAGCCGAAGGGTGGACAATCATGTCGCCGCGCGAGATGTCGATTTCGTCTTCGAGCGTGAGCGTGACACTTTGCGGCGGAAAGGCGTAATTGAGTTCGCCTTCGTAGGTAACGATGCTCTTCACGCGGCTCTTTTTGCCCGACGGCAGGGCCATAATCTCGTCGCCCTTGCGCACAACGCCGCCCGAAACCTTTCCGCAAAAGCCGCGGAAGTCGAGATCGGGGCGCAACACGTACTGTACGGGGAAACGGAAGCGCGTAAGGTTGTGGTCGCCCTCGATTTTCACGGTTTCGAGGTGCGTGAGCAGGCTCGGGCCGTCGTACCACGGCGTGCGGGCGCTCGTTTCTACCACGTTGTCGCCGTCGAGCGCCGAGAGCGGAATGCATTGCACATCGGGAATGCCGAGCGGCGCAACGAAAGCGTGGAAATCCGCCGTGATTTTTTCGAATACTTCGCGGTCGAAGCCGACCAAGTCCATTTTGTTGACGGCCAACACGAGGTGCTTGATGCCCAACAGCGAGCAAAGAAACGTGTGGCGGCGGGTTTGCGTGATTACTCCCGTGCGCGCATCGACAAGGATAATGGCAAGATTGGCCGTCGAGCCGCCGGTAATCATGTTGCGCGTGTATTGCTCGTGTCCCGGCGTGTCGGCGATGATGAACTTGCGGCGATTGGTCGAAAAGTAGCGGTAGGCCACGTCTATCGTGATGCCTTGTTCGCGTTCGGCTTTGAGCCCGTCGAGCAACAGGGCGTAGTCGATTTGTCCGGCGCCGGCATTTCCTACTCGCTTGGAGTCGCGTTCGAGTGCCGAGAGTTGATCTTCATACAACTTTTTCGAATCGAAAAGCAAGCGGCCGATAAGCGTAGACTTTCCGTCGTCGACGCTGCCGGCTGTCAGGAAACGGAGCAAATCTTTGCGCTCGTCCTGACTGAGATATTCTTCGATAGATATTTTGGAATCTGACATAAACTTGCTTTTGAGGTCGTTTAGAAATAGCCTTCGCGTTTCTTTTGTTCCATGGAGGCCTCTTGGTCGAAGTCGATGACGCGCGTGGTGCGTTCGCTCTTGGTTGTGGTCATCATTTCCTCGACAATTTTCTCGATTGTGTCGGCTTGGCTCTCGATAGCGCCGGTCAGCGGCCAGCAACCCAGCGTGCGGAAGCGGATACTGCGCATTTCGATTTTGTCGCGCCACGCTGCGGGCAAACGGTCGTCGTCGGGCATGATGAGTTGGCCGTCCATGTCGATGACGGGCCGTTCTTTGGCGAAATAGAGCGGCACGATGGGAATGTTTTCCAGCCGAATGTATTGCCAGATGTCGAGTTCCGTCCAGTTGGAAAGGGGAAAGACGCGAATCGACTCGCCTTTGTGCACGCGAGCGTTGTAGATGTCCCAAAGTTCGGGGCGCTGGTTCTTCGGGTCCCACTGATGGAACTGATCGCGAAAGGAGAAAATGCGCTCTTTGGCCCGACTTTTCTCCTCGTCGCGGCGTGCGCCGCCGAAAGCCGCGTCGAACTTGTGCTTATCGAGCGCGGCGAGCAGCGCTTTCGTCTTCATCAGGTCGGTATGCACCTTCGAACCGTGCGTGAACGGCCCTACGCCGGCGCGAAAGGCTTCTTCGTTGCTCTCGACAATGAGGTTCCATCCGTATTGGCGGGCGTAATTATCGCGAAACGCAATCATTTCCTTGAATTTCCACTTCGAATCGATGTGCATCAGCGGAAAAGGCACTTTTCCCGGAGCGAAAGCCTTCTCGGCCAGACGTACCATGACGCTCGAATCCTTGCCTATGCTGTAAAGCATCACGGGATTTTCGAACTCGGCGGCCACTTCGCGTATGATGTAGATGGATTCGGCTTCGAGTTCTTTGAGATGGCTCAAACTGTATGTTTCGGTCATTATTATATATAAGGTATAGGGAGATTACGGTGCAAAGTTAGCGGTTTTCGTCCACACCTAAAAAAGCGATGAGCCGCGCCACGCATTCATCGGGACTGAGCTGCGAGGTGTCGAGCGCGAGCGCCGGCGAAACGGGCGGCTCGAAGGGCGCGGAAATGCCCGTGAAGTGGCGGATTTCTCCGCGCCGCGCTTTGGCATAAAGGCCTTTCACGTCGCGGCGTTCGCATTCTTCGAGCGGAGTGGAGATATAGATTTCCTTGAAGTCGGCTTCGCCGATAATATCGCGGGCCAAAGCGCGCATTTCCTCGGTGGGACTGATGAATGCGGCTATGGTAATGATGCCCGTGTCTACGAAAAGTCGGGCTACCTCGGCGATGCGGCGGATATTCTCGCGGCGGTCGTCGGCCGAAAAGCCCAATCCGGCGTTTATGCCCGTGCGAATGTTGTCGCCGTCGAGTATGCGGCAGAGCAGGCCGCGGCGGTGGAGTTCGCGTTCGAGCGCAATGGCCACCGTGCTTTTGCCCGAGCCGCTCAGGCCTGTGAACCACAGCATCACGCCGCGCTGGCCGAGCAGTTGCTCCTTGTCGGCGCGGGTCATCATGCGGTCGAAAATGGGATAAAGGTTTTCCGTCATGTTTTCTTTTGTCTTATATGGTCAGAAAGGCCAGATGTGCGGCACGAGCAGCAGTGTCAGCACGAGGGCGATGAGGTTGAGCGGAAGCCCGATGCGCACAAAGTCGGCGAAACGGTAGCCTGCCACGCCCTGCACGATGAGATTGGTCTGATAACCGATGGGGGTGGAAAAGCTGCAACTGGCCGCGATGCAAATCGTTACGAAAAACGGCATCGGCGACACGCCCAAGTGCTGCGCTATCGAGAGCGAAATGGGAAAAGCCAGCGCCGCAGCGGCATTATTCGTCATCAATTCGGTGAAAAGGTTGGTGATGATGAAAATTACGCCGAGCAACAGCAGCGGCCCGTGCTGATGGGCGAGCCCGATGGCGAATTGCGCCACCGCATCGGCCATGCCCGAATTTTGCATGGCGCGCGAAATGGCGAAAGCCGAGGCTATCGTGACGAGTATGTCCCAAGAAATGAATTTCGTATACTTGCGCGCCGGAAACAAGCCCAACCAAGCCATGATTATCGTCGTGACGCTCACGAAAAAGAACATGTCGAACGCGCGCGGCGCCGTCATGGCCCTGACTGCCGGCAGCTCGCCGACGGCTGCGCCTGCAATCATGAGCGCCATCAGGGCGATAGCGGCATATCGCTTGGCGGGAGAGAGAGGCGATTCGGCGTCTTTCGCGCCCGAAACAAAGAAAAAGAAACTCGAATCGCCCCAATTCGTCATGAACGCCTCGTCGGCCAGCAATACGAGCGTGTCGCCTTCGCGAAAGCGTTCGCTGCGCATGTCGTGCATGAGAATAGTTTGCCCGGCGCGGCGTATTTCGAGCAGCGTGGCGCCGTATTTCTGCTTGAAGTCGAAGTCGGGCACGCGGCGGCCTATGGCCGGAAAGCGCGGCGCCAGCACAACTTCGATGCGGTGCTCGTCGGCGGGCGCGATGTCTTCGTTCGAAAGGCGCCGGTCGGGCAAAAGGCGCTCGCCGAAAGCGATAATGTAAACGAGGCCGCAGATAGCGATGACAAGGCCTGCGCGACCCAATTCGAACATGCCGAAACCTTCGAATCCGGCGTCGATGACCATGCCGTGCACCACGAGATTCGTGCTCGTGCCGATGAGCGTGCACATTCCGCCGAGGATAGTGGCATAACTCAGCGGTATCAGAAATTTCGTGGCCGACATACCGCGGCTTTCGGCCCACCGCTTAATCATCGGGGCGAAGATAACGACCACGGGCGTGTTGTTCAGAAAGGCCGAAATGAAAGCTACGGCGGGCAGCATGCGCACTTGGGCGCGCCGCACGCTGCGTCCCTGCTTCGGCAGCAGCCCGGCGAGCAGCTTTTCGAGCATGCCCGAACGCCTGACGCCCTCGCTCACCAAGAAAAGCAGGGCTACCGTAATCATGCCCTTGTTCGAGAAGCCTTCGAGCATCTCGCGCGGCGTGATGATGCCCGCCGCCATGAAAACGACCGCGCCCGTGAGCAAAATCATGCCGGGACGCATGCGGTCTTTCATCAGTGCGACGATAAGCACGCCGAGGGTGAGCAGGACAAAGAGTGTCAAAATGCGAGTATTGCGGTTCGGGCGGCGCGCCCTGCGGGCGAAAACGGCCGCCGGCGGAGATTATTCGACGATGAACCAGGGATTGTGCAAATCCGCTTTGTTGTAGACAAGCGGCAGCCCCGTCTGCGCGTCCGTAACGCGGCGTCCGGCCGCCGCGGCTACGGCATGGCCCGCCGCCGTGTCCCATTCCATGGTGGGCGCAAAGCGCGGATAGACGTCGGCCGAGCCTTCGGCCACACGGCACAGTTTGAGCGAACTGCCGGCCGAGACCAAGCGCAGGTCGGGGCGGACTTGGCGTAGACGGTCGATGTATTCGGCCGTTTCGGGGCTCATGTGCGAGGCCGAAGCCACGACCGTGAAAGGCCTCTCGCCCGCATCGTCGGGCAAAGCGGCCTCCGTGCCGTCGGCATCGACGCGCCGTGCGCCGCCGTCGGCCGTGCCGTAGTAGGTGACGCCCGCAGCGGGCACATAGACCACGCCCAGGCGCGGCACGCCGCCCTCGACGAGGGCGATGTTGACCGTGAACTGTCCGTTGCGCCGGATGAACTCTTTCGTTCCGTCCAGCGGGTCGACCACCCAGAGGCGTTTCCATTCGCGGCGTTCGCTCCACGCGGCGTGAACGCCCTCTTCGCTGAGCACGGGCAGCCCCGAGGGCTCGAGCGCCGCGACTATGGCGGCGTGGGCGCGGCGGTCGGCCAGCGTCAGGGGCGAGTTGTCGGCCTTTCGTTCGATTTGCCAGTCGGCTTTCGGGTCGTCGTAGATTTCCATGATGGCCTTGCCGGCGTCGAGGGCGGCGCCGAGGGCCAGCGACAGCAGTTCGTTCATGCCGCAAAGGTACGATTTTTTTGCGATTGGCCGCTTTCGCGTCCGAAGGCTTGACATAGGAAAAACTTACGCCCTGTAAGTTCAAACTTAGTCTGAGTAAGTTGAAACTTGCAGGGCGTAAGTTTTTGCTTTTGCAAGGGTTTGTTTTTCAATTGCTTTGCGTTTACCGTCCGGAAAGCGGCTCAAAAACCGCCGCGCTGACCTCCGGGGAAGCCTCCGCCGCCGGGGAAACCGCCTCCGGGAAAGCCGCTGCGCTGACCGCCGGGGAAGGCGCCGCGCTGGGGCGTGCCGTTCTGTGCCGGGGCTGTCGGGCGGAAAAATATCTTGAGCAGCTGTTGCGGCGTGAGGCGGCGCGAAAAGAGTTTGTGGTACTGGCGCTTGATGACGAGCTCGTCTTCGGCGCGATTGAAGCTGTTTTCCACGAGTTGTGTGGCTTCGGCGTCGGTCAGCTGGCGTTCGGCGCCGCGTTCGGCGCGTTTTTTCTTCTCGCCGGCGGCTTTCTTTTCGCCGTCGGCCGGCTTCTCCCGCTTTTCGCGGTCGGGACGGGCCAGCGCATAGCGGCGGGCGATGCCCGAAAGCGTGTCGAGATATTCCGTGTAGTTCTTCTTGAACCATTCGGCGTCGCTGTCGCTCAGCATGAGCTCGCGAGCCATCTGTTCGGCGCGGCGGGCGTTGTTTTCCTTGCGGCGGTTCTGGCCGTCGGCCTGTGCGGCCGCGCCAAGCACGAGAGTCGTGCAGACGAGGAGGGTGAGAAATCTTTTCATTGTTTGAGATATTTGAAGGTTAATGCTGCGGGCCGGCCTGTCCGGGCCCGTATGCAAATGCAAAAGTAGGGCTTTCCGTCATATGCGGAAGCCCCCTTTCGACCGGAGGGGGCTTTTTGTAGACGAGCGGCGCGCAAAGGCCGTTTTTTAGTGTTAGTTAACGCTTTTGCGGCTTGCCGAAGTGCACATCGAGGCGGCCGCCTTGCATCAGCTGCGCGTGAGTGAGAAAAGGGGCCGACAGCCGCCTGCCGTTGAGCCGCATGCGGCGGATATGCCGGCGGCCCGGGCCGTTTCCATGCGCAACGATGCGGAAAATGCGGCCGCCGGGCAAGTGTATCGCGGCCTCGTCGAAAATAGGGCGGCCTATCGAGTAGACTGGCCGGCCGGGACAGACTTGATAGAGTCCTGCGGCGTTCATCACGTACCAGGCCGACATTTGTCCGCAGTCCTCATTGCCCGCGAGGCCGTCGGGCGCGTTGCGGTACTGGCTCGAAAGGATGCTGTCGCAGCGTTCTTGTGTGCGGTCGGGCCGCCCGGCGTAGTTGTAGAGGTGGGCAATGTGGTGCGAAGGCTCGTTGCCATGGGCATACTGGCCGATAAGCCCCGAAATGTCGGGCGATGCATCCCGGCCTTCGACGACGGAAGGCGCGGAAAAAAGGCTGTCGAGCCGCTCGACGAAGCGTTCGCGTCCGCCCATGGCCGCCATGAGGCCCTCGACATCGTGCGGCACGAACCAAGTCCACTGCCAGGCGTTCCCCTCGCAGTAATCATCGGCCCTATGCTCGGCGGCATAGGGATTGAACGGCGTGCGCCACGCGCCATGGCTGTCGCGGCCGCGCATGAAGCCCGTCGACGCGTCGTAATAGCGGCGCCACTGTTCGGAGCGTCGGGCATAGCGCGCGACGGCGGCCGTGTCGCCCGATGCTTCGGCCAGCAAAGCTATACAAAAATCGTCGTAGGCCGACTCCAAGCCCTCGGCCACGCTCTCGCCGACCGAGTCGCAAGGAAAATAGCCGTACTTTTCGCGAATCTTCCGCGCTTCGGGCATCACGATTTTGGTCAGCCAGCGCGGCACGGCCGGTGCGAACCGCCCCGGCGCGAAGTCGGCGGCACTTTGCGCCGCGCGATAGGCCCTGACTACGTCGAAACCGCGCATTCCCTTGCTCCACGCGTCGGCAGCCAGCGAAGCGAAGTGATAACCCGGCATGCAGCCCGTATAGTTGGCCGCGCAGTCCCACTTTGGCACGACGCCGCCCTCCTCGGCCTTGCGCACGAGGCAGCGAATGTAGGCCTCGTTGTCCGCCGGACAGAGAATGGAAACGAGAGGATGGAGTGCGCGAAACGTGTCCCAAAGCGAAAAAATTGTATAATTGGGTTCGTCGGGACTTCCCTGGTGTATTTCGAGGTCTTGTCCGCGATAACGGCCGTCGGCGTCCTGAAAAAGTGCAGGCGCAAGGGCGCAATGATAGAGCGCGGTGTAGAAAATCGTGCGTTTGTCCGTGTCGGCCGTTTCGATGTCGATGGCCGCGAGTTCTTGCTCCCACAAACTGTCGGCTGCGGCGCGCACTTCGTCGAATGTCGCCGCGTAACTTTCCGCCAACAGGTTGCCGCGCGCGCCTTCGGCGTCGACGGCCGAGACGGCCGCCTTCAATTCTACCGTCGACGGGCCGTCCATCGCCCCGAAATGCAGCACGGCGCGGCAACGGGCGCGCATATATTCGTCTTGCGTGCCGGGCACGGTGTCGCGACGCACTTCGAGCCGGAACGGACGCGAACTCTCCATATAGAAATAGGCGTCGTGGCGGTTGGCCCAGCCGTAAGTGTATTTGCGGGCGCGGAGTGCGCACGGCCCGACCTGCTCCACTTCCATCGCCAGATTGCCTTGCTCCTGGATGTTGTAGTCCAAATCGAGAATGACGCCCGCCTCCCCAGCCGCAGGATAGCGATAGCGGTGGCGGGCGGTGCGTGCCGTGGCCGTAAGTTCGGCCTCGATACCGTAACGTTCGAGCCGCACGGCGTAGTAGCCCGGCCGGCAGACCTCGGCGTCGTGCGAGAAAGGCGAAGCGCAGGCGCTGTTTTGCACATCGCCCAGTTCGCCGACATATTCGGTGTGCGGCACGCCCGTATAGGGCATGAGCAGAAAATCGCCGAAGTCCGCGCAGCCCGTTCCCGAGAGACGGGTGTGCGCAAAGCCGTTGAGCAGCGAGTCGGCGTAGTGATAGCCCGAACAAGCGTCCCACCCGTGGCGCCTTGTGTCGGGGCCGGGCTGAATCATGCCGTGCGGCACGACGGCAGCGGGGTGCGTGTGGCCGTGACCGCCCGTGCCGATGTAGAGATTGACCGAGGAAGTGCGTTGGCTCGCGGCCGAAAGGGCGGCGAGCAGGGCGAAAAGTGAAAACAAGAGCCGTTTCATGTCTCTCGATAGGCCGTTTGCGTCCGTTAATCTTGGTAATAAATACGCTTGACGCGCTCCGATACGCTCGTCAAGACCTCGTAGGGAATCGTGTCGAGCCAGCCGGCCAGCACGGCAGGCGGCAAGTTTTCGCCGAAAATCTCTACGGCGTCGCCTTCGCGGCAGTCGATGTCCGTCACGTCGATCATGCAGACGTCCATGCAGATGTTGCCCACATATTCGGCCCGCTGCCCGCCCACAAGACAGTATCCGCGCCGACGGCCGAGGTGTCGGTTCAGCCCGTCGGCGTAGCCGATGGGAATAGCCGCGATGCGCGAGGGGCGATCGAGCGTGCCGCGTCGGCTGTATCCCACCGTGGCCGGCGGTTCGCAGGTGCGGATTTGCAGAATCGTGGTGCGCAGCGCGGCTACGTTGTGCAACGTGCGGTTGTCGATGGGGTCGATGCCGTAAAGCCCGAGTCCGAGGCGCACCATGTCGAGATGATACTCCGGAAAACGCTCGATGCCGGCACTGTTGCAGATGTGGCGCAGAATTTTGTGCGGAAAAGCCTCTTGCAGTCGGCGCGAGGCGCGGTCGAAGCGGTCGAACTGTTCGCGGGTGAACGCATCGAAGTCGGCAGCGTCGCTTCCGGCGAAATGCGAAAAGACGCTGCGCGGAATCAGCGCGCTTTGGCGGAGCAAACGACTGACAAACGCCTCGACATCGTGCTCGGGGTGGAAGCCCAGACGGCTCATGCCCGTGTCGAACTTGACATGAACGGGAAAATTCGTGATGCCTTCGCTCCCGGCGGCCCGTATCAGGGCTTCGAGCAGGCCGAAACTATATACTTCGGGCTCGAGTTTGTAGTCGAACAGCGTGCGAAACGACGACATCTCGGGATTCATCACGATAATGCTCTGCGTGATGCCCGCTTCGCGCAGCGCTACGCCCTCGTCGGCTACGGCTACGGCCAAATAGTCCACGCCCCGGTCTTGCAAAGTCTTGGCCACTTCTACGGCACCCGAACCATAGGCCGAGGCTTTGACCATACAGACGATTTTAGTCTCGGGGCGCAGCATCGAACGGTAGTAATTGAGGTTCTCGGCCAGCGCTCCGAGGTCGATTTCGAGCGTTGTTTCGTGCACGCGGCGGGAAAGCAAAGCCGTGAGCCGCTCGAAGCCGAACGGACGCGAGCCTTTTAGCAAAACAAGGTCGCCGGCGAACGTGTCGAGCAGGCCGCTTTTCACGAGACTCTCGGTCGAAGGAAAAAAATGCTTTGTCGCGGAAAAAAGCGAATGGGCTGCCGAGATGTCCGGGCCGACGCCCACCAGCAAGTCCACGCCCCGTGCCGCTGTCATCTCGGCCACGGCGCCGTAGAGCTCGCTTGCCGGCATGCCGCTTTGGAGAATATCACTGAGCACGAGCACGCGGCGGCCGGAAGTCTCGGAACGGCGGTGCATGAAGTCGAGCGCAATGTCGAGCGAAGCCAAGTCGTTGTTGTAGGTGTCGGCAATGAGCGTGCAACCGCGCACGCCCTGCTTCACTTCGAGCCGCATGGCCACATATTCGAGCGTTGCCATGCGCTCGGCCGCGGTTTCGGGCGAAAGACCCAGCGTCAGCGCGGCGCAAAGACAATGCAAGCAGTTGGTAGTCGAGGCCGAATCGGTAAAAGGTATGTACAATTTGTGCTCGACGCCGGCATATATATATATAATATGGGTGCCGTCGGCATCTTTCTCCTCGTGCGCGACGAAAACGGCCGCCGAAGCGTCTTGTCGCGACCATGCCATGTGCCGTCCGCGAAAGTTTTCGGCCGCTGCCGCCACGATAGGGCTGTCGGCCTCGTAGACGAGCGTTTCGCAGTCCCGAAAAAGCGAAAATTTCTCTCGGCATTTCTCGGCTAACGTGGCGAAATTCTCCTGATGCGCCGGCCCGATGCCGGTCATGATGCCGATAGTGGGCTGTATGATGGCGCGAAGCGCGTCCATCTCGCCGGGGAGAGAGATTCCGGCCTCGAAAACGGCCACTTGGCTGCGGTCGTTGAGCAGCCACACCGAGAGCGGCACGCCTGTCTGCGAATTGTGCGAGCGCGGCGAGCGCGTCACGTTGAACGAGGGGGCGAGCAGCCGATACAACCACTCCTTGACCACGGTTTTCCCGTTCGAACCCGTGATGCCCACCACGGGAAGCGCATATTCCTCGCGGTGGCGTTCGGCCAACCGCTGCAAGGCTTTGAGAGGCGAGCAGACCAGCAGAAATATCGCTTCGGGAAAGCGCGTTTCGGCCGCGTCGGGCACGGTTTCGACCACGAAACTGCGCACGCCGCGCCGATAAAGGTCGGCTATGTAGCGGTGCCCGTCGCCCGTTCGGGTGCGAAGGGCGAAAAAGAGCGTAGTTTCGGGAAAAGCCAGCGAGCGACTGTCCGTGAGCAGCCACGAAACGCAATGTTTCTGCGCGCTTCGGCCCGCTATGCGCGCCCCGATGAGCGCAGCCACCTTTTCAATCGTGTATTGCATGTACGTTTTGGCGTTTGTTTCCGATAAAATTGCCGCTGTCAGCGTTTTCCCCATTTCGCGACAAAGGCCTTTTCGCGCTCGGCGAGCCTTTTCGCGCAAATTTCGGCCTCCGCGCTTTCGGGGTGCAGCGTGCGGTGGGCGCGGGCGGCGTTTAGTTTCTGCTTCTCGGCCGCAAAGGCCGCAAGTTCGTCCGAAAAGGCCCAACGGGCGAAGCGTGCGGCGATGTAGTCGGCCGCTTGCGGCGAGGGGTGGAGCATGTCGGGCGCGTAGAAGCGGTAGTCGCGCAACTCGTCGAGCAGTATTTCGTAGGCCGGAAAGTAAACGGCCGCCGTATGGCGGCTG
>JAFLUW010000040.1 GCA_022508615.1 Prevotellaceae bacterium | reverse complement strand
TAGAGCACAACCTTGCCAAGGTTGGGGTCGCGAGTTCGAGTCTCGTTTTCCGCTCGACGAAGATTTCTGAAATGACAGGGAGCGATGGCGCGCCCGTTGTTGCAGAAATCTTTTTGTTGTTAATATTGTGCTTATGAGTATATACGTCAGATATTTCGACAATGAATATATGTCCTCAGGACTGGACGACTTGTTCGACTTCCTCGAAAGTATTCCCGATATCACTCTGAACGACCAGATGGTCGACGAAGTGCGTGCATACGTGACGGGAAGCGACAACTATCCCAAGCGTGTGAAAGTGCGCACACGGAATTATTTCATCCTCATCAAAACTGCTGCGGAAAGTCTCGAAGAATTCAAAGCCTACAAGATACAGGAAAACGCGGCGTTGCGCGACAACCGGAACATGCAGCGCGACCAGCGTGTCGGCGAATTGCAGTTGCAGCGCGAAGGCTGGTATTTCGGCTCGTTGAACTTTAAGCGCGTCATGATGACCGCGGAGGGCAAATCGAAATATGTGGACGCAGCCTTTTCGGCCTATGTGAAAGCCCGCTCCGGACAGCATTGCTATAACCGAATCGTAGAATATCTGCAAAGTCGCCCCGACATAGACGCGCGCAGCCAGTTTCCCTCGCAAAAGGGGCAAAACTTCAAGTTCGAATACATGGGCGAACAGCTCAGCCAGACGCAGCAGTGAGGCCGAACGTCCGGCCTGCAGACCGCGAAGTCAGCCGAAGTTCCCGAAAGGAGGCTTCGGCTGTCGTTTTTGTTTGGCTGCATTTACCGAAGGAGTGAAGGGAGAAAAAATATCGGAGAGCGAGGTCGGGCGGAAACAGCCTGTTTTTTTGCAAGTTACACTTCTCCTTGGTTGACAATCCCGGTTTGTTTCTCATCTCTCCCCATGGAATAGCTCTTTTCTTATGTATATAACAAAATGCTCCCTCCGTCGGAAAAATGACGGAGGGAGCGTCTGAACAATTGCCGATTAGGCGAAAATCAGCAAATCTTGCGGGCACCGTCGCCGATGACTACATCGATGATAACGGGCTCTTTGCCGTATTTCTCCTTGAACTTTTCGACTGCCGTCTTGCAGAAATTCGCGTAAAGCTCATCGGCAACGAGGTTGATGGTGCAACCGCCGAAGCCGCCGCCCATGATGCGCGAACCGGTCACGCCGCATTCGCGGGCCACCTCGTTGAGAAAGTCGAGCTCTTCGCACGAAACTTCGTAGTCCTTGGACAATCCTTCGTGCGTTTCGTACATCTTCTGACCGACGGTCTCGTAGTCACCCTTTTCGAGAGCCTCGCACACGGCCAATACGCGGAAATACTCGCCGACCACGTATTTGGCGCGCTTATAATCTTCTTCGGAGATTTTATCCTTGACGCTTTCGAGCATTTCCCAGTTGCAGTCGCGCAGCGTCTCGATGCCGAGTTCCTTAGCCACGCGTTCGCAGGAATTGCGGCGATCGTTGTAGGGCGAACCTACGAGTGCATGCTTCACGCAGGAATTAACGAGCACGAGTTTGTAGCCTTTGGGCTCCCAAGGGAAGTATTGGAATTCGCCGCTGCGGCAGTCGAGGCGCATCAGGTGGTTGGCCTTGCCGTGGCACGATGCGAACTGGTCCATAATGCCGCAGTTTACGCCGATATACTTGTGTTCGGTGGCCTGACCGACCTTGGCCAGCGTCATACGGTCGATGTCGCCTTTGCCGAAAAGGTCGTCGAGGGCATAAGCGAAGCAGCTTTCGAGTGCAGCCGAGGAAGACATGCCGGCACCGAGGGGCACATCGCCGGCGAAAGCGCAGTTGAAACCTTCAACAGGTACGCCGAGAGCCATCATTTCGCGGCAAACGCCGAAAATGTAGCGGAAGTGCATGGCGCTGGGGCCTTTCTCGTCGTCGAGCGAGAACTCTGCGTAATCTTTCAGGTCGATGGAATATGCACGAACGTTGCGCGTGCCGTTGGGTTTGATCTCGGCCATCATGCCTTGTTGCACGGCGCCGGGGAACACGAATCCGCCGTTGTAGTCGGTGTGTTCGCCGATGAGGTTAATGCGTCCGGGAGCTGCATAGATGGTGCCGGTGCTGCCGTCGAAGTGTTTGATGAAACGGCTGCGAATGTCGTCGATAGTGAGTTTCATAGTGGTTGGGATTTTTATTGTATATGGGTTCCTTAAACAGATTCGTTTTTCTGAAAACGTTTAAGGAACCTGTGAAATGATGCTGTATTATTCGGAACGTTTGGTTACGCGACTGCCGACAAGGGCATAGAAGAGCAGATAGACGGCGCAGAATACGACAACCCAGAAGCTGTTGATATAGTCGACAAAGTCGGCCACCTGTGCTTGAATCCACATCATCACGGCGCAACCGAAGACCATCGTCATGAAAATACCTGAAGCGATAGCGGTGTATCTGCCCAAACCTTCGACGGCCATATTGAAGATGGCGCCCCACATGACGGAGGTCAGCAGACCGACAAGCAGGAAAGCAAAGATGCCGAGGGGAACGGGCTGCCAAATAAGTTCGAGTTTACCCCAGTCGACGCCAGGGAAGTTGACGAGAATATCGGTGGGAGCAAACATACCGAAAAGTACGAGTACGATTGTGGCTGACGAAACGACGGTAATCATTACGCGGCTGCTCACTTTTCCGCCGATGCTGGCGCCGACGAGGCGGCCGATAAGCATCATGAACCAATAAACGGCTATCAGCATGCCGACGATACCGGCTGGAATTCCGTCGTCAATGAGCTTCAAGTTGACGAAATTGGGTACACCGACCTCGATACCCATATAAAGGAAGATGGCCAACGCGCCGAGGGCGAAATGACGGTGGCTCATGGCGCCTGCAATCAGTTCAAGTTGTACGGGATCTTGTTCGGGCTCTTCGATTTTGGTGAAGAGGATAACGACAAAAGCTACAGCGAAAATAGCGAGGGCTATCATCAGCGCAGGTGTAGCGTCGGCGATTTTTGCTTTCGTCACGTCGGCGATAAGGGCGCCCATCAGAATGTAGCAGGCTACGGCTGCGGATGAGTTGAACACGCCGCCGATTTGAATGAGCTGGTTGCCTTTGTTGCCGCCGCCGCCGAGCAGGTTGAGCATCGGGTTGACCACGCAGTTGAGGATGCACATGCAGAGTCCGGCAATGAATGCGCCGACGAGATAGACGGCAAATACGACCCCGAGGCTCTCCGTGGCGTCGAGTTTACCGCTATACCATTGGATAAGGATGCCTACGATTCCCACGACGAGGCCGATGAGGGCCGTTTTCTTGTAGCCGAATTTGGCAATCAGCATACCGGCGGGAATACCCATGACAAGATAGGCCACGAAGTTGCCGTAGTTGCCGATTTGCGCGAGTACGTTGGACACGCCGCCCGGCTGGTTCTTGATAATCGTTGCCATCGGCGTACAGAGGTTGGTCACGAAGGCAATCATAGCGAAAAGCGCAATCATTACGATGATGGCTCCCCACTGTTTCTGTTTGTTACTCATGTGTGTATGGTTTTTAAGATTTGAAATTGTTTTTCGCTGTGAAACTAACTGGGCGTTAGTTTGAACTAACTCAAAGATAGTTTGAATTAACTCGGCGTTAGTTTTTTCTTATGCGGCGTTTTGGTGCGCGATGCCTGTTGTGGCTGTGCGCCATCAGTCTTCGACGCCGAATTTGTAGACGGTTTTTTGCGTATATACTTGTCCCGGTTCGAGCACTACGCAGGGGAAGTGCGGCCGGTTGGGCGAATCGGGGAAATGCTGGGCCTCGAAGCAGAGCGCCGAGCGGCGTCCGAAGGTGGCGCCGTGCTGTCCTTTGTAGCCGTCGGCCCAATTGTCGGAATAGAACTGCACTCCGGGTTCGGTTGTATAGACTTCCATGGTTCGTCCGCTGCGTGGCTCTACGATTTTGGCTGCGAAAGAGAGTTCGCCGACTTCTTTTTTGTTGAGCACGAAGCAGTGGTCGTAGCCGGCGCCGAACTTGGTTTGCTCATGCTCGGCATCGATGCGCTCGCCTACGGTGTGCGGCGTGCGGAAGTCGAACGGCGTGCCCTCTACTTTGCGTATTTCGCCCGTAGGTATGGAGTTTTCGTCGATAGGTACGTAAAAATCGGCGTTAATCTGGCAGATCGTCTCCATTGCAGTCGGTGTCGGGTTACCGATGCCCTGCAACGAGAAAAAGCCGTGGTGCGTCATGTTCACGACGGTCTTCTTGTTGGTCGTGCCGCGGTAGTCGATGACGATTTCGTTGTCGTCGGTCAGCGTGAAGCGCACGGTCATCTGCAATTCGCCGGGGAAGCCTTCTTCGTAGTAGGCCGAGGTGTAGCGCAGCACGAGTGTCTGCCCGCCAATTTGTTCGGCGTCCCAAACGCGGGCGTGAAAACCCGTGGGTCCTCCGTGCAAGTGGTTCGGACCGTTGTTGACGGAAAGGTTATATTCCTTCCCGTTCAGCCGGAATTTGCCGTGGCAGATGCGGTTGCCGTAACGGCCGACGAGTGTAGAGAGGAACGGCTCGGGCGAGGCGATGCAGTCGTCGATGCAGTCGTGACCCTGAATGACGTTGGCCATGTTGCCATTCCGGTCGGGCACCATGATGGCCACGATGGAGCCGCCATAGTTCGTAATGGCTACTTCGACGCCCTCGGCGTTGCGAAGAATGAACAAATCCGTGCTTTTCCCGCCGATTTCTTTTTGGAAATCCTCGCGGCGCAGGCCGCAGACGGGCTTTTCTTTAGCTTCCATAGTATTATAAAATGTGTTACTTGTAGGTTACGTTGTTTATGTAGCAAAATTGCGGATAACTTTTGAAACGGACAAAGTTTTTCTGCAATTTTTGCAACACGCAGTTTGCATTCGACCCGACATGGCGGTCTCTTTTTCCGCGTTTACGGCCGATTTCGTGAGCGAATCTTTCTTTTATTGCTGGCATACGGGTGCCGGCAGCGTCGTTTTCTTCCGGCTGTACCGGTCAGTCCGTTCCTTTGCGCCACTCCGTATACCATTGGACAAAGTGCCCGATGCCTTCCTCGAGTGTCGTGGTCGCACGATAGCCTACTGCGGCTTCGAGTTTGCTCGTGTCGGCGTACGTTCGTTCGACATCGCCTTTCTGCATCGGGAGTTTCTGCATGCAGACCGGCCGGTCGAGCCGCTCGCCGAGCAGGCGGATGAAGTCTGTCAGGGCTACGGGTCGGCCGCACCCGATGTTGTAGATATCGGCCGGAATTTCCGTTTGCGGCACGTGGTTGAGAAGACGCACGATGCCTTCCACGATGTCGTCCACGTAGGTAAAGTCCCGCATCATGTGTCCATAATTGAAAACTTTGATGGGTTGCTCCTTCACGATGGCTTCTGCAAAGAGCATAGGAGCCATGTCCGGCCGTCCCCACGGGCCATAAACGGTGAAAAAACGCAGTCCGGTCGTCGGGATGCCGTAAAGTTTTCCGTATACATGGGCCATCAGTTCGTCCGACCGCTTCGTCGCAGCGTAAAGCGAGACCGGATTTTCCACCGGGTCGCTTTCGGAAAAAGGCACTTTCGTATTTCCTCCATATACGGAGCTCGACGAGGCATAAATGAAATGTCCGACGGGAAAATCCTTGACACATTCCAGCAGATTGACGAATCCCATCACGTTGCTTGAGATGTAGGCGTAAGGATTCTCTATCGAATAGCGCACGCCGGCTTGTCCGGCCAGATTGACCGCCACGTCGAAACGCTCGTCTGCAAAGAGGCGATGCAGGCGCTCCCTTTCTTCGAGCGCCATGCGTACGAAATGCAGGCGTTGCTCAGCGCCAACTGCGCGTGCAAAGTTTTTGAGCCGGGCGAGCCGGGCCTGTTTCAGCGAAACGGCGTAGTAATCGTTGAGGTTGTCTATGCCGACAACCGTATGTCCGAGAGCAAGCAGTCTGCATGCAAGATGATGGCCGATGAAACCGGCCGCGCCAGTGACAAGTATCTTCATAAAAGGTCAACAGTGTTGCGATTCGGCTGTGTGCCGGCCGGCCGCTTTTTTATCGATCAGGATATTGCGGAGATAAGCCACCATGCCGAAAGATTGTCCGAGAATCAGAATCCAGTCCTTGCGCCATAAGCCGTAGCTGACAATCAGCAACGAACCCGTCAGACTGATTATCCAGAAAGTTCGCGGCAACAGCGACACACCTTCGCGGCGGGAGTAAAACCACTGCCAGACGAAGCGCATGGTGAAGACGAATTGTCCCACCGTACCCCATACGAGAACGGGCAGCGGCACGGCTTCGTTGCGCAGAAACGTGGCTACGAAATGCGGCACGTCGGTGAGCGTGGCTGCAACGGCAGCCAGCGGCACCATGGCCAGCACGACGGGAACAGCACGTGGCAGTCGGTCGAGAATGCCTTTGAGCCGCAAGTTGCCGATGTAGACATAATAGGAAATGAACTGGCCAAAAATGATGGAAAAGTCCTGCCGCAGCCAGCCGTAAAGGAAGAATAGCATGGAGCCGGTCAGACTGAACAGCCAGAACAGGCTTGGCGACACCACCTCGCGGCGTTTCTCCGACAGTACCCATTGTACGAGGATGCGGGCCGAGAAACAGATTTGTGCCAGCAGGCCTATACAGAAAACAGGAAGCGCATTCGCCGGCATGGTCATCAGGAAAGTTTGTTCGCGCCGATGGTATAGTTGATATAGCGGTGCTTCATCCAGCGGTAGGCGAAGCAATCCTTGAACGGAGCGACCAGCCGGTTGCGCAGACTGAACTTCGACTGCCCCGCTTCGCGCGGAAAGTGGCGCACGGGTATCTCCTTGAAACTGCCGCCGTCCTGCAACAGGATGAGTGCCGGCAGAAAGCGGTGCATTCCCGTAAAGAAAGGTATGCGGCGCGCGTATTGTGTGTCGAGTACTTTGAGCGGGCAGCCCGTATCTGTGGCCGTGTCGCCCGTCATGGCCCGACGGAAGCGGTTGGCTATCTTCGATTGCAATCTTTTGCCGAGTGTGTCCTTGCGATTGGCGCGAATACCCGTGACGAGCGGGTAGTTGTCGGCATGGGCCAGCAGCAAGTTGAAATCTTCGGGCGTCGTTTGCAGATCGGCGTCGATGTAGCCTGTCCATTTCGACTCAGCTGTGTCGATTCCGGCTTTGAGGGCGGCGCTCAATCCGCGGTTGGAAGAGAACGAGATGTAGTAGAAATCGGCATTCCGGCTGCAACTCTCCTCTATGGCCGACAGACTGTCGTCGGTCGAGCCGTCGTCGACGAACAGCACGCAGGCACGTTTCGCACAGCGGGGGAGAAAGTCGCGAAACACGGCTTCGAGGCGCGCCATGTTGTCGATTTCGTTATAAATGGGAACGATGATAGTGAATTCGTAGTTGGCTGTAGCGTTCATGTCGGTGAGAGTAGAGTATATATAAATATAGGTATGCTGTTCGGGTTATTCGAAGACGATGATGTCATACTTCCCCGAAGGAACGATGCGCTTCCCTTCGAAAAGCCGGGCGTTGGCCGAGCGTTTGCGCCGCGGTGCAAGAACGAGCGTGCGGTGCAGCGTGCCGGCAGCCAACTCTTCTTCCGAAATTTCGCGCGGCACTTGATGCAGATAGACGTCGATGTTCTCCACACGCCGCATGCGGAACGCTCCGAAACGGCCGATGCCCGTTTCTTTTGCGACGAGGGAAGCGTCCCGACTCAGTTGGCCGTAGCCGATCTCGCCGTTGAGCGCCGGCAGGCTCAGTCCGCCGAAGAAAATCAGGACAAACAGTCCGCCGCTCAGCGTCCGCAGGCCCGGAAGTGCGTCGCGGCGGCATATCGAAAGGCGTAATGCCGCTACGCCACAAAGACTTATGCCCAGCGCGCCGGTCAAAATTCCCCACCATGCGCCGGCGGTTTCGTCGGCGAGGCATATATAAATGATGACAGAGGGAAAAGCCAGGCTGAGCAGGACGGCAGGAAGCCCTATGCAGAAGCGGGCGGCCCTCGTGTGTCGCCAGCGTTCGGCATCGAGCATCGCCAGCGCCGTGCAGCAAGGTATGACGGGCAGCAAGTAGACTGCCAGCTTGCTGCTGCTCAGCGAAAGCACGGCGACGGTCGACACGGCGGCCGTCAGCAGGTATTTTTGTAAGTCGCCGGCGTGATGCCAGTGCCGCAGCGTGCTCCCCATGCGCCATACAAGCAGCAGCGTCCATGGGGCCAGCACATAGGTGGCGGCCAATAGGTAGTAGTAGAAAGGCTGCTTGTGTGTGAAAGCGTTGAGGGCGCGGTCTACGGTCTGATGCACGAGCAGATTGTCCAGATACGCGCTGCCGCCTTCGTGCCAGACCATGCCGAACCAAAGTCCGCAGCCCGCGGCCAGCATCAGCCACGTGCGCCAGCCCCACAAGCTTGCCGCCAGCCGCATGCGGCGCGTCAGCGCGAGGAAAGCGAGCGTCGTCGCGAGCGGCATGAGCAGGCCGACCACGCCTTTGCTGAACACTCCCATGAAAACCCACAAGCCGAACAGCCACAATCGCTTTCTCTTCCTCTTCCTCTCCTTGCCGTCGATAAACCGCCACGCCTCGCGCAGTGCCAGCACGATGAACAGACACATCAGCATGTCCGGCCGTATGCAGAGCGCCATGACGGGAAAAAATCCGCAACCGGCCAGCATCCATATCGCCGCAGTGCGTTCGTCGTCGGCCGTTCCGCTCTCTTTCAGCCAGCTGTCCATCGTGCGGAGCACGCCCCAGGCCGGCAGCAGCGTGAGCAGCGAGAGCAGCGCCATCGAGTGCTCGCCGGCTATCCACCGACAGGACACGACGCCCCACAGAAACAAGGGCGGCTTGTCGGCATAAGGCACACCGTGGTTGTAGAAGGCGAAGATGTGCCCCTCGCGCAACGCTTCGTCGGCAATGCTGAGGTAGCGCAGCTCGTTGTCGGGCGTAAAGTCGCGCAGCACACAGCACGGCAGCACAGCTATGAGCAGCAGCAAGAAGAGGTTGGCTTTCTTCATGTCTGCAAATTTAGCATTTTCGGCCTTTTCGTGCGCAGACTTTCGCCGCCTTTTTCTTTTTCCTCCCGTTTGCGGCCGCTTCGGCGTTTCCGCCGCGTCTTCGTTTGCCCCGTGCTTGTCTCTGTAAACGACTCGGCTTTAACGCTTTTCGCCCGGACGCGGAGAGGGTAAACTTACGCCCTGTTAGTTTCAACTTAGTCTGCGTAAGTTCGAATTAACGGGGCGTAAGTTTTCTCTTTCTCCCGACAACGTTTTTCCGCCTTTTTCATAGTATCCGTCCGCCCAGTCATTTTTTAAGAAATGTTTGGGCAAAAAAAGTGAAAAATGCGAAGAAATTTGGTCGGGTGGGCAAGATGTCGTAGTTTTGCTGAAAAGAATCGATGTTTAACCCTTAAAAATCATTGGAATCATGAAAGGACTTTCTATTCTGGCCGCTTTCCTCGGCGGCGCTGCCGTCGGTGTAGCCTGCGGCCTTCTGTTTGCCCCTGAAAAGGGTGAAGACACGCGTGTGAAACTGGCCGAACTGTTGCGCAAGCGCGGCATCCGCCTCAGCAGCAAGGACCTTGAAGGGCTTGCTGACGACATCGCCGGCGAACTTGCTCCCGAACAGTAAGGCTGCTCTGAAAAAATCCGTTGCGGGCTGCAAGACCGTCGCCGCAGTCGGGCGTCCTACGGGAGCGACGGTGCGTGTGAAGGCTCGCAGCCCGCAACGGTGTTTACGATGCCTGCGGAATCAGGCCGCAGGTTTTTGTCCGAACGAATACTCCGCAGAAAAGTGTTTAGTAACGACCATAATATCTCGATACTTCGCGACCTCGTGCTCGACGTGAAGGAGTACGCCGCCCTTCGTGCGCAACTGCTGAAAATCGACGTGGTGCAAAAAATGACGATGCTCGTCACGGCGCTCATCGTCGGCGCCGTCCTGGTTGTCTTGGCGGCCATCGTCGTGCTGTTTCTCTCGCTTATGGTGGTGCACGTGCTGACCGGGCTGCTCGGTTCGGCCGCTGCGGCCTACGGCGTGGTAGGCGGCGCCTACCTGTTGATAGCCCTGCTCGTCTACTTCAAGCGGCAGGCCTGGATAGCCGCCCCGGTGGCAGCCATGTTGGGCAGTCTGTTGCTCGCCGACGGCGACGAGGAGAAAGGAGGGATGAATGGGAAACGTTAAATATACGCTCGAACACATCGAAGCCGAACGCCTCGAAATCAAGCGAAAACTGAAAGAACAGGAAGAGCGCATCGCGCACGACCTGGAACTGATTAACACACCTCCGCCGGCCGACAACAGTCCGTTGGGCTTTTGGATGAACAACGTGAGCCGCACCGTGGCCATATACGACGGTGTGCGTACAGGTTTCAAACTGATGCGGGCCCTCGGCGGTCTGATAGCCTGGCGCAAACATCGGCGCAAGAAGTAAAAAACGTGGCGTGTTGCGGAAACAGTCCGCACGAATAAATTTGCCGCACGGCAGATAAAAAATCGGAGTCCGGATTCGTTCGCGAATCGACAGACTCCGTTCTTCTTATCGCTCCGGACGGAACACCGAGCGAAACGCTCGCGGCACATCGGTCTCGAAACGCAGCGATTCGCCCGTGACGGGATGATAGAAATTCAGACGAAAGGCGTGAAGCGCAAGACGGCCTATCGGGTCGTCGCCGTTTCCGTATTTCGTATCGCCGCAAACGGGATGCCCGAGGTCGGCTGCATGAACGCGAATCTGATTTTTGCGGCCCGTTTCGAGTTTGAATTCGACGAGCGAATGAGCCTCGCCGCGCTGACGCACGAAAAAGTGCGTGACGGCGTATTTCCCGCCGTTGTCGGTGGGCGAAGATTGCGTGATGTAGGCTTTATTGTCTTTCAGCCAGCTTTCTGCTGTGCCGCTGTCCTGATTCATGACGCCCGAGAGCAGAGCCATGTAGCGGCGGTCGGTCACGATGTCGCGCCAATTGTGTTCGAGAATCTGCTCGGCCTCGCGCGTCTTGGCATAGACGAGCAGTCCGGATGTATCGCGGTCGAGTCGGTGGACGACATGCGCCCGGCAGCGCTGGTTCGTGCGGTCGAAATAGTTGTCGAGCACGGTTTTTACGCAAAAAGAGTGGTGCGATGTGGCCATGGACAAGATTCCGGCATTTTTCTCGACGACAACGAGATGCGCGTCCTCGTAAACTAATTTTACGAACTTGCTGCCGAGATCGCCGGTGCGCCGATGTTTGCGAATTTCGACCGTATCGCCGACGTTGAGCGCGTAGTCGAAGCGGGTAGTGAGGCAGCCGTTTACGGCAACGCCGGCAGCAAGTATGCTTTTGGCCTTGCTGCGGCTGATGCCGGCCAGATGCGTCTGCAGGAAATGGAGCAGAGTGTCGGGATTTTTGATGCGTATGGGTTGCATGGGCGGATAGCGAAAAGTGGCGGCCTGCTGTCAGAAATCGAGCGAGAGCCGCACGTTGACCTGTCGGCCAGTCAGATAATTGGGGACGGCATATTGCGTGTCGGTGATGTCGGTCACCCAATAATAAGCGTTCACGTTTTTAATGCCGAGCAGATTGAAACAGTCGAGCCCGAGCCATGCGTTTTTCAGCGCACGGCCGAAGCCGCGGGCATAGGGCCGGGCTTCGCGATCCCAAAGCCGGTAGGAAAGTCCGAGGTCCACGCGTTTGTAGGCCGGTGCGCGGAAAGTGTGCAGTTTGCGGTCGGAATGCGGCGGTCCGAAAGGAAGGCCGTCGGCAAAAGCCATTTTGAGCGTGGCACGCCAGCGCGTGGTACCGGGAAAGTAATCGGTGAAATAAAGCGAGAGATTGTAGCGCTGGTCGGTCGGCCGCGGCAGGCTTACGCCGTCTATGGTTTCCCGCGTGCTCATCAGCGAAAAAGTTATCCACGAATCGTAGCCCGGAACGAACTCCCCGAAAAGCTTGAAATCGATTCCCGCGGCATAACCTTTAGCTTCGTTGCGTCCGTAATATGCGATGCGCACATTGTCCACAGCGTAAGGGATGAGGTTTGCCAGCGCTTTGTAATAAGCCTCCATCGTGAAGCGAAACGGGCGGTTCATCATGCGGAAAGTATAGTCGGCTCCGGCGACGATATGCAGCGAGCGTTGCGACTTGATGTCGCGGTTGAGCCGTACAGTGGCCATTCCCTGCGTCAGTGTCGTGTCGCGCAATTCTTTGTAGAAAGGAGCCTGATAATAAAGGCCCGTCGCCATGCGCAGCGTCCAGCGGTCGGAAAAAGAGGGGAGCAGGCCTATCGACACGCGCGGCGAACAGATCGTCTCTTTGTTCCAACTCCAGTGACTGACGCGCAGTCCGTAAGTCAGGTTCCAAAGTCCGGCGCGCGTTTTGAAGCGCCACGTGTCCTGGGCAAAAGCTTCCGTGCGGCTTGTCGAGAGTTCGTTGCGGCTTTTCAGCGAATAAATCAGCGAAAGCCGGTCGGGCGAGTAGGGGAGCGAGTAACCCATCGAGTCGCGCATCTCCCATTCGCGGGCATTCTCGCGAATTTCCTGCCGCTGAAAGTTCAAGCCCGCCTGCAACGTGTGTCCCGTGATTTTTGTCCGAAAGCGCAGCCCCGCGTTGAACACATTCGCTTGCAGACGGTTGCGTCCGTGCTCCATATACGTGCCCACGCCGAGCTGTTCCTGCGTCGTGGCCTCCTGCAGCCAGTATTGGCCGGAAATGTCGTAAGTCTCGTGTTCCTGCGTGTGGAAAGTGGAAAATTGCAGGGCGGCATACGTGTCGGGCGTAAAGTTGTGCGTGATAGTTGCCGCCCCGAACAGCGTTTTGAAAAAGTCCTTTTCCTGCCCGTCGAAATAAACTTTGAACGACCGCACCTCCTCCATCGTGCCGAACGACGTTTCGCGGTCGGAAGGCCGGAACGTATAATGATTGTCCGAGATGTTGCCGATAACATCGACCGCCCACCGCCGCGACGGCCGCCACGAGAAAACGGCCTGATAGTCGAGAAAGTTCGGCCTGTACTCGCCGTTCGTGTCCATAGAGCCCAAAAGATAGCGCGTCGTCTTGTAGCGCACAGAGGTCATGAGCGACACTTTCCTGTTGCCCCAGCCCACATACGCGCCGCTGCCGAGCATCGAGCCGTTCAGCCGCGCTTCGAAACGTTCCGGCCGCTTATAAGTAATGTCGAGCACCGACGACATTTTGTCGCCGTAGCGCGGTTCGAAGCCGCCGCTCGAAAAGTGAATACTCTCGACCATGTCGCTGTTGATAATCGACAATCCCTCCTGATTGCCCGAACGCACCAGCATGGGGCGGTACACTTCCAAACCGTTCAGGTAGACGACATTCTCGTCGAACGAGCCGCCGCGCACGTTGTACTGCGACGAGAGCTCGTTATGGGTCGATACGCCGGCCTGCGTCGCGATGATTTCCTCGACAGCGTTTCCCGTGGTCGACGGCATGGTCGCTGCGTCGGCCGGAGCAATTTTCTGCGTCGTCCCGGTCTGCACGCCCGCTCCCTTCACCACCGCCTCGCCGAAAGTCGTCTGTCCGAAAGCCGGAAGCGTAATGTCTATCCTGACACTGTCGCCCGGATTGCGCAACAGCCGTTTGCGCGTTTCGTAGCCGATCATCGAATACTGTATGAGCACACTGTCTGCCGACGCCACCCACAGCGAGTATTCGCCTTTCAGATTGGATACCGTCAGCGCCGCCTGCGCTGCACAGCGAATATAAGCCAGTTCGACAGGCTCGCCCGCGTCGTCCCTGACAATGCCAAAGACGCGCGTGCGCCGTTGCGCCGCCGTTTCAGTCGTAAGCAGGAGCAAAGCGCCGATAGCGATGAATATGCGTTTTTTCAGGCTCATGGTCTATATGGAGAAACGGAGTCACGGCCGTTTTATTGCGGGAAAGTGCTGCCGGATGCCCTGTTCGCGGTGTTCGAGCCTGATTTCCACGCCGAATTTTCGGTGCAAATGCTCCGCCAAGTGCTGTGCCGAGTAGACGCTGCGGTGTTGTCCGCCCGTACACCCGAACGAGAACATCAAATCCGTGAATCCCCGCTCGATGTAGCGCTGCACGTGCGCCTCGGCTATCGGGCAGACGTGGTCGAGAAAGCGAAGAATTTCGCCGTCGTCCTCCAAAAAGCGCTTCACCTCGCCGTCCAATCCCGTCAGCCGCTTGTAAGGCGCGTAGCGTCCGGGATTGTGCGTACTTCGGCAGTCGAACACATATCCGCCGCCGTTCCCGCTGACATCCGCCGGGATGCCATTCTTATAGGAAAACGAGAATATGCGCACAATAAGATGCTTGTGCTCAGCCATTTGCTTACACTCGCAAACCTTGGGCAGGCTGCACATCTCCCGCAACAGCCCTTCGAGGTAAGGATAGCGCGCGCAGACGCCGCCGTCAAGCAATTCCCGCAAATTCCCCACAGCCTGCGGAATGCTGCTGAGGAAATACGCCTTCTGCTCGAAATAACCGCGGAAGCCGTAGGCGCCGAGCACCTGCAGCGTGCGCAGCAGGACGAACAGCCGCAGCTCGCTTCTGAACTTTCCGGCATCCACCGTCCCTTCGAGGCGGCCCAGCTCGTCGAGATAGACGTCTGTCAGCTCCTCGCGCAAGTCCTCGGGATAGCGCGCCGAGGCTTGCCACAGAAAGCTGGCCACGTCATAGTGCAGCGGGCCGATGCGGCCGCCCTGAAAGTCTATCAGATAGGGCTTCCCCCCCTCGGCGAGCATCACGTTGCGGGCCTGAAAGTCGCGTATCAGAAACGCCCTCCTCTCTCCGCCCGCTGCCGCAATGTCGCCGGCCAGCTGGCAAAAGTCAGCTTCGAGCGCCACCTCGTCGCAGCCCATCGGCATCGTGCGCAAGAAGCAGTATTTGAAATAGTTGAGGTCGAACATCGCCGCCTGCCTGTCGAAGCGCGCGGGACGCAGCAGCCGCCCCTCGTCCAACCCCTCTGCGCCGCGCAGCTGCACGTGCGGCAGCATGCGCATCGCGCTGCGCAGCAAGTCTTTCTCCGTTTCGTCATACGCCCCGCGGCTCCGCCCTCCGGCCAGCGCGTCGTAGAGCGACAGCCGGCCGAGGTCGGTCTGCAAATAGCAGCTGCCGTCGCCGCCGACGGCCACCACGCGCGGCACGGGCAAACCTTTTTCGGCGAAATGTCCGGCCAGATAGCAAAATGCGCGGTTCTCCCCGAGGTTGCTGCCGACGACGCCGACAAGGCTCCCGCCGTCCGCCCCGTTCAGCCGTATGTATTGCCGGTCGCTCCCGGCCCGGGGCAAAGGTTCCGCCGATTGCGGCTCTTGTCCCGCATAGCGACAAAAAAGTTTCAGCAATTCTTCCATAAACATTCGTTTGCCGTTTGTCTCACAGCGCTTTGGCCAGATACATCGTGTGTATAGCCGCCAGCGCCGCCGTCTCCGTGCGCAGCCGGCTTCGGCCGAGGCTCACGGAGCGAAAGCCTGCGGCTTCGGCCGCAGCCACCTCGTCGGGCGTAAAGTCGCCTTCGGGCCCGATGAGCACAAGCGTGTCTTCCGTGTCCGACACGACGTCTTTCAGCAGCGGCCTCGTGTCGCCGCCGGCCTCGTGGCAGTGGGCGATAAATTTCTGTCCGGCGAACGGCCGGGCGACAAACTGCCCGAACGCCTCCATTTCGCCCACTTCGGGCTTCCGCGCCTTGTGGCTCTGCTTGACGGCCGAAACGACAATGCGCTCGATGCGCTCCGTCTTCAGCACGCGCCGCTCCGAGTTCCTGCAATTCAGGAAATAGAAAGCGTCGCAGCCGATTTCCGTGCCCTTCTCGGCCAGCCACTCCGTCCGGTCCATGTTCTTGGTCGGCGCCACGGCTATGCGTATGGAGCCCCGCCACAGCGGCGGCTGCGCAGTCTTTTCGACAATCTCCACGCGGCAGGCTTTGGCCGATGCCGCCACGAGCCGCGTCTCGTAGAACGCGCCCTGCCCGTCGGTGGCGTAGAGCGTGTCGCCCGCTTTCATGCGCAGCACGCGCACGGCGTGTGCCGCCTCGTCGTCGGGCAGAGCCGTCTGCCCCTCGGCCAGCGCCGGAAGGTGGAACAAGTGCAATTCTTTCATACCGAAGCGCAAATATAACCCTTTTCCCGCACATACGCCGCCGCCCGAACCGGAAAATGCGCGTCGGGCCGAAAACCGCCTTCCGCGTGCTTTGCCGGGCGTAAGTTGGTGGAAAACCCTGTTGATAACCCTGTTGATAACTCAACTTGCA
>JAFLUW010000004.1:26644-34701 GCA_022508615.1 Prevotellaceae bacterium | reverse complement strand
AATAAATATCAGGAAGTTATAGCACCTTCCAGCCTACTTTTTGCATATTAGGCCAAGTTCCCGAAAAAAGATTTGCCCACGGCCCGGCTTCCGGGATTTTTAATTAGATTTGCCGATAGTTCAACCATAAAGTTCTGAAACTATGAAACAATTGCGCTTCGCTATCATGCTTTTGTGCATCTTGACAAGCCTGTTTGCTTCGGCCGACAGCGGCACCGACTTCCGCAACAGCCGGTACGATGCCCTGAAAGGCCTTCCGCCGGTGCCGGGACAAATCGTTTTTGCCGGAAACTCCATTACGAATATGCACTCGTGGACGGACGCTTTCGGCTCGCACGCCGAAGTCGTCAATCGCGGCTGCGGCGCCGGGCAGTCTTACGAGATACTGAATTGCCTCGAAAATTATATAGATGCCAAGCCGGCCAAGTTTTTCCTGATGATTGGCACCAACGACATCTCGACGGGCTCGACGGTCGAACTTACCGCGCGTCGCATCAAAGCCATCGTGAAACGTGTGCGCATCGAAAGCCCCGAGACCGAAGTCTACGTGCAGAGCATTCTGCCACGCTACACCGTTGCAAAACCCGACTACGAACAGTGTAACGACGTCGTGCGCGAGTGGGTCGAAACGCTCGGCGACCCGAAAGTAACCTTCGTCAACCTCTCAGAAGTCTGCGCAGGAGTGGGCGAAGCCCTCGACAACGAATGGACGCACGACGGTCTGCACCTGCGCCCCGTAGGTTATTCTGCATGGACGCACTATATAGAAGATATGGTGGGCTATCCCTCCGTCTATCCCGAGCACATCACCACTCAGAACTCTTGCGGACTTGGCGGAAACCCGGCGGTGCGGGCCGAGCAGTTCCCGTTCTTTCCCGTTTCCGAAGGCGACGTGCTGTTTTTCGGCGACTCGCACGTAACGCTCGGCGAATGGCACGAACTTTTGCGCAGCGAAAAAATGAAAAACCGCGGCATTCAGTGGAATTGGGGCGGCATCTACCTGCCCAACGCCAAGCAAGTGGTCAGTGCCGCATTGCGCGATCAGGCTGTTAAGCCCGCCAAAGTGCTGCTTTCCTACGGCATCGGCGGACAAGACCAGACGAACTATCGCCTGCTCGTGGACGAAGCCATTGCACAAGTCACGGCGGAAAAAGTTTGTCTCGTTTCGCTCCCGCCAAGTGCGGACGCGGCGGCCGATGCCTCACGCGTGTCGTTCAACGCGTTCGTGCGGAGCGTGGCAACAGAGAAGGGCGTGACTTTTATCGACATCTATACTCCGCTGAAAGAGAATATCGACGCCAACATCATGGGAACAAACTACATCAGCGGCCGCGGCTACGTCGTTGTGGCCAACGAATTGGCCAAATACCTCGACGGCGTCGATCCTGTCAGTCTCGAAGAATATGAAACATACTATGCGCATCGCACGGTTCGCAAAATCATCGGCGATGCCCTTACGGAAGCATACACGATTCCGTATGGCGATTATCCGGGACAAATCTCCGAGTCGGTTCGCAGTGAGGTGGAAAGCCATATTCCCGCGCTCGTCGAGGCGCTCGACGAGCGCGACTTGACCGAAGAAAAGGCACGCGCGGCCGTTGCCGGTATCAATGCCGCCATAGCTTTGGCCAAGCAGAGCGTGAACATGCCGAAAGCCTCTACCGACGGGCACGAATACTGGTATACGCTCACCTCTTCGCGCGGAACGGTGTCCACGCTTACGGCAACCGGCGGAAAACTCGTCGGCGGCGTTTCTCCCGCCGTCGGAGAGAGCGACGGCAGCAACATTTGGAAGTTCTTGCCGCTGGTGGACGGCAGTTGTCACATCGTGAATGCCGTGGGCGAATACATTTCGCCCGCGGCAGCGCACGGCACGCAGATGACGGTCTCCGTCCAAGCCCCCGAACAGGGCGGCTGGACGATCGACTTGTCGGAAGTGCAGAACGCTTTTGTGTTGTATACGCCCAACTGCCAGATAAATCAGACGGACAAATCCGGTCTGCCTGTATATAATTGGTATAGCCCCAACTATGCGAGCGCCACGCCGCCCAACCGCACGGACGCCGGCTGTGCCTATTACATTGCGCTCTACGGGGAAAACGATGTCGAGTCCGGCGATACGCCAGCGGGTATCGGGGAAATCCTTTCCGGGGCACTGACTTCGTCCGACGAGGTGTACGACTTGCAGGGCCGGCGCGTGGCGACTCTTTCCCGCGGCGGTTTGTATATTGTCAACGGCAAGAAGCTGTCGATTAACTGTCCGGAGTAATAAAACCCAATCTTATCTTTTCAGATGCCGGCCGTCCGTATTGCTGACGGCCGGTTGTGCGTCTACCGGCAGCCCGTGGGATAGAGGGTTGCAGGACTGTCGCTGAACTTAGTCTGAGAAAGTTTCAACTTAGTCTGGGAAAGTTTCAACTTAGTTCGAGATAATTCAAACTTAGTCCGAAATGTTTCACAACTTATCTGAGATAGTTTTCGGCTTATTCCCTGCAATTTCTTCCTGTTGGCTTTCGTTATCTCATCTTTTTGTAGTATGTTTGCCAAACATATCGGAGAAACACCACATTAACACCCATAAAACATGAGAAAGCTTCTTTTTGCGCTGCTCTGTGCGGTAGGGACATTGTTGCCCGACGCCGTCGGGGCGCAGACGTTCCCGACAGTAAGCAACGGGGACAACGAAACATGGTATTACATCGTCTTCAACTCGGCCGACGACGTAGTGGCGGCCAAGGGCGAGGGCGAAATAGCCGTCGTAGCGATACCTACGGGCCGCAACGACCAGCTCTGGAAAGTCGAAGGCTCGGCCGCGATAGGCTATACGCTTACGTCGAAGTCGGGACAACGGCTCTACGTCAACCCGGCGAGCTATGGCACAAACTTGCGCACGGCTGCCGCGCCGACGACGGGCACACGCTTCAACCTGACGCGCAGCGGCGCCGGCTATGAAGTAATCCCGCGCACGGCCACGACGCTTTCCATGAACCCGTGGGGCGGAAATTCCGTGGGTGCGCAGCTTGCGCTCTACTACACGAACGACCCGAATGCCGTGGTGCGCTTCGTGCCCGAAGAAGAGTTGACCGGCGGGCCCGATGTTCCCGTCATTCCCTATCCTACCTCGGTAGTGAAGAAGGAAGGCCAACTCGACCTGCACAACGTACAGGCCATCGTCCCCTGCGACGACGAAACGAGCGCATTAGCCGCCACGCTCTCGGCCGAACTGAGCCAAACGGCCGGCATTACGCTGAGCGTGGGCGAGGCAAGCGGCTGCGTCATTCGCATGGCGAAGGACGAAACGCTCGGCGCCGAGGCCTATCGCCTCGTTGTCAGCACCGAGGGCGTCGTGATGGCCGCCTCGGCGCGCGCAGGCTTCTTCTATGCTATCCAAACCCTTAAACAGTTGATGCCTACGGCCATTTACGCCGACAAATCGGCCCCCGGAGCCGACTGGACGTTGCCTTGCGTGGAGATTGAGGACGAACCCTGTTTCACGCACCGCGGCTTCATGCTCGATGTAGCCCGTCACTTCTTCGATAAGGCCGAAATCAAGAAACTTCTCGACATGGCCGCTATCTATAAGCTCAATCGTTTCCACTGGCACCTGACCGACGACCAAGGTTGGCGCATAGAGATTCCCGAATATCCGCTGCTGACGACCGTCGGCGCCGTGCGCAGCCGCTCGCTCGTGGTGAACGACCCCACAGGCGGCAAGGAATTTTACGACGACACGGAATACGGCCGCGGTTGCTTCTTCACGCTCGACGATTTGCGCGAAATCGTGGAGTATGCCAAGGAACGCAACATCGAAATCATACCCGAAGTAGACATGCCGGGCCATATGGTGGCCGCCATCGCCTCTTATCCCGAACTGAGCTGCGACCCGACGAAAAATTATGAGGTTCGCGCAGCAAAAGGCATCTCTACCGACATTCTGAACATCGGCTCCGACGCCGTTATCGACTTCCTCAAATGCGTACTCGACCATGTATGCGAAGTCTTCCCCTACGAATACATACACCTCGGCGGCGACGAGTGCCCGAACGGCCAATGGCGGACAAATGCCGACTGCCAGCGCCGCATTGCCGAGAACGGACTCTCCGGCGTAGAGGAATTGCAGCCTTGGCTGCTCGAAACACTGGGCACTTATCTGCGTGATAAATACGGCAAACAGGTAGTTGCTTGGAACGAATTGCAGGACTATTGGCGCAGCGACTACAAGGTCAATCCGATAATTATGGCCTATTCCAACCAGAATGTCCCCAAAACTTCGGTTGAAAAGGGCTTCCGCTACATTGCCGTCCCCTCGTCGCCGCTTTACATGGACTTGTTGCAGGCCACGACCACGCAAATGGACGTAGACGCCCCCTATATGGGCGGATATGGCGACGGTGCGGTCAATTCCATCGAGCGTGTTTATGCCTACAACCCGATTGGCGTAATCGACGAAGCGAAAAAAGACTTTTGCCTCGGCACGCAGGTCAATCTCTGGACGGAAAGTTGCACATCGAACGAAGAAGCCGAATACCAATTCTTCCCGCGTTTGCTGGCACTGAGCGAAGTGGCGTGGTTGCCGGCCGCAAAGAAAAGCTATGTGAACTTCTACCAGCGCCTGCAAAAGCATGCCACCATTCTCGACAACAAGAACGTGCGCTATGCCCGCTACGCTATCGAGCCCGCAGAGCAAACTATTGCCGAAGCAACCGCGGCCGAAGCGCAAGACTTGCTGGAAAAGTCGCAGCCCGGCGCCGTAGGCTATCCTTCGCAGGCTGCCTATGACGAACTTTCGGTCGTACTCGAAGACTTCGACACGGAAAATGCCTCCGAGGAGGCCGTTGCTGCGCTCAAAGCGCAGATTGCCGCCTACAAGGCCGCGGCGCTCACGCAACCCGAGGCCGGAAAGTTCTATCAAATCGTCTCGGCTTCGACCTATTATAAGAATCGCTATGCCGGCTCTACCGTTTACGAGAAAAACGGCAAACTCTTCTTCCACTATACGCCGCAGCTCGAACCCGAAGAAATCTGGAGTTTCGTGCCGAACGGCAGCGGCGCGTTCCTGTTGCGCCAGGCCATCAGCGGCAACTACGCCGACCTGCCCGCATACAACTCTGCCGCGACACTCGGCAAGAATTCCGGCTTCGCTTTCCGCATCGAAGCGCCCGTAGGCGCGACGGGGCCGTACACATATATCCCCGGCGTCGTAACACTCTCGGATGCCGCGGCCCGTCCCGACGCTTCCGGCGTGAAACGTCTCTACGGCAGCATGTCGGGTCAGGTTATCGCCTATGACAACACGGCCTACTGCTATCCCGGCACGTGGCGCATCGTCGAAGTGACCGACTTCCGCACGTTCCTGGAGCGTCTGACTGAAAAATGTGAGCGTCTGCTGGCCGCAGCCCGCCCCGACGAGCCCGGAGAGCCCTCGGCCGACGCTTTGGCCTTCCTTTCGGAGTCCGTGCTGGCTCCTGCCCGCGAAGCTTTGCAGGGCGGCGAGATAACAGAAGAGACCTATATGCACTTTGCCGGCCTCTACCAGCAATTTCTCGACATGCCGCGCTCCTCGTATGCCGATGCCCTGCGCGAGGACTGCTACTATTACATCAGTAACGCCTACCATACGACCAAATACGCCAAGGCCGACGCCGGCCAAGTGGTTCCTGCTGACATTACATCGGGGGCGACCGACAATTTCCGCTGGCGTTTCCAAAAGAACAAGAACGGCACGGTGGCCATCGTGAACAAAGCCACCGGTACGGGTGCCTATGTCGATGCCGAGTCTGCCGATCAGGCCGTTAAGCTGGGCCGCGAGTATGCTTGGACGCTGCAAGAAGTCACCACCGACATCGGCCAGACTGCTGTGGCCATTATCGACGGCAGCGGCGCTTACAGCTGGTACACCAACCCCGGCACATGGAACTATATCCTGCTGAAACCCTACGATTGGGGCGCCTCCATCTGGACGCTTACGCCCATCGAAGGCGATTTGACAGGCATCACGACGGTCGGCGCGGCCGACGGTGCCGGCAAGTTCTACGATTTGAGCGGCCGCCGCGTCGACAGCGCCGCCCGGGGCGTATATGTGACCGGCGATGGCCGCAAAGTGCTGAAATAAGCCTCTCCCTCCGGCGCGTGTCGCTGGTATGACGTCCGGCCTCCGGCAGATATAGTTCTGCCGGAGGCCGGATTTTCGTTTTCAGCCGGTGCGGGCGGCTCCTTTCGCCCTTTGCCGGCCGCCTTGCGGGCCGTCAGCGCAAAATGCGCCGCAGCCACGGCAGCACCAGCTCGTGCTTGAAGTAGTGCGACGGCGGGTCGACGTTGACCATGCGGAAGAAAGTCGTCCGGTCGAGCCCCTCGGGCAGCCGTTCGACGTCGATGCGCTGCGCCGGGTCGGCGAAACGCGGATAGTGATGGAACACGGCGCGCTCCTCCGCCCCGAAGTCGGCGTAAGCCGAGCGCACAAGGCGAAAATCTCTGTCCATTCCGCCCTCCGTAAAGATGATGTGCCGCGGCGCAAGCGCGGCCGCCACGTCGGGAAAGTTGAAATAGCGCCAATAGTCGGGGATGAGGTGGCGAATCGAGTTGGGAAAAGGCCGCCGTCCGCCCTCCGGGCGATTCAGCACAAGGGCGCGTTCCTGCGTCTGGCAGAGAAAGTCGTTGTAGACAAAGGCATAGATTTCGCTATCCATCGCGCCGAGCACCATCATCGGCTCCGTGCCCAGCGAAAAGCCGCTCACCACGATGCGGTCGCGGCGAATGTCGGGCTGTTGCTTCATCCAATCAAGCACTTGCCGGTCGATCCACGACGCATAGCCCAACCAACTCCAACCCATTTCGAGCAGAAAGCGCGACACGAGGTCGTAGTCGTAGCCCCGCACGCCCTCGGCGCGGTCGGCCGTCTCGCCTGCCGCGGGATTGTCCACGGCTACGGCCACATAGCCCTCGCGCACCATGTCGAGCGCCATGCATACGCGCGGGTCGGTGTAGTTTTCCGTAAACTCGGGCGCCACGCCCGGCTCGCCGGCCAGCCCCTCTTTCGTGCGGCCCGAGCCCGGAATGCAAAGCACGGCCGGCACGGGGCCCGTCAGTCCGTCAGGGCGCAGCACGAGAAAGGGCACGGCGATGCCCTCCTGCGGATAGAGTTCCCAACGCTCGAGCGTATAGCCCTCGCGCGGCTGCCGGGCGACGCAGACGGGCGCGGGCTGCGAACGGTCGGGCGCCGGAAAGCGCATCAGACTGGCCATGGCGCGGCCCACGCCCCTTTGCCAGGCGCGCAGCTGCCGTCGCGACATGTTCGGCCGGTAGGCATATTTCGGCTTCGTCTGTTTCAGCATCTCATGCACGATGGCATACGTGCCGACGGCCCGTCCGTCGGCGCGGACGCTGTCGGACGGCGCGGCAGCGGTGGGCTGCTCCTGCGCGGCGGCCGTGAGCGCGAGCGTCGCGGCCAGCAAGTGGGCGGAAAGTCTTTTCATGGTGGAAAAAAGCGCGATGGTTGTCGGACAAAAATAGGCATTTCCCGCGGAATGCCGCCGCCGGAGGGGCGGAATGCGGCCGTGTTTTGTCAAAATTTTTTACAATTTTCGTCGCCATGGTTGCATTATTCTGCTTGCCGGCCGCCGCCGAGCGAAAATACGCCGATTTTCGGGCGTTGCACTGTGTTTGGTGTAAGCGGTTGTGCATGAAATCGTTGTATTGCCTGCTTGCGTTGTCTGAAAAGGCCGATGCAGGAAAACGGGCGGCCGAAAGGCCGATTTTTACGGGCCGGCGCACGAAAATGGCAGGGCGTCGGTCGAAACTGAGTCTGCGTTAGTTCGAAATTAGTCTGAGTAAGTTTGATCTTAGTCTGCGTTAGTCGGAACTTGCAGGGCGTAAGTGCGGCCCGAAGGCCTGCAAACGGCTTTCAGCGCCCGGCTGCACGCAGGAAACGGGGCGTGCGGCGTCTGGAAGGCGGGTGCGCGTTGTCAAAATTTTTTACAATTTTCCTGTTTCGCCGTCCGTCGTATCTCCGGCTCCGGCCATGCGGCGACAGACGGCTTACGCCCGTCGCACGAAAAAGG
>JAFLUW010000004.1:12801-26544 GCA_022508615.1 Prevotellaceae bacterium | reverse complement strand
TCTCCGGCTCCGGCCATGCGGCGACAGACGGCTTACGCCCGTCGCACGAAAAAGGGGAGCGGCGCCCCGACGGCGTCTTTCCCCTCGCTGTGCGGCCGCTGTGTCCCCGCGGCGCGGCGTCTGCCGGCGACAGGCGCGGCCTGCGGCCGTCAGTGGAACAGCATGTCGGCGCCAATCTTTTGCCACTTGCCGCCCGACGGACGGAAATCGACGTTTCCTTCGTTCCAGTAGGTGGGCCAGCCGTCGAAAATGCCGCCGACGAAGACGGCGCGGATTTTGTGCAGCCCGGCCCGGAGCGCGCACTGGGCGTTGTGGGGCGAAGAGCGGAGCACGAAGATGTCGCCGTTGTCGATGAGCCGGCGGTCGTCGATGAAGAGCTGCGCGTGCAGCGTGCGGAACTCGTAGACGCCGTCTTCGGGAATGCTAATGTAGCCTTCGGCCGTCGCGGCATAGTCTTTGTAGCCGTCGACAGCGGGCAGCCAGCCGGCCATAGAGCGCAAGGTCTCGATTTTCTTGATGACGGAGTCAGTCTTCGCGGCTTGGGCCGAACCGAGCGCGGCGGCCGTGCGGAAGTTGCCCGGATAGACGTTCATCAGCAGGCCGGGGCTGACCGTGTCGGGCCGGCAGGCCGGCGCAAGGGCCTGACGCTCGGCCCAAATCTCGCGCATGGGGCTCATCAGTCCCGACGGCAGGACGCCGCGACAGCGCACGACGGTCGTAGACGAGAGGCGTATCGGGCTTTCGTAGCGCGGCGACGCGGCGTCGGGCCGGCTGCCGTCTACGGTGTAGACTATCTGCATTCCTTCGGGCACTTCGAGCGCGATTTCGACTTCGTCGGTGAACGCCACGCGCTCCGTGCTGCCGCCGGGCTGGGCGGGCTGCGCAATGAATTGGCGCACGCCGCGACTATCGAGCTGCCGCGCGCCCTCGCCGTAGGCCCGGCGCACGAAATCCTTGAAATCCTTGCGTTCGAGCGGCGTCCACGCAATCTCGGCCACGGCCAAAGCGCGCGGATAGAGGCGGGCTTCGAGCGCAGCGGCCGTGGGCGTATATTCCGACCAGTTATTGCCCTGCACGCCCAGCACATAGTGGCCCAAACCGGCCTCGCGCAGCTGTTCGGGCACGGGGTCGTAGGCATAAATGCGGTCTATCGTGGCGTTTCCGCCTATGCTGATTTGCTCGAGCGCGGGGTCGTACTGATTATGGTCGAGATAGAGGCCGTGGCTCGAAGGAGTCATGAGCACATGATGGTGTTGCCGCGCGGCTTCTATGCCTCCCTTCTCGCCGCGCCACGACATGACGACGGCAGTCGTGTCCAAATCGCCGCCTTCGAGGATTTCGTCCCAGCCGACGATGGTCTTGCCCTTCGTGCGCAAGTACTTTTCGACGCGGCCGATAACGTAACTTTGCAGTTGCGCCTCCTTCGTGTAGCCCAATTCGTGCATGCGGGCCTGACACTTGGGACATTTCTTCCATTCGTAGCGCGGACTTTCGTCGCCGCCGATGTGGAAAAGCCCGGACGGGAACAAAGGCGTCATTTCGTCGATGACATCGCGCAGAAAGTCGAACATATCCTCCTTGCCGGGGCACATCACGACTTCCTCCACGCCCCATAGCACACGCGGAGTCAGCTGTTCGCCGCGGCAGGACAGGTGCGGATAGGCGGCAATGGCGGCCATGCCGTGGCCGGGCAGTTCGAGTTCGGGCACCACCTCGACAAAGCGCTCGGCGGCGTAGGCCACGACGTCGCGTATCTCGTCCTGCGTGTAGAAACCCGTATGGAACGTGCCGTCGAACATGTTTCGGCGCGCGCCGACCTTTGTCAGTTCGGGATATTTCTTGATTTCGATGCGCCAACCCTGATCGTCGGTCAAATGCCAGTGCAAGCGGTTGATTTTGTAGGAGGAAAGCAGGTCGATTTGCCGTTTTACGTCTTCGGCAGGCAGGAAGTGGCGGCAGGGATCGAGCATCATGCCGCGGTAGGCGAAACGCGGCGCGTCTTCGATGCGGCATACGGGCATTTTCCAGTCGGCCGCGGCCGTTTTGCTCCCCTCTACTTCCGCCGGAAGCAGTTGCAGCAGGCTCTGCGCCGCATAAAAGAGACCGGCCGGCCGCGATGCGCGGCAGACGACGCGGTCGTGGCTGATGTCGATGGTGTAGGCTTCGTCGCCGTTCACGCTTTTGTCGAGAACGAACGACACGACATTCGCACTACCGGCCTTTCCGGCCGACAAGGCGTAGCCCGTGGCGTGGCGCACCTTGGCGGCGAACGCGCCGACGGCCCTTTCGGCATCGTCACCCTTGACGGCGAGGCGCGTGCGGGGCGTCAGGCGGAAATATCCCTCGCCGCGCTCCACTTTGGCCGGCCGCGGGATGATTTCGATGCCGTTTGCTTCGGCGGCATAGGTCGTCAAGACGAAAAGGGAGAGAACAAGAATAAAAAGTTTGCGTAACATGGGGAAATAGATTAAGGTTAGGGTTGCTTTTCGTTGCGGTTGCCGTAGCTGACGGCCGGCGTTGCGGGCTGTCCGGGCGGAATGTCGGCTGGCGTTGCGGGTTTTTCTTTCTTTCGGCGGAAAGCCGGGCGGAACAGTTCGCGCAAGTTGGAAAACTCGCGCTGCAACATGATGCCTGCGCCCTGCGTGGTGAGCGCCGTCTTGGAGAAATAGCGGTCGTTGGTCTCGGAGTAGGCTTTGAGGCTGACACTCCCGTTTTTTGTCAGGAGATAGCGTATGTCGAAGTCGCCCACGAAGTTGTTGCTGTAAGAGGGACGGTCGCGATAGCCGAAATTTCCGTTAATCAGCAGGCGGTTGTTGAGCAGACGGCCGTTGAGCAGGCCGTCGATTTCCATGTCGCTCCAGCCCATGTTGCCGGTAGAGAAATTTGTGCCGAACGTCCAGTTTGACGAGCCGATGGCATTTCCGATTAAGTTGTTGAGTTGCGAGGAAAGCGTGTTGGAAAGGAAAGAATTGGCGGCCGACGTGCCCTGCGATTGCTGGGACGCCGATGCCGTAGAGGCGTAGTCGTAGGTATAGAAGCGGCCGATGCCCAAGAGATAGATGATTTGCATGTGCATGTCCTCTTCGGTAGCGATGAGGTTGCGCACCATTTGCTTCTCGTCCTCGTTTACGGTGGGCAAGTCGAGGTCGAAGCCGATTTGAGGGTGGCCGGTTTTTCCGGTAATATTGAGTATGCAGTTGACGCGCACGCTGTTTTCGGCGAAACTCGCGCCGATGTTCAAATCGTTGAGCGATGCGGAATTTACGGTGTAGACGGCTTTCAAGTCGAGCGCGCCGTCTTCGGGCGGACCGGCGAAAGTGAACTTGCTGCCGCGCTGGAAGACGAAATCTTTGCGGATAATGTCCTGAATAGACATTTTGTACAGACCGTGGTCAATGACATAGGTGCCGTATAAGCGGAATGCGCCTTTGTTGTGGAAATTTGCGCGCATCTGTCCGTTGCCGTAGGCCCGGATGTAGTCGCCCGCTTTCTCGTCCATGATGAGTTGCAGGCAGGCGTCGGGAGTGGCGTCTACGAGAAAGTTTAGACGTATGTCCATACCGCGTTCTCCCGGAGTGGCAACGGGCAAAAGGCTGTCGGAACGCTGGGTGGCGGCAGCCTTTCGCCGAGGGCCGTAGACGACAAAGTCGGTATCGGAATAGTTGTCGGGCGTGTCGACGACATAGGTCAGCGTAGAACCTGCCGAGGGCCGCACGCTGATGTCGGCTTCGAGCACTCCGGGCCGTCCGCTGAGGCGAACCAAGCCCGATCCCTGTACTGTGGCGTAAAAAGGCAGGTCGATTTCGCGATTCTTGTCGTAAAAGAGTAAATCGGAAGCCTCGGCGCGGAAGTCGTAGCGGATGTTTTTGAGGTGATCGTGGCGCAGTGTGCCTCCAATGCAGCCTTTCCCGCCGTTGTTGTCGGAAAGGCTGAAATTGTCGAATGCGATGCTGCCGGGAGTAAGCCGGACGAGGCCGCAACTCAGCTGGTAGTCTGTGCCGGTGATTGGAAGGTGCAGCGAAGCCTCGGCCTGTTGCTCGCCTTCGAGTTCGAGCGCTTTGAAAGGGCCGTAGAGCCGCGTGTGACCAGTGGCACGCCCTTGGAAGTTGTCGAAAATTCCGTCGAGATAGGGATTAAGGAAACCGAGATTGATGTTTCGATTGCGGATGTCGAGGTCAAGCCCTTTTTTGAGCAGGGAAACATAGCCTTTGACGCGGGTTTCGCACTGCCCGTCCGCGTCGAGAATGTGTGCATCCAGACCTATGCGTTTGTCGGGTGTGCTCCATGTTCCCGAAATGCGGGCATCGCCCAGCCGGGCGCGGTTGAAATGGAAATTGTCGACTATAAGATTGGCCTTTACGCTCGGCCCGCCTTCGGTTTGCTGCATCACAGCCCGTCCCGTGGCGTCCCCGGCAAACTCTACGTCGTCGAAATTGACGAGACCGAGGATGTAGTCTACACGAATTTTTTGTAAATCAGCTACTATGCTGTCTTTGCTCTGTTTTGACATCTGTCCGCCTATCGTGAGCGACTGGTCGGCGTGACTCAGCCTGAACCGGTTGATAGCCAAACGCTGTTGAGACCAACTTAGCAAGCCCGAAGCGACGTTCCAAATACTGTCGCCCAATGTAAGGGTTGTGGGACGTAGTCGCGTGTCGATGCTGCGAAAACCTTTGTGTCGGGAAGCGGTTGTCGAAAGTGCGAGACTGCCCTTCCAGTCGTGACGGTCGATACCGTCGAGCGTTATGTCGGTCAAGAGTTCTCCCTTTTCAGCCCGGAGTGCAGCTTCAAAGCGCATGTCGCGCTTTTTCAAGGTTACTACGGATTGAATAAGTGCCTGATAAAGGCTGTCTGCGCCATGTATATAGAGACGGAAATTGTGCAAACGGTTGCTTCCGAACGAAAATCCGTCGCTATGGAGCGTAAAGTTCATGCGTTGTCCGTCGCCACGCAGTCTTCCGTCGATAAAAAGCGGTCCGGCCAGTTTTACTGGCGTTTTCAGCAAAATTCCGGCCAATGTAGCGTCGTCAATGCGGCCGTGTACATTCCATTCGTCGGTCGATGTCGCGGCGGGACCGTCCAAAAAGCCGGGCAAAGCCCTGTGTACGATGGCCGAGGCTCCGTGTACCAAACGCTTGGCCGAAAGCGGACCGTCGAAGTCGAGGCGGCCGAAATCGCTGTCCAGCCTCAGATGCGAACCATTGGTTCCTGGAGCGATGTCTATCCGCAAACGCGACAAATGATAGAGAGTTTCGTCTTTCAGATGCAGATTGTGCAACTCGGCATAGCCCCGTATTCGGTTGAAATCGCATATATCGGCCATGAACAGCCCGCTTATACCCTCCTGTCCGGCCGGAAGTTGCAATCCGAAGCGTGCGGGACGGAACTTTTCGACGTTCAATTCGGCGTGCAGAGCAGTCGGCCGCCAATTGTCGAGCATGCCTTGGACGCGAAGCGAGGCAAGAGCATTTTCTGCGCGGCTCTCCATATCTATATGGAACTTTCGGTCGCGCAATGAGGTGTTGAGGGTTATGTCGCTCAGCGCAACATCGTGCCAACGGGCTCGGCTCAGATTGAAACGGACCGTAAGTGTGGGATTCTTCTGATCTGCGAAATCGGCTGTCCCGCCAAAGGTGAATTGCAGGCCCGACGGCAGATCCTTTTTCGGCGCTATCGGGGCGAGTGTCAGTCCGTCGGCAGTAAGACGCCAGCTGAATTTCCGATTTCTCAGCGACAGCCGTTCGAGCAGCACTTCTCCGAGCGCCGAGCGCAGCCGCCCGCTGAAATCGCCGCTTCCCGTGAGACCGTAGCGGCCACTTCCTTCGAGCCGTAGCCGGCCTAAGGCTGGAAGCCGGGCTGTCAGTCCGTTTTTTTTCGCCGTCACTCCGCTGAATGTAGTGATTATGCGGCCCAGTAGCACGGCTTCGACGGACAGATGTACATTATCGGCTGTGATTGCCTCAATTCGGCCGTTGTTGTCGAGCGTTTGTCCCGATGCTGCCAGCAGCAGTTCGCCTTCCTCGTCGCTTATGCAAAGTCCCGATAAGCGTAAACCTGCGCTGTTCTTGCGATAGCCGGCTGTCAGCGCGACGCGTTTGTGTAATTTCCCCAGTTGCGGGAGCAAGGCGGAGAGATCGTCCGTAGCTACGACGGCCCGGTCAATACGTCCCTCGAATGCAAGCGTTTCATAAAAGCGTTCGGGGACAAACGTGGCGCGTATCTCTTTTTGTTCGAAGCGCGAGTGAGGTAGTTCGAGCGCAAAGTCGCGTACCGTCAGGCCGCGGCGGTTGCCTGCGGCTCGTAGAGCGAGCCGTTTCACGGCGAGACCCGAAGTTTCGAGGGCGCTGAAAGCGCGCAACCGCACGTCGAGGCTGTCCCGGGTAAATTTCCGCAGGCTGAGGTTGGCGTCGATGTCGCGCAAATCGAGGTGAGACGTGTTGAGACGCCCTGGCGTGCGAGGCTCCCACGTCTCGTCGTAGCTTATCCGCGTGCGGCGCACCACGAGGTTGCGTAGGGCGAAGTCCGTCTCCCTAGCTTGACTGCTTTCCTGCGGAGAAAAAGCGTCTATCACAAAAGCAAAATTCGAAGCCGAGTCGGGATGCGCTTTCAGGAGAGTGAGCCGGGCATCGAGCAGCTGTACACTGCGCAGCCTCACTTCTCCCGCGGCCAGTGGCGCCCATTCTATTTTCGCACTCACCAGCCCTGCACGCAGCAGCGGGCCGCCCGTGCGGTCGTCGAGCCGCAAATTTTCCAGCGTCAGGCGGTTAAGCATGCCCACACGCAAATCGCCGATTTCCACATGTGCTTGTAGCCGCTCCGAAAGCCACGACGCGACCACCTGCGTCAGCATCCGCCGCGAAAAAGGCAGATTAAAAACGCAGAGCAACAGCAGGTAGCCTCCGAAAAGAAGCGCCGCTGCCCATCGTACAAAAGTGCGTAGCTTTTTGATAACCGCAAAATTACGGCTTTTTGAGAAAATTTCTACCTTTGCACCGATTTATATATAGTAACTCCCGGACATAGCGGTCCGGAAATCCTCATTGTTATGAAGAAACAGACCCAAGCCGTCCAGACGCGCTTTCGGCGTTGCGATGTGTACAACGCCATCAGTATGCCGCTCTATCATACGGTGGCCTATGAGTTTGATACGGCCGAATCCATGCCCGATGCCTTTTGCGGACGCACCGATGATCCCGACTATTCCCGCGTGCTCAACCCCACAGTCGTTTATTTCGAAGATAAAGTCCGTGCCTTGACCGGCGCACACGACGTCATCGCCTTTTCTTCGGGCATGGCGGCTATCAGCAACACGCTTCTCGCGCTCGCCTCGGCCGGTAAGAACGTCGTCACGTCGCGCCACTTGTTCGGCAACAGTTTCTCCTTGCTCTCTTCTACGCTTTCGCGCTTCGGCGTCGAGGCTCGTTTGTGCGACTTGACCGACCCTGCCGCCGTCGAGGCCGCTATCGACGGCGACACCTGCTGTCTGTTTCTCGAAATCATCACGAATCCGCAACTCGAAGTGGCCGATTTGTCCATGTTGGCCGAATCGGCGCACCGAAAAGGCGTTCCCCTCGTGGCCGACACGACAATGATTCCCTTTACCGAGTTTTCCGCGCACGCTTTGGGCGTGGACATCGAAGTCGTGTCGAGCACGAAGTACATTTCGGGCGGTGCCACGTCGATTGGCGGCCTTGTGATTGACTATGGTACGTGTGAGGGATTCGCCACACGGCTGCGCACCGAAATGCTGATGACACTCGGTGCCTACATGACGCCCCACGCGGCCTATATGCAGACCCTCGGACTCGAAACGCTCGACGCGCGCTACCGCATTCAGTCCGCCTCGGCCCTTGCACTGGCCCGCCGGCTGCGCACGCTTCCCGAAGTAAAAAAAGTGAACAGCATCGGGCTCGAAGACAACCCTTACTACGCGCTTTCGCGCCGTCAGTTCGGCCAGACAGCCGGCGCAATGTTCACCATCGACCTCGAAAGCCGCGAAGCCTGCTTCCGTTTTCTCAACAAGTTGCAGTTGGTGCGCCGTGCCACCAATCTTTTCGACAACAAGACGCTCGCCATTCATCCGGCCAGCACCATTTTCGGCCCTTTCACCGACGAAGAGCGCCGCGCCATGGACATACACGAGACGACTGTGCGTCTGTCCGTCGGCATCGAGGACACAGACGATATTTTCGACGACATACGGCAGGCACTCTGCCCTGCGGAAGACTGAAAAAGCCCTGAAAAACATGCAAACCTACGATTTCGACAAAATTGTCGACCGCCGCGGCACCGACGCCCTGAAATATGAAGTGCTGCAAGCGCGCTACGGCTCGGCCGACCTGCTTCCGCTCTGGGTGGCCGACCTCGACTTCGAAACGCCGGCCTTCATCACCGACGCCCTGCGCCGCCGGCTCGACCATTCGCTCTTCGGCTACACCGTCGAGCCCGCCGACTACTGGCCCACCGTGATTAAATGGATAGCCGACCACCACGACTGGGACGTCCGCCGCGAGTGGCTTTCTTTCATCCCCGGCATAGTCAAAGGCATCGGCATGGTGATAAATTGTTTCGTCGAGAAAGACGAAAAAGTCATCATACAACCGCCCGTCTATCACCCCTTCCGGCTCACGTCGGAGGGCAACGGGCGGCAGGTGGTCTGCAATCCGCTGCGCCGCACACCCGACGGATACTACGAAATGGATTTCGACAACCTCGAAGCCGTGGCCGACGAAAAGTGCCGCCTGCTGATTCTCTCGAATCCGCACAATCCGGCCGGCATCGTCTGGCCTCGCGCCACGCTCGAGCGCCTTGCCGACTTCTGCCACCGTCGCGGCATTCTCGTCATCTCCGACGAAATCCATTGTGACATGACTTTGTGGGGCCACCGCCACGTTCCCTTCGCCTCGGTAAGCGCTGAGGCCGCGGCGTGCAGCATTACGTTCGCCGCACCCTCGAAAACATTCAACATAGCCGGCATCGTCAGTTCCTATGCCGTAGTGCCCGACGACGCCCTGCGCCGCCGTTTCTTCGGCTGGCTCAAAGCCAACGAACTGGACGAGCCTACACTCTTCGCCCCCATAGCCACGACGGCCGCCTTCCGGCATGGCGAGCCGTGGCGCTGCGCCATGCTCAGCTATGTCGAGGAAAACATCGACTTCGTCGTCGACTATTGCAGCCGACACCTGCCTGCCATACGCCCGCTGCGGCCTCAGGCCTCGTTTCTCGTGTGGCTCGACTGCCGTGCGCTGGGTCTCGGCCACGAAGCTCTGGTCGACTTGTTCGTTGGCAAGGCCCGGCTGGCGCTCAACGACGGCGAAATGTTCGGCCCCGGCGGCGAAGGCCACATGCGCCTGAACGTAGGCACGCCGCGCAGCGTGCTTCGCGAGGCGCTCGACCGCCTGCGGCAGGCTGTGGCCGAATTGTAAAATTTTTTGACAAACCGCGCGCGCTTTCTGGCGGAAAAACTCCGCCCCGACACCCCGCAAAGCGCACGCAACGCCCCGTCGCGCCGCACTTATGCCCTGCAAGTTCCGACTAACGCAGACTAATTTCGAACTTACGCCCTGCAAGTTTTTCGTTGCAGGGCGTAAATTTTTGTTCCGACCCGCCTTTTTCGCACTTTTTCAAGCCCTCCGTCCGCTCATGTTGCGCCTCGTCGCGCCGATGCGTTGTCGTAAGCCGCTTGCTCAGAGCTGTTTGCCCGTTTTCGGCCCGAGGTGCGTTCTTTCGCGTATTCGGAGCCGCCGGCCGGCTGCGCGGGAAATACGCCAGCCACGGGAGCGAAAATTGTAAAATAATTTGACAAAATCATCCGCCGGCCATGTGCCCGCCGGCCAAAAATACCATAAGCAGGGTATTGCGGAAGCCCGGCGCACGCCCTACCTTTGCACCGACAAACCAAACTCAGTGACGATTATGGCACGCATCTACAACAATCTGACGGAGCTCATCGGCTCCACACCCCTCGTCGATGTGAAAAACATCGGAAGACACGAAAACCTGAAAGCCCGCATCCTCGTGAAGCTGGAAAGTTTCAATCCCGGCGGCAGTGTGAAAGACCGCATCGCCCTTGCTATGGTCGAAACGGCCGAACGCGAGGGACGGCTGACGCCCGATTCCGTCATCATTGAGCCCACAAGCGGCAACACGGGCATCGGTCTGGCCTGGGTAGCCTCGGTCAAAGGCTACCGCATCACGCTGACCATGCCCGAAACGATGAGCGTGGAGCGGCAGAACCTGCTTAAAGCCCTCGGCGCCACGCTCGTGCTCACGCCGGGAGCCGAAGGCATGAAGGGAGCCATACGCCGCGCCACCGAGCTGCGCGACGCGACGCCCGGATCCGTCATTCTGCAACAGTTCGAGAACCCTGCCAACCCCGAAATCCATCGTCGCACGACGGGCGAGGAGATTTGGCGCGACACGGACGGCGCCGTCGACATTTTCGTAGCCGGCGTAGGCACCGGAGGCACGCTCAGCGGCACGGCCGAGACGCTGAAAAAATACAACCCCGCGGTGAAAGCCGTCGCCGTCGAGCCCGAAAGTTCGCCCGTGCTTGCCGGCGGCAATCCCGGTCCGCATAAAATACAAGGAATCGGCGCCGGCTTCGTGCCGAAGAACTACAACGCCGCCGTAGTCGACGAAGTGGTCGACATTCCCGACAATGAAGCCATTCGCGCCTCGCGCCTTCTGGCTCGTCACGAAGGCATACTGGCTGGCATCTCCTCGGGTGCCGCGCTTGCCGCCGCGCTGCGCGAAGCCCGCAAGGACGAAAACGCCGGAAAGACCATCGTGGCCGTACTTCCCGACACGGGCGAGCGCTATCTCTCGACCGTACTCTACGCCTTCGACGAATATCCCGCCGAATGACGCCCGCTAAGCAGCAGCCCGAAGCCCCGCTTTTCGTCGTAGCCGACAATCAGGCACTCACGCAGGCCGGCCTGCACGCCCTTGTGGAGCAGGCCGTGCCCGGAGCGCCCGTAGCTGTGGCCCGGAACAAGGACGAGCTTGCCGCCCTGCTCGGCAACTGCCCCGCAAGCGTCGTGCTGCTCGACTATACCCTGTTCGATTTCCGCGGAATCGAGGATTTTCTGATACTGCGCAAGCGTTTCGACCGCATCGTGTGGTTGCTCTTTTCAGCTGAACTGAGCGAGACGTTCATGCGTCAGGTTGCGGCCGAAGACAACGTGGGCATCGTCCTCAAAGACAGTCCCGGCGACGAAATAGCCGAGGCCCTGCGCCGCGCAGCTGCCGGCAGCCGCTATTTTTGCAGCCCGGTGGCCGGAATGCTGGCCGAATGCGGCCCGCAAGCCCCGCGTCCGCGGCTGACGACGGCCGAAACCGAGATACTCCGAGCCATTGCGTTGGGAAAAAGCGTGAAGGAAATCGCTGCGACCCGTGTGTCGAGCGTGCATACCGTGGTGACACACAAGAAAAACCTGTTCCGAAAGCTCGGTGTCAACAGCACATACGAAGCTACTCGCTATGCGTTGCGCGCCGGCCTTGTGGAAATGATGGAATACTACATCTGAACGCCCCTCGACAGCGCCCGGAGCGTGGCTGACGCAGGCATCCCGTCCGGTTTCGCCCGCTTTCAGGCGCTTTTCCGCCGCCCGCCCGGCTTTTCCGAACCGTTCCGTCGAAAAATGACAAAACAACAATCCGCCGCGACGCGCTTTCGAGAGCGTCGCGGCGGATTGTTCAGTTTTTGTCCGGGCGAAAGGCGCACTTTCCCTCAGAAAGAAAACAGCAGCGGCAGGACGAAAATCATTAGCAGGCCGAGCAGCAGCTGCAACGGGAGCCCGACTTTCAGATAGTCTGTGAAACGATATTGTCCGGCCGGCATGACGAGCGCATTGGGCGGCGTGGAGAACGGTGACGCAAAGCAAAGACTCGCGCCGAACGACACGGCGAAAAGATAGGGCAGAGGACTCACGCCGAGCGCCCCGGCGCTGCTCACGGCAATGGGCGCAAGCAGCACGGCCGTGGCCGTATTGCTGATGAAGAGCGTCATAAACGACGTCGTGAAGTAGATACCGGCCAGCATCACAAGCGGACCGGCCGTTCCGAGCCCGCCGGCGAGCGCTTCCGACACGATGCCGGAAACTCCTGTTTTCTCGAGCGCCGCCGACATGGGCATCATGGCGGCTATCAGCACGATACTTTCCCAATTGATGGTGCGATAGGCGTCTTCCACGTTGCGAAAACAACCTGTCAGCACCATGAGCAACCCGGCCACGATGACTGCCATCACTGCCGGCACGATGCCCGAAACGAGTGCCGCTACCATGCCGAGCATAATCAGCGCTGCGACTGGCGCCTTATAGTCAAGTGTCACGCGGGCGGCCTCTTCCAGCGGCTGACCCAGCACAACCCACAAACCGTCGTCGCGTGTCAGCGCGCCGATGGCTTTCCAGCTGCCGCGCACGAGCAATACGTCGCCGCTGTGCACGTCGGCGGCGGCTAAATTGTGATTTATATAGGTGTTCTTGCGGCGTATGCCCACGACGTTCACGCCATAGCGGTTGCGAAAGTCCAAATCGGCGATGGTGCGGCCGATAATCGGCGAATTGGGCAGCGGAACGATTTCGGCGATGCCGATTTCGTAGAATTGCAGGCGGCTTTCGGCGCGGCCGTCGACTTTCATTCCGAAGTCGCCGGCGAAGCGGCTCACTTCCTCCCGGCTGCCACGGGCGTAGATGCTTTCACCGCCGGCGAAGGCCACGGTCGGTTCAGCCGCATGGTGCGACATTTTTCTCAGGAGGTGCGTATTGTGGTCGTCGCGGCGCACTTCGAGCACTTCGATGCCGTAGTCGCGGCGCACGTTCAGGTCGGCCAGCGTGCGGCCCACGAGAAGCGAGCCGGGGGCGACGGTCAGGCGGAACAAGTCGTTTTCGAGTCCGTATTCGGCCACCAGTTCGCCGGGCGACTTCGTGCGCCGGGCGCCCTCTTCGGAGGCTTTCCCCCGGCCGGAAAGGAACCATTTGCTCAGCGGCAGGAGCAGCAGCGTGCCGGCCAGCAGGCAGATGAAGCCGCCGGGCAGAAAGGTAAAAAACGTGAGCGGACGGCCGCCCGTGCCCGCCCACATGTCGGCGATGATGAGGTTGGGCGGCGTGCCGATGAGCGTCATCATTCCGCCGAGCGAGCTGGCGAAAGCCAAAGGCATGAGCAGGCGGCCCGGAGCTATGCCTGCGCCGGCCGCCATGCTCACGGCGATGGGAAGCATCAGGGCTACGGTGCCCGTATTGCTGACAAAGCCGCCGATGAGTGCCGTTCCGCCCATGACGAGCAGGAACAAACGCGTCTCGCTCCGGCCGGCCATTTTCAGCAGGTGCGCGCCAATCATCTTGGCTAGCCCTGTGTTGAAAATCGCTCCGCCTACGACGAACAGCCCAATCATCATTATGACGATGGAGTTCGAAAATCCCGAGAGCGCTTCTTCCGTTGTCAGCACGCCCGAGAGCGTCAGGATGACGAGCGCCGCGAGAGCGACGATGTCGGGGCGTATCTTGCCCCAGATGAAGCCGGCTGCGGCCAGCAGGAGGGTGAAAAGTGTGAGATACATGGGCAGAAAGTTGGCATACTTCCCGCGCAGAGCGGGAAACGGAGTGCAAAGATAGCGATTCCGGCGCGAAAAGGCGCCCGCAGCCGGCAGAAAGCGTCGTTTTCCGCCGCCTTTTGCGGCGCGTCGGGGCGAAGCGCCGCGACGCAACAAATTTTGACAAAACGAAACGGGCTGAAAAATGC
>JAFLUW010000004.1:0-12701 GCA_022508615.1 Prevotellaceae bacterium | reverse complement strand
CATTTTCGGCCGTTTCGCGCATGTTTTTGCAAAGCGCTGCGGGCATTTCGGTCTGGCGGGCGGAGGCAAACGGCTGATAATGAAAAACCAACGGCTTCGCGCCGAAAGCCGCCAAAAATCGCGTATTTTCGCCGGCAGTCGGCGCGGCGCGCAAATACGTCGCTGACGGGGCGTTTCGTGACACGCGCCGGCGACATTTCGCCCGCGGCGAAGGGCGTGCGTACAAGTCGCCGCGAATGCGTAACTTTGCCGGCAGAAACAACACCTCCCGCTATGAAAATCCTTGCCCTGCAATACGACATCCTCTGGGGCCGCCCCGACGAAAATCTGCGCCGCCTCGACGCCCTGCTGCCCGCTTCGGCCGCCGCCGAAGGCCCCGCGCTCATCGTGCTGCCCGAAATGTTCACCACAGGCTTCATGTCCGCGCCCGCCGGTGCGGCCGACGTGCCCGCAGCCGACGGACAAAGCCCGGCGACCGACTGGATGCGCCGTGCCGCCGCGCGCACCGGGGCCGCCTTGTGCGGCAGCGTGGCCACGAAGCTCGACGGCGGCGGGTTTTGCAACCGCCTGTGGTTCGTTCGCCCCGACGGAAGCGCCGACTACTACGACAAAGTCCACCTTTTCGGCTACGGCGGCGAGACGGAACACTACCGCGCGGGCCGCAGGCGCGTGGTGGCGGAACATGGCGGCGTGCGCTTTCTGCTTCAAGTGTGCTACGACCTGCGTTTCCCCGTCTTCGCGCGCAATCGCGGCGACTACGACGCCATTATCTATGTAGCCTCGTGGCCCGCGTCGCGCATCGGCGCGTGGCAGACGCTGCTGCGCGCCCGCGCCATCGAGAATCAGTGCTACGTCGCGGGCGTAAATCGCACGGGCGCCGACCCCGCGTGCCGCTACTCGGGCGCTTCGGCCATTATCGGCCCGAAAGGCGAAACTTTGGCCGACGCCGGCGAAAGCGGAAAGCAGTGGCTCGACGCACGGCTCGACATGGCGGCGCTCGACGCTTTCCGGCGCAAATTTCCCGTGCTGGCCGACGCCGACAGCTTCCGCTTAGACTGAGCGCACGCTGCCCTCCGGCGCGCCAGCGGCGGGTTTGGCCCGTTTCGGCCAAAGTCGTAACTTTGCGCCGCCATGACCATTCTTCTTTTCACGCTCATACTCCTCGTCTCGGCCTATGCGGCCGGCCTTTTGGGCAGCCTGACGGGGCTTGGCGGCGGCGTAGTGGTGATTCCCGTGCTGACGCTGGCTTTCGGCGTGGACTTCCACTACGCTGTCGGGGCGGCGCTTGTCGCTTCGATTGCCACAAGCTCGGGTTCCGGCTCGGCCTACGTCCGGGAAGGCATCACAAACGTCCGTCTGGGCATGTTTCTCGAAATCGCCACCACGATAGGCGCCGTCGTCGGAGCCGCAGTGGCCGTTTATCTCGACTCGAACACAATTGCCGTCATCTTCGGCTGCACGCTCGTGCTGACAGCCGTCATGCAGCAGCGGCGACGGAGCGACCACACGGGCGTGGTCGGCTCTTACGCCGCGCGGCGGCTGAAACTCTTCGGTGCGTGGCCGCAAAAGGACGGCTCGCTAAAACATTACGAGCTGCGAAACGTCGGTCCGGGCTTTCTCGTGATGATTGTCGCCGGCGCACTTTCCGGCATCCTCGGCATAGGCTCGGGCGTGCTCAAAGTAATCGCCATGGACGGCCTGATGAAAGTGCCTTTCAAGGTGTCGACCACGACGAGCAACTTCATGATGGGCGTTACGGCCGTGGCCAGCGCCGTAGTCTACGTACAGCGCGGAAACATCGAGCCGGGAATCGCCTGTCCCGTCATGATAGGTGTGCTGCTCGGCGCGCTGACGGGCGCCCGGTTGCTGAAAAGGCTCGACGTCTCGCTGTTGCGCAAAATTTTCTGCATAGCCATCCTTCTGGTGGCCGCCAACATGATTTACCAAGGCTTCGGCGGAAAGTTCGACTGACCGACTGTCGCCACGCAACCCGCAGCCATTCTCTCCCATAACTCATCCAGCCCATGTCCTTACAGATACTCATCGCGCGAACCCTGCGCACCGGCGTGGCCGTGGCCTGCATCGTGTCGGCCATAGGCGGCGTGATTTATCTTTGTCAGCACGGCCTCGAACCGATGCCCGACTACAGCCGCTTTTCCTACGCCGACGCGCCGCTTCATCCCGAATATACTACGCTCGGCGGCATCTTTTCGGCCGCAGCCGCGGGCCGCGCCGTCGGATTCATCGGTATCGGCGTGCTTTGTCTGTTGCTCACGCCCATCATGCGCGTCGTCCTTTCGCTTGCCGACTTCGTGTATCAGCGCGATTGGCTCTATGCGGCCATTACGGCCGTCGTGCTGGCCGTGATTCTGTATAATTCGTTTTTTCCTTAAGACTTCGTGCCGCAACGTCCGCATTCCTCCGCGCCGGCCGGCGACATACGGCAGGTCGACATTGAGAGCGTCCGCCCCTATGTGCGGCAGGCGCCCCCGCTCGGCGACTGTTTCGTCATCGACAGCTTGACGGGTGCCACTTTCTCAGGCGCTGCGCTACGTTTCGGCTTCGCGCTGATGTGCTACTGCCGCCGGGGCGAAGCCAAGTTTCGCCGAAACGGCCGCATCGGCGAGCTGCGCGAAGGCGACCTGCTGCTGGATTTCGGCGGACAAGTCATCGAGCCGCTCCACACGTCGCCCGATTTCAACGGCTTTGTCATTGTCGCCACGCACGCCTTTCTGAGCGAAAGTCTTTCCAGCCTCCGCCACATCTGGCCCTACTTGCTGCAACTTCAGGAAAGCCCTGTGGTGCGGCTTTCGGCCGCCGAGTACGTCCGATTGCGCGAGAACTATCTTTTCGTGCAGCGCCGCATGGCCGAAGGCGGCTCCGATTTTCTGCGCGAAACGGTTTTGGCCATGCTTCGCATCACGCTGTTCGACGTGGCCGACCTTTTGCAGCGCCATTTCGGCCCATTGCAGGCAGGAACGGGCCGCGACTGTACGCTCTTCGGCGACTTTTTGCGACTGGCGGCCGACAATTTCCGCGCACACCGCGACTTAAACTGGTATGCCGGCCGGCTTTGTGTTTCGGCCAAGTATCTTTCGGCCGCAGTGAAGGGCGTCAGCGGCCGGACGGCCTCGGAATGGATGGCGGGCATGGTGCTTGCCGAGGCGCAAAACCTGTTGCGCACGACGGAAAAAAGCGTCAAGGAGATTTCCTCGACGCTCGGTTTTTCGAGTCAGAGCCTTTTCGGCGTGTTTTTCCGGAAAGGCACGGGCCTGACGCCCGGAAGTTTTCGCCGGCAGGCCCGGCAGTAGTCTTTTTTCAAACCTTTTCGGAATCAGGTCGCGGCCACTTCGCTCACGAGAGTCGACAGATTGACCGTGAACAGACGCACGGCGATGGCCAGCAGAATGATGCCGAAAAATTTCCGCATCATGTAGATGGCGCCGGGCGGAAGCATCCGTTGCAGTTTTTCCGTCGTGCGCAGCACGAGATGAACGAACAACATGTTCAGCGCAAGTCCCAGCATGATGTTAATCGAGGCGAACTCGGCGCGCAGCGAGAGCAGCGTGGTGAAACTTCCGGCGCCGGCAATCAGGGGAAAGACTACGGGAATGAGCGTGGCTTCTTTGGTTGTTCCCGAATTTTTGAAAATTTCCACGTCGAGAATCATTTCCATGGCCATGAACAGGATGACAATGGAGCCGGCCACGGCAAACGAACGGATGTCTACGCTGAAGAGCGCCAGTATCGCGTTGCCGAAGTAGAAGAAGCCGACGAGCATGGCCGTGCTCAGCAGCGTGGCCTTGTTGGCGTCGACGGGGCGTCCCTGTCGTTTCAGATCGATGAAGATGGGGATGCTGCCGAGCACGTCGATGACGGCGAAAAGCACGATGAAGGCGCTCAGCACTTGGGCGATATCGAGACGTGAAAGGAGGTATTCGATGGTCATGGCTGTTGGGGGTGAGAGAGGTCGGTCCCGGAGGCGTGTTCCGCCGCGCTGCCGTCCGTTTGGTCGTAGCCGCGCAGGGCGCGCACGCGCTTTTGGGCGATGGTCTGCGCGAGCCGTTCGTGATTGGCCTCGTGATTGTTGCGTGCGTTGTTGGGATGATAGAGATGAAAGGCTGTGGCGGCGAGTTTGGCGTTGCGGCGTTTGATGCCGAGGTGGTAAAGCCGCTGTACGAAGTCGCTGTCTTCGCATCCCCAGCCGTTGAAATCGTTATCGAAACCGTTAACAGCGATATAGTCGTCGCGCCAAACGCCGAGATGGCAACTGCGCACGTGGCGCAGCTCTTTTGCGCCGCGAATGTAGCGTCCGAGCAGCGGCAGATGCAGGCAAATGAAACGTCGGCGCAGTCCGCGACGAAAAAAGCCTATGTTGATGTCGTGTGTGTCCACGATGCGCTGCGTGGCCTTGGGTGAAAGGTATCCGCGCGAGCCGGCCACAAAAAATCCCGGCCGGGCCAGGCTGCGATGGTCGGCCACGAAGTGGCGACCCAGCACGATGTCGCCGTCTATCATGACGATATAGTCGCTTTCTGCCATGCGGACGGCCGCATTGCGCGCTGTGCCGGCCCGGAAGCCGAGGTCTTCGATCCATGCGTGCTTGAGGGGACAGCCCAACTGCGGGCGGTAGCGGTCGATGAGGGCGCGCGTTTCGGGACCCGAGCCGTCGTCGCCGACGATGACCTCGCGGGGCAGCTCCGTCTGGCGCATGACGGAGAGCAGGACAAGCTCGAGAAAGTCGGGACGGTTGTAAGTGGTGATGATGAGTGAGATTTCGGGCAGCATTTTTGTTTTGTTGTCAGGTTGCGGGGTGAAAATGGGCTTTTGCGAAGTGTTGTTTTTCAGCAGCTCGGAGATAGCGAAAACTTAGTCTGAGTAAGTTTGAACTATCTCTGAGTAAGTTTGAACTTAGTCTGAGTAAGTTTTGCGCAACGCTGCGTTGCGCACTCCGGTCAGCCGATGCGCTCAGCCGTTGGCCGTCTCGGGGTCGGTTTCCGGCGCGTCGGCCGCTTCCGCCGGCGCTTCCGATGTCCGCTCGTGGCTCTCGTCGGCCGCGGCGACCAGCTTTTCGGGCAGCGACTTGCCGACGGACACGCCTTTGCGCCGCCACTCCTCGAGTTGGCGAATGACGTTGCCGCGTCCTGCGACGAGTTGGCCCTGCGCCTCGGCGTAAGTCTTCTGCAGGCTGTCGATTTGCGTTTGTATTTTGGCGAAATTCTCGCAGAAGTTGCACATTTTGTTGTAGATCTTCGTGGCCGAATCGTAGATGTTCCGGCTTTCGCGCGAGAGTTGCTGATTCTGCCAGAGGGCATGCACGAGTTTGAGCGTCATGAGCAGACTCGAGGCGCTGACGAGGATGACTTTCTGGCCGTAAGCCTCGGTCAGCAGCGTCGGACACTCCTCGACTGCCGCGAGATAGGCGCCCTCGTTGGGGATGAACATGAGGACGTAGTCGAGCGAGCCGCTCACCTGGCTGTGATAGGCCTTCGAGGCAAGTTCGCGGACGTGGGCGCGCACGCTGGCCAAATGTTCTTTCAGCGCGGCGCGGCGCGCTTCGGGCGAAGCGGCGTTGCAGTAGCGCGTATAGGCGCTGACGGAGACTTTGGCGTCGATGATGAGCCGGTTGCCGTCGCTCAGGTTCACCACGACGTCGGGCACGAGCCGGTTGCCCTCGTCCGATGCGTTCACGCTGAGCTGCGTCTGATAGTGAATCCCCTTGGTCAGCCCGGAGGCTTCGAGCAGATTCTCCAAAATGGCTTCGCCCCAGTTGCCCTGCGACTTGTTTTGCGACAACAGGGCCGAGGCCAGATTTTCGGCCGTCGAGCGTATCTGCTCCGTCTCGCTGAAAAAGCGGCGCATGCCTTCTTCCATCGTGGCGTTGCCTTTCAGGTAGTTCTCGTTGAAACCTTTCAGGTCGGCTTTCAGCGGCGAGAGCAGCGCGTCGAGCGTCTCGCGGTGCTGGGCGCGTAGCGCAGCGCTCTCGTCATGCACAAGGCGCAAGGCAATGCCTTCGAACTCCTTGCGAAGGGCCGAAACTTGCGCCGCAAGGGCTTCCTCGCGCTCGCGCCGCGCCGCGGCTTTCTCCTCGTCGGCTTCGCGGCTTCGCTGACGCTCTGCTTCGAGCGCACGGCGCGCCGCCTCCTCGGCGCGGGCGCGCTCTGCCTCCTTGGCTTCAAGGAGCAGGGCCGTCCGCCGCCGCTCCTCCTCGAGCGCACGGCGGCCTTCTTCCTCAGCGCGGGCCGTCGCGGCCGCCTTCGTCTCGGCAATCAGCGCCGCGCGCCGGCTCTCTTCCTCGACACGGGCCTCGGCCAGCAGACGGGCGGCCCGCTCGGCCGAGAGCGTGCGCTGAGCGCGGAAATACGACAACCCCGCGCCCAGCAGCAGGCCGGCAACGAAGGCAAAAAAGAGGAAAAACGGGCTCATAATGCAATGAAATCAGCGTGAAACGCCGCAAAACTACGAAAAAATCCCGCATGGCCGGGCCTCGAGCTTGGTCAAACAGCCGGAAAAGCGTAAATTTGCGGCGATTTGTCAAAACCTTGGGCCCGCAAGGCCCGTCGTGTGATGGCGGATTAAGCGTAAATCAAACTTAATTTAGAGTAACACAAATCTTAAAACAATGAAAGAAATCGCAATCAGCGGCGCCTTGCGCGCCGAACTCGGCAAAAAGTCCACGAAAGCCGTTCGCGCAGCCGGAAATGTGCCCTGCGTGATGTATGGTCAGAAAAAAGACGCCGCAGGTGCCCCCGAGGCTACGCACTTCGTCGTTTCGGAGAAAGAAATCAACAAACTCGTCTATACGCCCGATATATATTTGGTGAACCTCACGATCGACGGCAAAGAACACAAGGCTGTCATCAAAGAAACGCAGTTCCACGCCGTAAAGGACAACGTGTTGCACGTCGATTTCCTTGAAGTAGTGGCCGATCAGCCCATTGTAATGGGCGTTCCCGTTGTGGCAAAAGGACTTGCTGAGGGTGTACGCGCCGGCGGCAAGCTGATGGGCATGATTCGCAAGCTGAAAGTGAAAGCCCTTTACAGCGCAATTCCCGAAAAGCTCGAAATCGACGTGACGAACCTCGGTCTGGGCAAGAGCATCAAGGCCGGAGAACTCTCGTTCGAAGGTCTCGAATTGGTTACGCCCAAGGAAGTTATCGTTTACACCGTCAAAATGACGCGCGCTGCTCTCGGTGCCGCCGCTGCCGCTGCGAAAGCATAATCTGTCCGGCATCCGCAGGAAACTAAAAGAGACCGGAGCGCGCGTATGCCGCTCCGGCCTTGTGTTTATTCAGATCTGCCGGCGCTGTCGGCGGCGAAAATCCGAACTATCGCAGACGTATGAACCATTTGATCGCAGGACTCGGCAACATAGGCCCCGAATATGTCCGCACGCGCCATAATATAGGCTTCCGCGTGGTCGACACGCTGGCCGAAGCGGCCGGCGCGGCGTGGGAAGACAAGCGCTATGGCGCAGTGGCCACGGTTAAAGTGAAAAACCAGATGCTCACGCTGCTCAAACCCTCGACTTATATGAACTTGTCGGGCAACGCCGTGCGCTATTGGCTGACGGAAAAGAAAATAGAGGTGGAAAGGTTGCTCGTGGTGGTCGACGATTTGGCGCTTCCCTTCGGTGCGCTGCGTTTACGCCCCGGTGGCAGCGAGGCGGGCCACAACGGTTTGCGCCACATCAGCCAAACGCTCGGCACACAGCAGTATGCCCGCCTGCGTTTCGGCATCGGGAGCGACTTCCCCCGCGGCGGGCAGGTGGACTACGTGCTCGGCGAGTTTTCGGACGACGATTTGCAACTTATGCCCGAGCGTCTCGCGCTCGCAGCCGAGGCTGTGCGGGCCTTTGCGCTGAGCGGGTTGCAATTTGCCATGAATCATTATAATAAGAAATAAACTTATGCCTGCAAACGAAGCCCGTATTGACAAATGGCTCTGGGCTGTGCGCCTCTACAAGACGCGCACGCTGGCCGCCGACGCCTGCAAAAACGGCCGCATCAAGATAAACGGCGCGTTGGCCAAACCTTCGCGCACGGTGAAGGCCGGCGACATGGTCGAAGTGCGCAAAGCGCCCGTCGACTACCGTTTCCGCGTGCGCCAACCCATAGAAAATCGCGTGGGAGCCAAACTTGTGCCCGACGCGCTCGAAGATTGCACGCCGTCCGACCAGCTGGAATTGTTGCGCATGGCTCGTGCGGGCGCTTTTGTCAGCCGCGACCGCGGCGCAGGCCGTCCCACAAAAAAGGAACGCCGCGACATGGAGGACTTTCAGGCCGAGCAGTCGTTTTGCGACGTGTTCGACATGGAGGATTAAGGCGAAAGAATGCAGCAGCGGCCCGTTCGGAAAAACGAACGGGCCGCTGCTGTTTTATATGGGGGAGATGTGGCGAAGTGTTTCAGATATGCAGGTCGATATGTTCGGCCCGGACGGCGGTGCGCATGAAGAGCGCGGCGCTTTCCTCGAATTTTTCGACACTTTCGGTTGTCAGGTAGGCTGCTTCGCCACGTTTCGTGCAGCAGGCGTCGATTTCGGGATGCCGGATGAGGTAATCGCGCAACGCTTCGGCCACGTATTCGCCCTGGGCTACGATGCGCACGCCGGAGGGCAGGTATTTTACGATTTTTGGCATGAGCAGCGGATAGTGCGTGCAGGCCAGCACGAGCGTATCTATCTGCGGGTCGCGCAGCATGACGCTTTCGATGCGTTTTCTGACGAAATAGTCGGCGCCGGGCGAGTCGAATTCGTTGTTTTCGACCAGCGGTACCCACATGGGGCAGGCTTGTCCCGTCACGACGCAGTCGGGCAGCAGTTTGCGCAGTTCCAATTCGTAACTGCCCGAGGCGATGGTGCCGACTGTGGCCAGGATGCCGATGTGCCGGCTGCCGGTTTGCCGGGCTACGGCTTCGACCGTGGGGTGGATGACGCCTAGTACGCGGCGTTCGGGCGCCAGCCGGGGGATGTCGACGGTTTGTATCGTGCGCAAAGCCTTGGCCGAGGCGGTGTTGCAGGCCAGAATGACGAGTCGGCAGCCGCGGGCGAAAAGCGCTTCGACGGCTTGCAGCGTGTAGCGGTAGATGACGTCGAACGAGTGGCTGCCGTAGGGCGCGCGGGCGTTGTCGCCGAGGTAGAGAAAGTCGTATTCGGGCAGGTAGGCGCGTATTTGCCGCAGGATGGTCAGCCCGCCGTAGCCCGAATCGAAGACGCCGATGGGCCCGGTCTCATTCATCGGTGAGGGCTGTAAGCTTTTCCTCGACCCACGCCGTGATGTCTTCTGCGAGCGAGGGGTGGACGAAGAGGCAGGCCTTTTCGTCGGTGTTGATGACGGCTTCGAGTCCGCGTTCCATGGCTACGGCGCGAATCGCGCTGTCCACTCGTTCGGCCACGGGGGCGAAGAGTTCGGCTTCGGCTTGGCGCAGCAGGCTGTCGGTGGCTGTGCGGAAGGCGATGCCCTTTTCGAGTTCTTCCTGCAGGTCGCGCTGGCGCTTGAGCATGATGTTCAGGGGGAAGGATTTCTGGCCTTCGAGGTATTCGGCGAACTGGCGTTTGAAGTTGAGCTCGTTGTATTCAGCCTCTTGGGCGTATTGCTGGCGGAGGGTGGCCAATGCGGCCCGGGCTTCGGCGTATTCGGGCATGGCTTCGATGATTGCCGAGCGCGAGAGGAGGCCGTATTTCACTTCCGACTGCGCTTGTGCGCCGAGCGCGAGGGCAAGAAAGAGGGCGGAGAGGGAGAGGATGCGTTTCATCGTCGAATTCGTATGTAGGGGTTGATTTGCGGCGGCCTGCGGCCGTCGTCTGCAAAGGTAGGGGTTTAATTTGGAATACCGGCGCACGGTGTGCGGCAAACTTGCGGGGAGTTGGGAAAAACTAACGCCCTGTTAGTTTGAACTTAGTCTGAGTAAGTTTCAACTAACTCAGACTAAGTTTTTCGTCGGAGAGCATGGTTGATTTTAGTGCCTTAGGAGGGGCGGCGGCGATGAAAGTGGCTGCCGGCCGTCGTCTCAGTAGACGAGGCGCACGTTGTCCACCCAGAGCGTGTTGCCCACGCTGCCCACATAGGCGCCGCCGTGGCTCGAATCGAATTGCAGGCAGAGGTGCGTGGGCGTTTCTTCGGCGTCGGCCCAGCCTTCTTCGATGATTTCCACGATTTTGCCTTTCGAATTTTTGGCGTATTTCTGGTCGTCGCCCCGGCACATGCCCATATAGCTTTTGTAGAAGGGCTGAGCCGTGATGTCGCCGTAGTGAATCGTGTAGCGCGCGTTGTTCACCCAGTCGGCCGTGTTGCGGTTCCAGCGTACCACCATCGTTCCCACGCGCAGGGCGTGGATTTTGCCGTCGGGCGTCTCCCAGCGCTTTTGCAAGAGCAGCACGCAGTCGCACTGGTCCATGCCGCTGACCGTAGTTTCGCGGCCGGTGCCTTTCTTGACGCGGCTCGACGTGCCGGCAAGTTTGACTTTGTAGTCGAACATCACGGCTTTGGGACGGCGGGTGAACTTGATGCCGCAGTCGAGCTTGGCCATGGGGTTGGAAGCGCCCTTGATGGGCTCTTGCATTTCGCCGAGAAAGATGCTGCCGGCGGCCAGCACACGGATGTTGACCATGCCCAAGGCTTTGCATTCGACGAAGTGCGTGTAGAGCTTGGCGCAGTAGCCGTGGCCGGCACGGGCTTCGCGGTAGACGCTGATGTTCGTTTTGACAATGCCGGCAGGGCTGGCCATAACGTTCGATGTGGCCCAAGGCGAGCCGCCTTGCGGCGTGTAGGGCGTGTTCAGCGGGAGGGTTTTGTTCGGGCCGATGGCGTAGAGCGTTACGTCATTTGCGCCGAGCAGCCGGCTCTCCTTCATGGGGCGGACTACCCAGGAGTTGAAGTCGCCGAATTTCAGCATTTCGATTTTCTCGTCGCCTGCTTCGCCGCTCCGGAGCGCTTCGGGGGCGTAGGGAGGAAGAGCCCGGAGCGCAGACGAGGCGAGAGCGAGCGTGAATATGATTGCAGTCAGTTTCATTATGGTGGATGTTATGATTTTTCAGGGAATAAGTGCCGGTTTGCGGCTTTCGTGCGGCGTGCAGCGCGGCGTTTCCACCGCATGGCGCAGGGTTTCCGGTGTTTTGCGCAGAGTCGCGCCCCTCCGGCGAGCGGCGCTAAAAGGCTTCGGCGATGTTGAAAAGCAGCGTGCCGCCGTGGCGTGTGAAGCCGTAGTCTATGCGGATGTTCATACCCGGGCGACACTGCCAGCGATAGCCGAATCCGCCGTCGGGAAGGACATTTCGCCAGCGCAAGGCGTCGGCACGGCTGAAATATTCGGCGCCACCTATCCACGCTGTCACGCCGTGGCGCTTGCGAATGTGCTGGCGCAGTTCTATTTGCGCGTCGATGCAGTGCTTGTCGCGGTAGCGGCCTTCGTAATAGCCGCGCATGCGCTTCGTGCCGTCGATTTGGGCGAGCATACACCACGCCGGTTTACCGTAGTTAAGCTCCGTGCAGAGCTGTGCGGCCAGCACGGCTCCGCGCCACAAGCGGCGGTAGCCGTCGATCTCGAATTGTGTCGTGGCGAAGCCGCGGCCGCCCGCCGTGGCGGCCGGTGTGAACGTTTGGTCGAGGCGAAAGAAGAAACCGCGCGTGGCGCCGAGCATGTTGTCGCGCGTGTCGCAGGTCAGCGAAAGGCCTGCCGTCAGCCCGCGCTGGCGCAGTTGCTGCCCCTGCCACAACGAGATGCCCGGTGCCGGCGAATCTTCGGGGAAGGTTTCGACATTGCGCGCCACCATGTAGCGATAGCGCACGTAAGGGCCGGCATAGAGCTTCGGAGCCAGCCGGAAGAGGAAACGTCCCTGAGCGTCGATGTAGTTGAGGCGATAGTCGGTCTCGTTGGCGTCGATGCGGCAGGAGGCCGTGCCGATTCCCCAAAACTGCGTGGGAAAGGTGCAGAAAGCGATGCGATAATCCATGCGGTAGCGCTCGCGTGGGAAAATGTTGGTGCCGTCGATGATGGCCTTAATCTGACCTTTCGACGTGAAGCCGCCTTTCAGCGCGGCATTGCTGCGCGGCAGCGTCGGGTCGGAGGGATCGCAGCTGTAAAGCCCCGTAGCTGCGGCGCCGATACCGAAACCCATGGTCGAGGAATAGTGCGGTCCGGGCAGTACGACGACGTCGAAACGCCGCGGTCTTCGGTTCGTGCCGCGGTAATAGTCGCCTAAACGCTGGAAAAACGTGCGGCGCACGACCGTGTCGGCCGCTGCAGCGTCGGCACTCAGCGTATCGACAGACTCGTCCGCCGAAATCTGCAGCGAAAGTCCGAAAAGGAGGGCGAAAAAGAGGATAATACGCTTCATGAACTTGCAAAATTAAGAAAAAGTAGCCGGGGAAGCCAAAGTTCGCACGCTTTTCCCTCGACCGGGCCTCGCTGTGCGCTCTGCCGCTCACGAGAAATCCCCGGCAAGAGCAAAGATAGGAAGTTTTTTTCGGCAAAAGCGCCGCGTAAGTTTTCGTTTTGTCTGCGCATGGGGCCATTTCATCCCGGTTTTCGATAGTTTTCGCGTGAAAAATGACAAATCGCGGCACAAAAGACTTTCACTTTTTGCGTCGTTGGCCGCCCGCGAAACGAAAACTTTTCACTTTTTACCCTTCGTGGTTCGCGTAAAATCGTTCGACCTTTCCGTCGCTCGGTTTTACGCGATTTTTTGCCGCTTTCGCAGAACA
>JAFLUW010000039.1:14723-16339 GCA_022508615.1 Prevotellaceae bacterium | reverse complement strand
GCCCTCGCCGCCGGCCACGTGCGAGACGTAGCGGCAGATTTCGCGGATTTCGGGCGCGGCGTCGGAGGGGCAACAGGGGCAGCCGCAGGCGCTGAGCACCTCGTAGTCGGGAATATCGTCGCCCATGTAGAGCACTTCTTCGGCTTTCAGCCCCGTTTCGGCCAGCCAGTGGCGGAATATCTCGATTTTCACCGACGCCCCCATATATATATATGGTATGTGCAGCCCTTCGTAGCGCCGGCGCACGGCCTGGCTCCTCCCGCCCGTGATGATGGCTGTGACGAAGCCTTTTTTCGCGGCCAGCTGCAAGGCATAGCCGTCCTTGATGTTGGCCGAGCGCGCCGGTTCGCCGTCGGGCAGCAGCGTGACGTTGTTGCCCGAGAGGACGCCGTCGACATCGAAGGCGAAAGCGCGGATTTTTCTTAAATCGTAGTTGATCATGGCTGTCAGGGTGCTAACAGACGTGTACTTTTTCCCAGGGCAGGTCGTCGGTGTCGCGGGCCGGCAGTTGCGCAGCCTTCTTTCCGACGGCGATGATGCACAACGGTTCCTGCCCGGGCGGCAGGTCGAGCGTTTCGCGCACGACCGAGGCCGCCGGCGTGCCGTCCTTCCTGCTGCGTCCCCTCACTTGCACCCAGCAGGCGCCCAGTCCCATGGCTTCGGCCTGATAGAGCAGCGTAGCGGCCACGACCGAGGCGTCTTCCACCCACACGTCGCTCAAGTCGGTGCGTCCGCAGACCACGATGGCCAGCGCTGCGCTGCCGAGAAAGCGGGCGCCGCCGTGCTTGCATGCCGCCAGCGCCGCGAGAGCGGCCGCATCGTCGGTGAGCGTCAGCTCCCAGGCGCGCTTGTTCTTGCTGCTGGGCGCCATGAGCGCCGGCCGCACGAGGTCGACGACCTCGGTTTCACTGAGTTGTGCGCCGGAAAATTCGCGCGTGCTGCGCCGGCGCCGCACGATGTCCAGAAAGGAACTTTCCGTCGGTTTTTCCATAAGCGGTAGTGCGGATTGGGATTTGTGAAGCAAAAGTAGGATTTTTTTTCGAACCGGCCGCGTCTGCCCGCCGTTTTCCCGTTTCGCTGCGTCCGGCCGTGCGGCGGCGGAGACGCCGTCGCGGGATGAAGTTGCAGAAGGTTGATTTTCAGCAAATGCGAAATAGCGAAAACTTAGTCTGAGTAAGTTTGAAATAAGTCTGAGATAGTTCGAACTTACTCAGACTAAGTTTTCGCAAACTCAAAGTTTCTTGTCGGACGGTCCGACATTGTGCCGAATGGGGGAGGGTTAATCAAAAAGCAGACGTGTGCATTGTCGTTGCATGGCCGGGTATTGTCATGCGCATGGCTTCTTCGAGGAAACGGGGAGTAAAGTTTGTGACGACATCGGGAGTAAGCGTGATTTCTCCCAAATATGCTTGTCCGTTGATATCATAAAAATCGATGCGGGCGAAGCGCAGGCCGCGGCTAAGCGCACATGCGGCTATCTTCATGTCTTTCAGTGAAATAGGGGGGGGGTACAGGATGGCTTACAGGCCTGAGGACAGCCTCCGGGCGTGCCCTCCATTCGAAATCGAAGACCATGTTGGGAGTAACGTGTCCGTTCGTGGTTCTTCCTTCATAAT
>JAFLUW010000039.1:0-14623 GCA_022508615.1 Prevotellaceae bacterium | reverse complement strand
TTTTATGAATAAATTGAGATTTAAGGACGAAGTTGTATCGTCGTTCCGCGGTTTTTCGTAAATTTGTCACTTCGTAAAAGAATCGACACGATGCGTAAATTTTCATGGGTCTTAATCTCTTTCGTGCTGTTTGTGGTGATGCCCGCTGCGGCTTCGCGCACGCTGCGCATAGACTATGTGTTGAGCGGCACGGACAAAACGTGCGCGGTCTCCGTGGCCGCGATGGGATGGCTGGACGGCTGGGCCGGGCGCAGACATCATTGCGACAGTTTGCTCTACCGGGGGAACGGACAGGTGGAGATGCGTGACAGAGCGTCGGGGCGCGTGCTCTACCGGCAGGCCTTTTCCACGCTTTTTCAGGAGTGGCAGACAACCGAAGAGGCCACCCGCACGACGCGGGCCTTTGAACATGTGGCTTTGCTGCCCATGCCTGAGCAGACGGCCGAAGTAACGCTGCGGCTCTACGACGTGCGTGGACACGAAGCCGTGTGCTTCACGCATGAAGTCGACCCTGCCGACATCTTGATACGCCATATTCGTCCGTCGGGGCAGCCAGACCGGCGCACACTGCTGGAAGCGGCCGACACGACAGCCTGCATCAATCTCTGCATCGTGGCCGAGGGTTACACGGCGGCCGAGGCCGAACTGTTCTACCGCGACGCGGCCATAGCGGTCGAGAGTATTTTCGCCTACGAGCCTTTCCGGACGTATCGCGACCGCTTTAATGTCACGGCCGTAGCGCTTCGTTCAAAGGAAAGCGGCGTAAGCGTCCCGCGCAAGGGGCAATGGCTGCACACGGCGCTGGGTGCGCATTTCGATACGTTCTACTCCGACCGCTATCTGACCACGCCAAGTCTGCGTTGTCTGCACGATTCGCTGGCCGGTCTGCCCTACGATCATCTCATCGTGCTGGCCAACACGGAAGTCTACGGCGGAGGCGGAATCTTCAACGCTTATCTGCTGACCACGACGCACAATCCGAATTTTCGTCCCGTCGTGGTGCACGAATTCGGTCACAGCTTTGCCGGACTGGCTGACGAATACTTCTACGACGACCAGTTTGTGGAATATTACTATCCCGACATCGAGCCGTGGGAGGCCAACATCACGACGAAAAAGGACTTTGTCCGAAAATGGCAGGACCTGATGGCAGAAGGCATGCCCGGAGTGGGACTGGTCGAAGGCGGTGGCTACCAGAGTAAGGGAGTGTGGCGCCCGTCGCCCGACTGCCGCATGCGGACAAACGAATGCGAAGACTTTTGTCCGGTGTGCAAACGCGCACTCGAACGGCTGATTAAATTCTATACTGAAGACTGACGTCCTGCCGCCCGGCAAAACAGCCGGCGCGGGCGGCGCGGGACAATTTTGTTGCGACATAATTTATGGCGAAACCGACTAAAAACAAAACAAAAAAGACCAAACAGCAGGTAACCGAACCGGTAAGCGGAAAAATCCGCAGACTGTTGCTCGATTTCTGGACGGGAGAAACGGTACGCTTCGTTCCCGGAATGCTGTTGCTGATTCTGACGATAATCATGCTGCTTGCCTTTGTGAGTATCTTTTCCACAGGGGCGCTCGACCAGACACGCATCGAAAGCGGAGACCTCAGCGAAGCCTCGAACTACGGCGGAACTTTCGGAGCGTGGATGGCCGATTTCTTTATGGCCGATTGTTTCGGACTGACGGCTTTTTTCATCCCGGCTTTTCTTCTGCTGCTGAGCATGAAACTGATGGGCGCTTACCGCATACGGCTGTGGAAATGGTTTCTCAACTTCACCATTCTGATGGTGTGGGGAAGCGTGGCGCTCGATTTTGCAGCCGAACATGTTATCCCCGGTGCACTGCTCGAAAGTTTTGTCTTTCCTGTCGGCGGCGGCCACGGTCAGTACATTTGCCGTTTGCTCGAAAATTCCGTCGGGCTGGTGGGGGCGTTCTGCCTGCTGACGGGACTGGCAGTGTTCTACTTTATTTACCTTTCTCGGGAGACAATGCAGGTTATACGCCGGATTCTGCATCCGAAATTGTCGCGTAGGAAGGAGCAAGACGTTGATGTAGAAACCGAAAGCGTAGAGTCGGAGACCTTTGTGCCCGAAGAACCGAACGAAGACCATAAGGTGGAATTCGATTTCGGCACGGAGGTGGGCGATGCCGCATCGGCGCTCGATTTGAGCGATGATGAGGACACCGAATACGAAGAAACTGTGTCCGAAAGCACAGCAGGGGATGTGGCGGCGGCCGATGCAGAACTGACAATAGAGAAAACGGACGACGAAGCCCGGGCCGAAGGCAAGACGGTCGAAGAAGTGACAGGCGGCGAGCCGTACGATCCGAAAAAGGACCTTGAATACTATCGCTATCCCACGCTCGATTTGTTGAAACGCTATGCCGACAATGGCCCGACCATAGACATGACCGAGCAACACGCCAACAAGGACCGCATCATCAGCGTACTGAATAGTTTCGGCGTGGAAATTTCCACGATAAAGGCCACCATTGGCCCGACCATCACACTCTATGAAATCACGTTGTCCGAAGGAGTCCGCGTCAGCAAAGTGCGCAACCTGCAGGACGACATTGCGCTTTCGCTTTCGGCCATAGGTATCCGTATTATTGCGCCGATTCCCGGAAAAGGCACTATCGGCATTGAAGTACCCAATAAAAATGCCAAGATTGTGTCGATGGAGTCCATTCTCAATTCGAAAAAGTTCCAGGAAACAACGTTCGACTTGCCCATTGCGTTGGGAAAAACCATCACGAACGAGGTTTTCATGGTCGATTTGGCCAAGATGCCGCATCTTCTCGTGGCCGGCGCTACGGGACAAGGCAAATCCGTCGGACTGAATGCCATCATCACGTCGCTTATCTACAAACGCCATCCTTCGGAGTTGAAATTCGTGATGGTAGATCCGAAAAAAGTGGAATTCAGTGTCTATTCGCCGCTCGAAAAGTTTTTCTTGGCGAAAGTCCCGGGCGAGGACGAGGCTATTATCACCGACGTGCAGAAAGTCATTGCCACGCTCAAAAGCCTTTGTCAGCTGATGGACCATCGTTACGACCTGTTGAAAAAAGCCAAGGTACGCAACATCAAGGAATATAACGAGCGCTTCAAATCCCGCCGCCTGAGTCCGGCTGGCGGACACGAGTTTATGCCCTACATCGTGGTGATTATCGACGAGTTCGGTGACCTTATCATGACGGCCGGCAAGGAAGTGGAGCTTCCCATCGCACGTATCGCACAATTGGCGCGTGCCGTGGGCATACACATGGTCATTGCCACGCAGCGTCCCACGGTAAATATCATCACTGGCACGATTAAGGCCAATTTCCCCGGACGTGTGGCATTCCGCGTCTCGGCTGCCGTCGACAGCAAGACCATTCTCGACCGCACGGGCGCCGACCAACTCATCGGACGCGGCGATATGCTCTTCCTTAACGGCAGCGATCCGGTGCGTGTGCAATGTGCGTTCGTCGATACGCCCGAGGTGGAGCGCATCAACGCCTTTATTTCCGAACAACAGGGCTATCCCTCGGCATTCCAGCTGCCCGAAGTGGCCGCGGAAAGCGAGGGCGAAGGACTGGACAGCAACATCTCGCTCGGTACGCTCGACCCGATGACCGAACAGGTGGCCCGCTTCGTCGTTACCCAGCAACAAGGCTCCACCAGTGCCATTCAGCGAAAATTTGCCATCGGCTACAATCGCGCAGGCCGCCTGATGGACCAGCTTGAGTGCCTCGGCGTGGTTGGGTCGGCCCAGGGCAGCAAGCCGCGCGAAGTTTTGATAACCGACGAACTCTCTTTGGAAAACATTCTCAACAACATCAAATAAGCATGAAGCGATTATTTCTCACAAGCCTGCTCCTTATGCTGTCTTTCGCCGCGACATTTTCCCAAAAAGCCCTGCTCGACCGGACGGCCGCCGCGCTGAAAAACGGCGGCGTGGAAGCAGCGTTCACCGCTACGGCTTCGCGTTCCGGCCAGCGCCTCGGTGCGACGAGCGGCACAATATATGTGCGTCAGAACAGGTTCAAAGTCGTGGCCGACGGCCTGACGACATGGTTTGACGGCAAGACGCAATGGACTTTGCTGAAAGGAAGCAACGAAGTCAACGTCACGACGCCCACTGCTGCCGAGTTGCAGCAGATTAACCCTTACCATTTCGTCAGTCTCTACAAGAAAGGCTATACCGCCACACAGCGCAATGTCACCTTCTCCGGCGTCTCGCAGCCCGAAGTCACGCTCAAGGCGCAGGATGCCTCGGCTGCCATCCAGACGATGGTCATCGTCATCAACAAGGTCACGCATCTGCCGCTTTCGGTCAAAGTCGTCATGAAAAAAGGCACGACAACCGAAATACAACTCTCGCGGGTGCGCAACAACCTCAAGTTTGGCGACGCCTTGTTCCGCTTCAACGCTGCGGACTACCCGAAAATCACAGTCAACGACCTGCGCTGATTCCGCAGTCGCGCCTGTTTGTATAAGCATAAAACTCCTTTGCCCTTATGGAAACAATCAAATGTCTGATACTCGGCTCCGGACCTGCCGGCTACACGGCTGCACTCTATGCCGCCCGCGGCGGACTTTCGCCCGTCGTCTACGAAGGCCTGCAACCCGGCGGCCAACTGACGACTACCACCGAAATAGAAAACTTTCCGGGTTATCCCGACGGCGTTGACGCCAACGCAATGATGGACGACCTGCGCCGTCAGGCCGAACGCTTCGGCGCTGAGGTGCGCTCGGCCATAGCTGTCGAGGCCGATCTCGGCGTTCGTCCCTTCCGGCTGCGTTTTGACGACGGTACCGAGGCGTTTTGTCACACGCTCATCATCGCTACGGGCGCCAGTGCCAAATATCTGGGTCTGCCCGACGAAGAAAAATACCGCGGCAGCGGCGTTTCGGCCTGCGCCACGTGCGACGGCTTCTTCTATCGCCGCAAACGCGTGGCCGTAGTCGGCGGCGGCGACACCGCATGCGAGGAAGCCTCCTACTTGGCCGGCCTGGCCGAAAAAGTCTACCTCATTGTCCGCCGCGACCGTCTGCGTGCCTCGCAAGCCATGCAGGAGCGCGTGCTCGGCAACCCGAAAATCGACGTCCTTTTCGAGACCGAAACCCTCGGTCTTTACGGCGAGGGCGGCGTCGAAGGCGCCCGTCTCGTTCACCGCAAGGGACAGCCCGACGAGCGCCGCTACGACTTGCCCGTCGACGGCTTCTTCCTCGCCATAGGCCACCGTCCGAACAGCGAACTCTTCGCTTCGTGGCTCGAACTCGACGCCTCCGGCTATATTTGCACCGAAGGCGCCACACCGCGCACCGCCATCGAGGGCGTATATGCCGCCGGCGACGTGGCCGATCCGCTTTACCGTCAGGCTGTGACCGCTGCGGCCAGCGGATGCAAGGCCGCCATCGAAGCCGAGCGCTATCTGAACGAAAAGGGGCTGAAATAAAGCCGGCTGCAGGGGCGTCCGCGTCCGGCAGCCGGCCGCTGTTTTTTCAGAAAAACTTAGTCTGAATAAATTACAGGGAGAAAGTTCGAACTAACGCTGAGTAAGTTCAAACTTTCTCCCTGATAGTTTTGCGCAACGCCCGCTTTGTCGCGCGCAGCCCGTCGTAAGTTGCGGCGAAAGCGGCTTTGCGCTCAGTTTCCTTGCGCTTGCGGAGGCAGCGGCCAGCGATTTCTGACGTAAGGTTTGGGCGTTTTGTTGACAATTCGGGCCGGCACGCCGACAGCCGTGCTGTCCGGAGCGATATGTCCCCGCACAACGGCGCCTGCGCCGATTGTCGAACGCGAACCTATGCGGGCGTCTTCCACGATACAGACACCCGGGCCGATATAGACCTCGTTGCCCAGAATGGCCGGCGTGCCGTGGTTTGTCCCGATGTTCAGAAATTGCGAAAGGTCGCAGTTGTTGCCGATTATCGTTCCCGGATTGATGACCATGCACATGTTGTGCCCGAGGTTCAGGCCGTAGCCGACCCTTGTCCGCACTTTCATGTCGATTTTGTGCCGGTTCTTGCAAATACTGTACATTATCCGGCAAACGGGGTAAAAGAAACCCTTGTGCTGGCACAGCCTGAACCAGGGGAGCAGGGCGTAAGGATGAATGAAAAGCCTGAAAAACAGCCGTAGTTTGGACCTGCTTTTCCCTTTTGTGCGATATAGGTCGCTGTCGATCAGTTCAAAACAGTCGCTGTAGCTTTCCGGTTGCGGCAGACGGATGATGTCGTCTTCGCTCACCTTGATTGTTTCGTATTTCATAATTGAGATGTCCCCCGTGCCCGGATCTGATTAGCCGCATCTGCCGCTTTCCCGCCATTGTCGGGCAGAGGGTAGGGGTTTACGATGTATCTTGCGGGGTTAGCTGAGTTAAGAACTTTGGCCGGTACGCCTGCCGCGGTGCAGCCAGGCGGTATATGACCCAATACCACAGCCCCGGCTCCGATCGTCGACCGACTGCCGATACGGGCATCTTCGACAATGCATACTCCGGGGCCGATGTATACTTCGTCTCCTATAAGAGCTGGTGTTTCGTGGTTCGTACCGATACTTAAAAAGTGCGACAAATTAACGTTGTTGCCGATGATGGTTCGAGAATTGATGACCATTGACGTGCCATGTCCGATATAAAAGCCGAATCCGACTTTCAGATGTCTCGTCATATCGATATTTCGGCGGATACAGCAGATCCGAAACATGATATAGCATATGGGAAAGAACAAACCTTTGTGCTGACACAGACGAAACCACGGCAGAATGGAAAAAGGATGGGTGAAGAGCCTTAGAAACAGTCTGAGGCGAGATTTACCCCCCCCCTGAAATTCTATACAAGTCGCTGTTTATCAATTCGAAACAGTCTTCATAATTTTCAGGACAAGGAATTTTTATCTGGTCGTTGTCCCGGATTGTGAAAATTTCGTATTTCATAGGAATGAAAATTCTATTGTTTTTATTTATGGGTCAGATGTTTTTCATCGTTTCCCGTTTATATCTGCAAATACAGACAAACTTGCGGACAGCAGTGTTGATGCGAGAGCAAAGTCTGTGGTAAAAAGAAAAACTCCCGTCACCGGAGAAAGATGGCGGGAGTTTCGAAACGAATTCTTTGTCCGCGAGCGGATTATTTCTTGTTAAGCACCAAGTCCACGTTCACGGCGCAAGCTACGGAGCAGCCTACCATCGGGTTGTTGCCGATACCGAGGAAGCCCATCATTTCTACGTGGGCGGGCACGCTGGACGAGCCGGCGAACTGGGCATCGGAGTGCATGCGGCCCAACGTATCGGTCATGCCATACGAGGCGGGACCGGCGGCCATGTTGTCGGGATGGAGCGTACGGCCCGTACCGCCGCCCGAAGCCACGCTGAAGTATTCGCGTCCTTTCAGAATGCGCTCTTTCTTGTAGGTTCCGGCCACGGGGTGCTGGAAGCGGGTGGGATTGGTCGAGTTGCCCGTGATGCTCACGTCTACATCTTCGTGCCACATGATAGCTACGCCTTCGCGCACGTCGTCTGCGCCGTAGCAGTTCACGGCTGCGCGGGGGCCGTTCGAGTAAGGCGTCTTCTTGACTACGGTAAGTTCGCCGGTGAAGTAGTCGAATTTCGTCTGCACATAGGTAAAGCCGTTAATGCGCGAGATAATCATGGCGGCGTCCTTGCCCAGTCCGTTGAGAATGCAGCGGAGGGGCTTGTCGGCAGGTCTCGATTTGTTGGCCATCTGGGCGATTTTGATGGCACCTTCGGCTGCGGCGAAACTTTCGTGGCCGGCGAGGAAGGCGAAGCATTTCGTTTCGGACGAAAGCAGACGTGCGGCGAGTTTGCCGTGGCCTACGCCGACCTTACGGTCGTCGGCTACGGAGCCGGGGATGCAGAACGACTGCAAACCTTCGCCGATGTATTCGGCTGCCTCTACGGCGTTCTTGGCACGGGCTTTCAGGGCGATGGCCGTGCCTACGACGTAGGCCCATTTGGCGTTTTCGAAGCAAATCATCTGCGTTTCTTCGCAAGTCTGGTAGGGATCGAGGCCTGCGTCCTCGCAGATTTGGTTGGCTTCTTCGATATCTTTGATGCCGTATTTGTTGAGCACAGCGAGAATCTGCTTGATACGACGATCCTGGCTTTCAAATTTTACTTCTCTTATCATGGCATTTTAATCTTTACGGGGGTCAATACTCTTCACGGCGCCGTCTTCGGCTTTGGTGCGGCCATAGGTGCCGGTAACACTTTTGAGCGCTTCGTCGGCGGGCACGCCTTTCTTGATAGCGTCCATAAATTTGCCCATGTGTACGAATTCATAGCCGCAAACTTGGTCGTCGGCGTCGAGATACATCTTCGTGATGTAGCCTTCGGTGAGTTGCAGATAGCGCGTACCCTTGACTTTCGTGCCGTAGAGCGTGCCGGTCTGCGAGATGAGGCCCTTTCCGAGGTCTTCGAGGCCGGCGCCAATCATCAGGCCGCCCTCGGAGAAGGCAGACTGCGTGCGACCGTAAACGATTTGCAGGAAAAGTTCGCGCATGGCCGTGTTGATGGCGTCGCACACGAGGTCGGTGTTGAGCGCTTCGAGGATGGTTTTTCCGGGCAGGATTTCGCTGGCCATAGCGGCGGAGTGCGTCATGCCCGAGCAGCCGATTGTCTCGACGAGGCATTCTTCGATGACGCCTTCCTTCACGTTGAGCGTGAGTTTGCAGGCGCCCTGCTGCGGAGCGCACCAGCCCACACCGTGCGTCAGGCCCGAGATGTCCTTGATTTCCTTTGCTTGCACCCATTTGCCTTCTTCGGGAATGGGAGCGGGGCCGTGGTTGGGGCCTTTGGCCACGCAACACATGCCTTTCACTTCATGAGAGTATTCCATGTCGTTCTATATAAATATTGAGTTAACGGTTATCGTGCTGCAAACTTACTGAAAAATCTTCGGTTATCGTACAATCCGTGCCGAAAAGTTGTGTCTGCCCGGTTTCTTTCGCTGCCGGGCGGACGCACAACTTATGCCGGGAAACTTACGCAGACTTAGTTTGAACTTTCTCTGCGTAAGTTTCAACTTGGTCTGAGATAGTTTCGCTTTGTGGCCCGATAGTTTCGGACAGCCCTGAGAAGGCCGTTTCCGAAGCCCGTGCCGCCGGCTGCGCGGCAATAAAAAACGGCGGACTTGGCCGATAAGCTTTTTTTGAGTAATTTTGTGCGCAATTAAACTATGTAAATTGCCCTATGATATCCTCTTTCCTTAACGACCGCATTGTGTCGGACGGCCTGACGTTCGACGACGTTCTCCTTGTTCCCGCCTATTCCGAAGTGTTGCCCCGCACGGTGTCGCTCTCGACGAAGTTTTCGCGCAACATCGACTTGCAGATTCCGTTCGTGACGGCTGCCATGGACACTGTGACGGAGGCCCCGATGGCCATCGCCATAGCGCGCGAAGGCGGCATAGGCGTAATCCACAAGAACATGTCGATAGCGGAGCAGGCACACCAGGTGGCGGCCGTGAAGCGTGCGGAAAACGGCATGATATACGACCCCGTGACGATTCACCGCGACGCTACGGTGGGCGACGCGCTGGCATTGATGAGCGAATACCGCATTGGAGGCATTCCCGTCGTCGACGACAGCCGGAGACTGGTGGGTATCGTGACGAACCGTGACCTGCGCTTCGAATGCAACATGGAAAAGCCTGTCGAGCAGGTCATGACGAGCGAAAACCTCGTGACCACCGACCAACAGACCGACCTGGCGGCCGCTTCGCGCATCTTGCAGGAAAACAAGATTGAGAAACTCCCCGTTGTCGACAAGGAAGGCCGGCTCGTCGGGCTTATCACTTACAAGGATATCACGAAGGCCAAAGACAAGCCCATGGCCTGCAAGGACGAAAAAGGACGGTTGCGCGTGGCAGCCGGCGTAGGCGTGACGGCCGACACGATGGAGCGCATGCAGGCCCTTGTCAATGCCGGCGCCGACGCCATCGTCATCGACACGGCCCACGGTCATTCCAAGTTCGTCATCGAAAAACTCCGCGAAGCCAAAGCCTCGTTTTCGGGCGTAGACATCGTGGTGGGCAATGTGGCCACGGGCGACGCGGCACGGATGCTGGCTGAAGCCGGTGCCGACGCTGTGAAAGTCGGCATCGGGCCCGGCTCGATTTGCACGACGCGCGTCGTGGCCGGAGTGGGTGTGCCCCAACTTTCGGCCGTTTACGACGTGGCTTGCGCCCTTAAAGGTACGGGCGTGCCCCTCATAGCCGACGGCGGTCTCCGCTATTCGGGCGACATCGTCAAGGCATTGGCCGCCGGAGGCCAATGTGTTATGATCGGCTCGCTTGTAGCCGGCTGCGAGGAGAGTCCCGGCGACACGATTATCTTCAACGGCCGCAAGTTCAAGGCCTATCGTGGCATGGGATCGCTCGAAGCGATGGAAAACGGCTCGAAAGATCGCTATTTCCAGTCGGGCGTGGCCGAAGTCAAGAAGCTCGTGCCCGAAGGAATCGCCGGCCGTGTGCCGTTCAAGGGCAGCGTGCAGGAAGTAATCTATCAGATGATAGGCGGTCTGCGCTCAGGCATGGGCTATTGCGGCGCAGCAACCATCGAAGCGCTCCACGACGCCAAATTCACGCGCATCACGGCAGCCGGTGTGCAGGAAAGCCATCCGCATGACATTACGATAACCAGTGAAGCGCCTAACTATTCCCGCAGCGAATGAGCGGCAGGAAAGTCAGGCCGAAGCAAACAAACAAGCAAACGATAGCAATGAAAAAAATCCTCATTTCCGCCAGCTTTCTGCTGGCAACCAGCGCAGTGTCGGCCCAGACGGTGATGACCGTGGCTGGAAAGCCCGTGTCGCTGGGTGAATTCGAGTATGCATACAATAAAAACGGCGGAACAGAAGGCGCCGTCGAGGAAAAGACAGTGGAGGAATATGCCCAGATGTTCCTGAACTACAAACTCAAGGTGGCTGCAGCCGAAGCCATGCGCCTCGACACGCTGCAATCCTTTAAAGACGAATTTCGCACATACCGCGACATGCAGCTCACGCCCTATATGGTCGATCAGAACTACATAGACAGCGTGGCCCGTGCCGTGTACGACAACACGTTGCAGCGTCTCGACGGAAAAGACCTGATTCATCCGGCACATATCCTGTTGCGCTTGGCTCCGAAAGCCTCCGAGCAGCAGCGGGCCGCGGCCAAAGTGCGCATAGACAGCCTTTACGCCGCATTGCAGGACGGAGCGGACTTTTCCGAACTGGCCCGGAAATATTCCGAAGACCCCGGTTCGCGCGGCGAGGGCGGTCAGCTCCCGTGGATAGGGCCCGGCTCGACGATTCCTGCGTTCGAAGAGGCCGCTTATGCCCTTCATCCCGGAGAAACGTCGCGTCCGTTCGAATCGACGGTAGGATACCATATTATATATATGACCGACCGCAAACCGTTCGGCCCTTACGAAGAACGAAGTGCCGAAATTATGGAAATGCTGAAAGCACAAGGCATCGAAGAGGCTTCGGCCGAACACCGCATCGACCAGATTGTCGCCTCGTCGGCCGGCCGGCTGACGCGTGAGGCCGTACTCGACAGCGTGCTGGCGGCCCATTATGCCGACGACGAACTTCGCTATCTGGTACAAGAATACCACGACGGCCTGCTGCTTTACGAGGCAGCCAAACGCGAGGTTTACGATCCGGCAGCCAACGATACGAAGGCCCTCGCTGCGTGGTTCAAGGCACATAAGCAGGACTATGCATGGACGGAGCCCCGTTTCAAGGGCGTGGTGTTCCACTGCAAGGACGCTTCGCAGGTCAAACCGCTCCGAAAGATGTTGAACAAAAATCTCAGTGGTGACTGGAAGCAAATCGTCAAGCAGGAATTCAACAAAGACTCTGTCGTTGTCATCGTTTCCGGCCCCTATATCGCAAAAGAGGGAGAGAACCGGTATGTAGACAAACTAGTATTCAAGTCTGCCCCTGAGGTAAAAGCCCGTGATGGCTATCCTTATGCCGGCTATGCGGGCAAGGTGATCAAAAAGCCCGAAGACTATACCGACGTAAAAGCCGCCGTGCAGGAAGATTACCAGGCTTCGCTCGAAAAAGCCTGGGTGGAGCGCCTGCGCCGGGAGTTCGACTACGCGGTAGACGAAGCTGTGCTAAAAATGACAAAAACGAATCGCTGATTCCTCCCGCGATATTTTAAGTAACGCAAACGAAACCTGTTTATAATGAAACAAATTGCAGCGCTTGTGCTCGCTTTGCTTCCATTACCGGCCGTCGCTCAGTCCGTACAGCAGAACGTGGTGGACGAGGTCATCTGGGTCGTCGGTGATACGCCGATATTGCTCAGCGATGTCGAGGAAACCCGCATCAGTCAGGAGATGCGCCGGCAACCGGTCGAGAATCCTTATTGCACGATTCCCGAACAGATTGCCATACAGAAGCTTTTTCTTCATCAGGCAGCGCTTGACAGCGTCGAAGTAAGTGAAGGCGACATCATTCGTTCCGTTGACGAGGAAATCAACTATTATATAATGAATCTCGGTTCGCGCGAGAATGTCGAAAGTTGGGCGCGCAAGAGCATATCCCAGTTGCGTGAACAACTCAAGCAGCAACAGCGCGAACAATTGATGATACGGCAGGTGCAGCAGAGCATAACGAAGAACATTAAGATAACCCCTGCCGAAGTTCGCGAGTATTTCAAGAAACTTCCCGAGGACAGCCTGCCCTATATTCCCACACAGGTCGAAGTGCAAATCATTACGAGCAAACCCGAACCGACACGCACCGAAATAGAGCGTGTGGAGTCTGAACTTCGCGAGTTCGCGCGCCGCGTCAACGAGGGCGAGACCGAATTTTCCACGCTGGCCCGCTTCTATTCGCAAGATGCATCGGCGCGCAACGGTGGCGAACTCGGCTATTCGGGCAAGAATCAGTGGGTTCCCGAGTTCGCAAATGTGGCTTTTTCGCTGAATGATCCGAAAAAAGTCTCTAAAATTGTGAAAACTGAGTTCGGTTATCACATACTCCAGCTCATCGACAAACGCGGCGACCGTGTAAATGTCCGCCATATCCTGCTGAAGCCCGAAATCGAGGAAGAAGAATACGAGCGACGCTTACTTCGTCTCGATTCTATCGCCGACGATATCCGCGCAGGCAAATTTACTTTCGACGAAGCCGCCTATGCCTTGTCTGACGACAAGGAAACGCGTGCCAATCACGGCGTAATGGTTTTCAAGAACGAGGAAGATCGCAGTGTAAGTGCCCGTTTCAAAATGGACGACCTGCCCCAGGACGTCGCCAGAGTCGTGGCCGGCATGCAAGTGGGCGAAGTTTCGAAAGCATTTCGCATGACCGACAATCAAAATCAGACCTATTGTGCCATTGTCCGGCTGAAAAAACGCATTGACGGCCATCGCGCCGGATTGACCGAGGATTTTCAGACCCTCAAAGACGTTGTTTATGAAAAACGTGCAGGGGAAGTTATTGACAAGTGGGTGCGTGACAAAATCCGCTCCACCTACGTGCGCATTGGAGCCGACTGGCGTGGTTGTTCGTTCAAATATCCCGACTGGATCAAATGACAAAGGCGGCTTTGCTCCGAAGAATCCTTACCTTCAGCCCCACGTTACTCCTTGCGGCAGTGGCGTGGGCTGTTTCCGTCACACCTGTTCGCAATTCCCGGCCGGCTGACGACGATCGTGTTTATCTCGAGCACGCCGACGAAATGTATTTCGACCAGTTCACCAATCCCGATGTTCAGCGACTCTCCGGAAAAGTAGCCTTCCGCCACGGCGGTATGCGCTTGTTCTGCGACAGTGCCAACTATTTCGAGAAAAGTCAGTCGTTCGAGGCTTTCGGTCATGTCCGTATGATACAGGGCGATACGCTTACGCTCACCGGAGAATATCTTTTCTATGACGGCGAGTCGCAACTGGCCCAGGTGCGGCGCAATGTCGTGATGACGCACCGCCAGCAAGTGCTGAAAACAGACAGTCTCGACTACGACCGCATTTATAGTATGGGCTATTTCTTCGACGGTGGCGAGCTTGTCGACGGCGACAGCCGGCTTACCTCCGATTGGGGTGAATATTACACGTCCACTCGTCGCTCCACTTTCAACTACAACGTCGAACTGAAAAATCCCCGCTACACACTGCGCAGCGATACACTCCATTACGACACCGAAACAAAGTGGGCCGAAGTTTGCGGCCCGAGCAATATCCTCAGCGGCCGCAGTACGATTTACACCGAACACGGATTCTACAACACCGTGACCGAACGCATGCGCCTCTACGAGCGTCCCGTACTGCGCGACGCCACACGCGAAATGACAGGCGACAGTATCAGCTATGACAAACTCTCGGGCGATATGCTGGCCTACGGAAACATTTTCTATCGCGACTTTCTTAACAAAAATATCCTGACCGGCAATTTCTGCCGCTACAACGAAACCACAGGAACAGCCATGGCCACCGACAGCGCGCTGGTCAAGGACTACTCCAATCCTGCTGATACGCTCGTGCTCCATGCCGATACATTCCGGCTCTACACTTATAACATAGATACCGACAGCGTTTACCGTGTCACGCATGCCTATCCCCACGTCCGCACCTATCGTTCCGACGTGCAGGCTGTTTGCGATTCGCTTGTCCACCATTCCGCCT
>JAFLUW010000038.1:14867-17058 GCA_022508615.1 Prevotellaceae bacterium | reverse complement strand
GTGTGTTTCGAGATAAGCACGGTAGGCCGCGGCAGCAGTCTTGTAATCGCCCATGCGCATCGCCGCATCACCGGTGTGCAGATAGGTCAATGTGTCCGTATATTTGTATCGGGCGGCAGAACGATAGGCACCGAGCGCAGCTGACGTGTTACCGTAGCGGATATAAGCCTCGGCCATACGGTAAGCCAGCGCGCCGCGTTTTTCTTTTTCGGCGGACGGAGTGCGCTGATAGGCTTGTTTGAATTGTCCGGCGGCCTCCGCATACTCGCCAAGGGCCAAAGCGGCTTCGGCCTTGCGTATCGATTTTTCGGCCGAGCCGCAACCGGCCAGACAGAACAAGGTAAATACCGCCAGACAAGCCAAGCCTGCAAAAAACAGACCTCGGCAGCTGGCGGAACGCAAAACAAGGATTCGCAACATCGGCGTCATGCGGCAGTCGGCAAGCCGTCAGAATTTATAACCGAGCGTAAGCATCAAGTTACTGCGTTTCAAGTCGATTCCCTGACCCTGCAAACGGTTTTTCCAGTTATTTCCCGCCTCGGGAGCGTGGAACGCATACACGTCGGCCGCTTGTGTCTGATACTGATAGGCCGCATCGACGTAAAAATGCTTGCCGCGGTAGCCCAGACCGAGCGTTGCACGGTGCGTGGCGCCGAGATTGACATAGTCGGTGCCCATATTATAATAATAGGAGGGACTGTCGGCAAAATAATTGAGAAATGCGTCCGTCTTCATTGGTGCCGAGACGAAATTGTAGCCTGCACGGACGAAAATATTGCTGCCCACGCGAGCTTCAGCGCCGACACGGAACGTGTGCACACCGCGGAGACAGGCTTCGGCCTCTTCTGCCAGCCCGGGATCCGTCTGCCGGCCGCCCCAGTAGGCATCTGCGTAGATGGTGCGGGCCGTCGGCAAATTGCTGTACTCGTATTCGGCATCGACGGCGAAGAATGTTCCCGCCGTAGTGCCCAGCGAAACGTTGACTTTCCACGGTGTGCGGATTTTATACTCGCGGCCGTAGACTTCGGCCTCGCTACTTGCGTAACTGCCGTCCAAAAGGTCGAGATTGGGGCCGTCGGCATAGGCATAAGCGTCGCTTACGACGGAATAGAGCGTCGGCGTGTGGAAAGCGAGGCCTATGCGAAACGGATTTTCCTCGACGGGGCGCACGATGAGGCCGAACTTGGCGTCAATGCCCGAACCCGTGAGCGTCTGGTCGTGACGAAAATAGTAATCGCCGCCGGCCGCGAGCATTTCGCCGTAGTCGAGCGCGGAATGCAAGTCGACGCTGTGGACACCGAGCGTGGCTCCGGCGTAAATCTGGTCGAACCAGTTGAAAGAAAGGTTGAAATCGTAATCGTGCACTCCGCCCCACTGTACGCGGCGATAGTTGTAGGAGGCGGCATCCGTAGGTTCGTAACCGCCACGGCCGTCGGGATTTATGCGATATGTTTCATAACCCATCAATGCGGGGTAAGGCGCGAGATCTCTGCCCTCTTCCGTAACGAGATCGTGCCAATGGCCGTTCACATCGTCCCATGCCAGGTCGAGCATCTGGTAAGACTGCGACAGGCCGCCCGTCAAAACGTTGTCGAGTCCGATGAAGTTTTTCAGATTTTTGCGTTTCAGATAGCTGAAGCCGTAGTTGATGTATTTGAGCGACTTTCCGCCGATTTTTGTGGCCACGGCCACGCCGGCTTGGTCGAACGACGCGCGCGTTTTGCCGATTCCGGCGAAATCGGGCGCCCCTTTTTGTATCGTAATGCTTCCGGTGAGGGCCATGTCGCTTTTGCGGTAGAGCCCGATGCCGGCCGGATTGGTCGAAATGGTCGAAAGCTCTGCGCCGAGCGCGTTCATCGCACCACCCATGCCCACGAAACGGGCCGTTCCGTTGAGATCGGTCGACGAGATGCGCTCCATTTCATATATATGCTGCGCCGAAGCGGCAGTTGCCGCCATGATTGCAGCGGCCGTAAGGATTATCTTTTTCATGTAGCTTGCTTTTTTATGGATTTATGCTCATCCCGACGAAACCGACGGCTCGCCGGGCGTTTTTAGCGGCGTCCGCCGCGGGCTCCGCCCGACATGCCGCCGCGGCCCGAGGAAGTGTAGCCCGAGCCTGAGTTGCTGCGGCCTGAGGAACGGACTGCAGTGCCCGACGAGCGCGTATTCGTGTTGCTCTCGGCACTTC
>JAFLUW010000038.1:0-14767 GCA_022508615.1 Prevotellaceae bacterium | reverse complement strand
GAGGAACGGACTGCAGTGCCCGACGAGCGCGTATTCGTGTTGCTCTCGGCACTTCGCGTACGGCTGGCGGCACCTGTCCGCGTCGTGGCGGGAGTGCGGTCGGCCGCGCCGCCGCTTTCGGCGGAGGGACGGTAGCCTGCGCCGCGCGAACTCGCGCCCGAAGCCTCGCGGAAGCCGCGATTGCCAGCCGAACGGGTACCCGTGAAGCGACTGCCGCCGGACGGTGTGCCGCCGCGGCCGAAATTGCCGGGCCGGTTCAGCGGACGGCCGTTGAGACGGGCGTTTCCGCCCGGACGGACGGCTATGCCGCCGTGGTTCCAACCCGGATGTCCGGGGTGATGCCCCCATGCAGGATACCAGGGGCGGTATGCCCAGTTCCATCCCCACGCGGGGTAATGCCAAGGCACGCCCCAACCCCAGCCATAGCCCCATCCGTAGCTCCAGAGGGGAGACCAGGCGTAGCCGTGAGCCCATGCCCAATCATAGAAGAAAGGATCATCGAAATAGAGGTCGACATACGTGCAGTAGAAAGGCGAACTGACATAGATGCCGGCGCGCGGCGCATGGAAACGCACGATGCGGTCGGTGTATGTACCGTCGGCCCACTCCTCGTCGGTCCAAAGGGCCGTGTCGGCGGCTTCGACCGGGCGCGAAGCCGCGCCGCGGCGGTTATATTCGTCGACATCGCGCAAGCTGCCCGCCTGTCCGGCCAGGCTGCCGGAGGGATAGAGCGCTGTTGTCCGGACGCGGGCGGCCTCGGTTTCGTTTTTCTCTTCGGAGGCTTTCTGTTTCTTCGAAGGAACGAAGTAGATGTCGTCGTCCTGCGCCGCGGCCGGCGTCAGCAGGCCGGCGCACAGCAGGGGCAAAAGAACGAAATACTTTTTCATATCTCAGCGTTTTTTGTTTCAAGGTTTCGGGCTTCGTCTGCAAATATACGGAAATCTGCGGGTCCGGACAAAGCCGTAACTCTTAAAAGACGTAAAACTATCTGAAAAACAACAGCGAAAAATTACAGGGGGAAAGTTTCAACTTACTCAGACTAAGTTTGAACTTACTCAGACTAAATTCGAACTATCCCGGACTTAGGTCGGGCTTGCGCCCTGAAGCCCCAAAGCAGCGGCCGCGAAGGGCGAAGAAAGGTTGCGTCGCGACAGCCGGAACGGGCAAAGCCGTTTTCCGTTTTTGCGCAGCCGGCGCAAAAGACTTATTTTTGCAACGGTTATTCACATTTAACAGCAAAACGACATGAAATTCAAACTCATCCTTACGGTTCTTGCGGCCTTCGCCTTGGCCGGGCAGACGCTGGCCGGCCAAAGCGGCAAAGGGAGAAAGGTGCTCGTGGCCTATTTCTCATGGAGCGGCAACACACGCGAGCTGGCCGGACAGATTGCCGAAGCGGCCGGCGCCGACATCTACGAAATCGTGCCGGCCAAGGCCTATCCGTCGGACTACAACACTTGCGTGGCGCAGGCCAAGCGCGAGAAGCAGGAGGCTGCGCGCCCTGCACTGAAAGGGAAACTGCCCGCAACGAAGAACTATGACGTCGTCTTCGTCGGCTTCCCCAACTGGTGGGGCACGATGCCGATGCCCGTGGCTACGTTTCTCGACAAAATCGATCTGAAAGGCAAGACGGTCATCCCTTTCGTCACGCACGGCGGAGGCGGACGGCAGCAGTGTATCGCCGATTTCCGGAAAGCCGCAGCGGAGGCCGACGTCATCGAAGGGCCTGTCATGGAAGGCACGGCCGTGAAGGGCGCGAAAGCCAAAGTCGAGGCGTGGGTGCGTGAGAAGCTCAGATAAGAGCGCCACGCCCGCAACATAAAGCGCACGCCAGCGCCCCGGCGGAGGGATTTTGTCTGTCCCGTCCGTCGGGGCGCTGGCATTTTCCGACCGGAGGCTTGCGCCGGCCACCGGCGATACAGCTCATCTCACGCGAATCCGGTCGCCCGGTTTCGGCACGTAGGTAGCCGGCAGGTCGTTGAGGTCGTAGAGTTTTTTCAGACGCACGGCATAGCGCTGCGATATGCTGTACATGCTCTCGCCGGCGGCCACGACGTGGGGTTTGCGGCGGAAGCTGCGGTCGGCGCGGCTCTTTTTCTTCGTCAGGTAGACGGGTTCGCCAGCTTTGGGCTCTCCGGGTTTCGGGAGTTCGTTGTACCGGCGCAACTTGCGTTCGGATGTTTTCATTTCGCGGGCGATGGAGCGGAACGTATCGCCGCTGCGGGCCACGACATAGTAGACTCCGTTGCAACGAAGCACGGGACGGGAGGCCGGAGAGGCGGCCTGCTGTGCCGAAGATGCGGACGACGCCCCGCGATGGTGCCGCGAAGTTTTTCCGCCGCGGTCGAAGCGCGTCAAGTCGTAGCGTTCGATGATTTCGATGAGCCGCCGGGCGTAATGCGGGTGGGTGGCGTAACCTGCATTTTTGAGCCCGTGCGCCCAACCTTTGTAGTCGGACGGACTTAATCGGAACAACGCGGCATAGCGGCTGCGATTACGAAGGAAAAGGCTGTGGTCTTCGTAACTTTCGGCCACCGAGCGGTACTTGCGAAAGCGTTCGTTCGGCGCATCGTCGTCGCGCAACATATAAGGGCCGCTCCAATCGCCGCCAACCTTGATGCCGAAATGGTTGTTCGCCTTCACCGCCAGCGTAGACGTGCCAGCCGCGCTCTCCAGAAGCCCCTGCGCCAGCGTAATGCTGGCCGGAACGCCGTAACGGTTCATCTGGTCGACCGCCATAGAGGAATACTGGCTGATATAGCGGTCGTAAAGCCCCTGCGCGCCGAGAACGGCGGGCAGGAGCATGAACAAGGCCGACAGCAGCGCCCGGAAAAGACTACGTTCCGAGAACTGCCGGCAAACAGCGGGGAGAAAGGCGTATTTCATCAGAGTATGCCTTGCGCCATCATGGCCCGGGCCACTTTCATAAAGCCGGCCACGTTGGCCCCGCGCACGTAATTGACTGTTCCGTCGGGCTCGGTGCCATATTTCACGCACTGCGCGTGAATATCTTCCATGATGCGGTGCAGGCGCTCGTCGACTTCGGCCGCGCTCCAACTGAGGTGTTGCGCGTTCTGCGTCATTTCGAGGCCAGAAACGGACACACCGCCGGCGTTGGCGGCCTTGCCGGGCGCATAGAGAATGCCGGCTTTGAGGAATTCGTCGACAGCTTCGGGCGTAGAGGGCATGTTGGCGCCTTCGGACACGGCAATTACGCCGTTGGCGAGCAGGCGGCGAGCGTCGTCGCCATCTATTTCGTTCTGCGTGGCGCTGGGCATGGCGATGTCGCACTTTTCGCTCCACGGACGGGCGCCGGGCACGTACTTCACGCCGTATTCTTCGGCATATTCGCGGATACGGCCGCGGTAGAGGTTCTTCAACTCCATGATGTAGTCGAGTTTCTTGCGATCGATGCCGTCGGGGTCGTAAATATATCCGTCGCTGTCGCTCATGGTCACGACTTTGGCGCCGAGTTCGAGGAGTTTCTCTACCGTATATTGGGCTACGTTGCCGCTGCCCGAGACGCAGACGGTCTTTCCCTCGATAGAAATGCCGCGCGTTTTGAGCATTTCGAGCAGGAAGTAGACATTGCCGTAGCCCGTAGCTTCGGGACGAATGAGCGAACCGCCGAACTCGATGCCCTTACCCGTGAGCGTGCCGGTGTTCTCGCGAGCAAGTTTGCGGTACATGCCGTAAAGATAGCCCACTTCGCGACCGCCTACGCCGATGTCGCCGGCCGGGACGTCGGTCTCGGGGCCGATGTGGCGCCACAATTCGGTCATGAACGCCTGACAGAAGCGCATGACTTCGGCATTCGACTTTCCGCGCGGCGAAAAGTCGCTTCCGCCTTTGGCTCCGCCCATGGGCAACGTGGTCAGCGCGTTTTTGAACGTCTGTTCGAAGGCAAGGAATTTGAGAATGCCGAGATTTACGGACGAATGGAAGCGAAGTCCGCCTTTATACGGGCCGATGGCACTGTTGTGCTGCACACGGTAGCCCATATTCGTGCGTACGTTGCCGGCATCGTCCACCCACGTCACGCGGAACGAGACGATACGGTCGGGAATGCAGAGACGCTCGATGAGATTGGACTTTTCGAACTCGGGGTGTTCGTTGTAGACGGTCTCGATGGTCTGCAACACTTCGGACACGGCCTGATGATACTCCGGCTCGCCGGGAAAGCGCTGCTGAAGCATGGCAAGAATTTCTGCTGATTTCATTTTGAACTAAATTTATTTTGATAAAACAAAAAACGGACAAAGTTCGTTTATACCTAAAAAACGCATGAGAAAAGTTGGTAAGCGATCCATGCGCAACACCAAGCCAACGCTGTCGTATAAACTGCCGTAAACAGCGCCCATCGCCAGCGGCCGCTTTCATGGCGAATCGCAACAAGCGTGGCTAAGCACGGAAAGTATAGCAGGACAAACACCATGTACGACAAGGCTGAGGCAGGCGTCATGTTGTTGCGGATAGAGGCTTGCAAGTGGCTGTCGTGGGCCGCAATGTCGGCATCATCGATTTCTTCGCCGGCATACATCACGCCGAGCGTCGAAACAACGAGTTCCTTGGCGCCGATACCGGTAAGAATGCCTACGGACATTTTCCAATCGTAGTCCATCGGACTGAATACGGGCTGGACAGTTTTGCCAATGTGTTCGAGAAAGGAAACCGGGCGGCTTTCTGTCCGGATTTTATCGCCGACAGTGCGGGGAAAGTAGCCGAGCGCCCACACGACAATGCTGGAAGCCAGAATTATGCCTCCCATTTTTCGAAGATACTGCCGGCCTTTTTCCCATGTGTGGCGCATAATGCTGCGGCGGTTGGGCATACGGTAGGGAGGAAGCTCCATGACGAAAGGCAAGTCGGCGTCCTGTACGATGAAGCGCGAGAAAAGACGCGCCATAAAGGCAGCCATCAGAATGCCAAAGGCATAAAGACCGAGCATCACGGCAGCTGCGCGATCAGGGAAAAAGGCTCCAATTATTATTATATATATGGGGAGCCGCGCCGAGCACGACATAAGCGGCGTGACCAGCATGGTGACCAGCCGGCTCTTGCGGTTTTCAATGATGCGCGTAGCCATGACAGCGGGCACGTTGCATCCGAAGCCCATAACCATGGGAATGAACGACTTGCCGTGCAATCCCATCTTGTGCATCAGTTTATCCATGATGAATGCCGCACGGGCCATGTATCCGCTGTCTTCCAGCAGTGAAATGAAGAAATAAAGCAGCAGGATATTGGGCAGAAACACGATGACGCTGCCCACTCCGCCGATGATGCCCTCGGTCAACAAGTCGCGCAGCGGCCCTTCGGGCATGGCGGCAGCCACTCCGTCGCCGAAACGGTCCACAAGCCACTCAATCCACATCATCGGATAGTCGCCGAGCGTGAATGTTCCCCAGAACATGAGATAGAGCAGCACGAAAAAGAGGGGGAAGCCCAGGTATCGGTGCGTCACGATGCGGTCGATGCGTTCGGTAGGCGTATGCTGCTCGTGCCGGGCGGGATTGGGGCGGTATGTTTCGCGCAGAGCGCCTTGTATGAAGCCATATTTGGCGCTGACGATGGCCGTCTCAGCCGGTTCGCCGAATTCTTCCTGTATGCGCCGGCGCGAAGCGAAGCGTATGGCTATCAGTTCGTCATGCTGCGGCAGACTTTCCACGAGACGCTCGGTCTGGCCGTCGCCTTCGAGGAATTTCAGCGCGAGATAGCGCGTAGAGTATTTGTAGCGCAGCTCCGTATTTTTGCGGAATATCAGCTTAAGTTTGTCGATTTCCTCTTCGAGCAGGGCGCCGTGATTGACATGTATGTGCCGGGCCAGTGCTTCGTCGTTGCTTTCGTAAACGGCCACCACCATGCGGAAAAGTTCTTCCACTCCCTGCCCCGTTCGACTCACCGTCGGCACGAAGGGTACGCCCAGCAGGGCGCCGAGCTGGCGATAGTCGAGGCTGTCGCCCGAGCGTTCGAGTGCATCGTACATGTTCAGGCAGCCCACCATGCACAAATGCATGTCGATGAGCTGTGTCGTGAGATAGAGATTGCGTTCGAGATTGGTGGCGTCTATGACATTCACCACTACGTCGGGCATGCGGTCGATGAGGTGGCGGCGCACGCAGACTTCTTCGGGGCTGTAGGCCGACAGGCTGTACGTCCCGGGCAAATCGACAATGCGGAAATGATAGTCGAACCCGTCTACGCGCAGCGTATAACCGGCTTCTTTCGCGTCGACCGTGACGCCGGAGTAGTTGCCCACGTGTTCGCGGCGGCCCGAGGCGAGGTTGAACAACGTGGTCTTTCCGCAGTTGGGATTGCCCACGAGCGCCACGTTTATAGTACGGCCTTCGGTGCAGGCCAGCCGTTCCATCCGGTCTTCGGAAAGGCGGCCGCAAAAGTCGGTCTCCGAAAGGCGTATGCCCGAAAGCGCTGCAGGCTCTTCCTCCTCCATGCGGACCGCGTCGGCCTCGCCGATTACTTCGACCATCTCGGCTTCGGCACGGCGGAGCGAGATTTTGTAGCCCATCAGCTCGTATTCGACGGGATCGGCCAGCGGAGCGCCGAGCACGACACGCACCACCGTACCGCGTATAAAGCCCATCTCGACGATACGCCGGCGGAAACCGCCGTGACCGGTGACTTTGACGACGACGCCGCGCTCACCCGCGTGCAGTTCGGAAAGTTTCAATTTCTATTCTCTTGCCTTGTTTCGCCTGCAAATTTACATATTTCCGTTCAAAAAGCCTCGCCGGAAAACTTAGTCTGAGATAATTCGAACTTAGTCTGAGTAAGTTTGAACTTAGCCTGAGATAGTTCAGACGAACTCAGCGTTCGGCCAAACGGGCGCAAATACGGGCGGACAGCGCGTGCGGCGGTTTTCGGCCGCAACATGCCTTTTTATATCGGGGAACTTCGTAAATTTGCGACACGTTCAACAAACTTCAACTCCTACCCATCATGAATCTCGATGTCCTGACAGCCGTCAGCCCCATAGACGGCCGCTACCGCTCGAAAGCGGAGGCGCTGGCCCCTTACTTTTCGGAATATGCCCTCATCCGGTATCGCGTCCGCGTAGAGATTGAATATTTCATCGCGCTCTGCGAACTTCCGCTGCCTCAACTGGCCGCAATCGGCGCAGACGTCTTTCCACGGCTGCGGGCTATCTACGAAAACTTTTCGGAAGACGACGCACGGCGCGTCAAAACCATCGAGCAGACCACGAATCACGACGTCAAGGCCGTAGAATACTTCATCAAGGAGCGCTTCGACGCCATCGGCGGACTCGAGCCTTTCAAGGAATTCATCCATTTCGGCCTGACCTCGCAGGACATCAACAACACGTCCTTCCCGCTGATGCTCAAAGAATCGCTCGAACAGGTCTATCTGCCCCGGTTCGAAGAATTGCTCGCCGCACTCGAAGCCCGCGCCGGGGAGTGGCAGGACATTCCGATGCTGGCCAAGACGCACGGCCAGCCGGCCAGTCCTACGCGCCTGGGCAAGGAGATAAAAGTCTTCGCCTACCGGCTTGCCGAACAATTGAAAAGCCTTCGCTGCGTGCCGCTGACGGCAAAGTTCGGTGGAGCCACGGGCAATTTCAACGCCCACCACGCCGCCTACCCCGAACACGACTGGCGCGCCTTCGGCAACCGCTTCGTGGACGAAAAACTCGGACTTGTGCGCGAACAATACACCACGCAGATTTCCAATTACGACCAGACGGCCGCCGTGTTCGACGCCATGAAGCGCATACACACCATTATTATAGACCTCGACCGCGACATCTGGCAATACATCTCGATGGAATACTTCAAGCAGAAGATTAAGGCCGGCGAAGTGGGGTCGAGCGCCATGCCGCACAAGGTCAACCCCATCGACTTCGAGAACTCCGAGGGCAATCTGGGCATTGCCAATGCCATACTCGAGCACCTCAGCCGCAAACTCCCCATCAGCCGCCTGCAACGCGACCTGACGGACTCCACCGTCATCCGTAACATCGGCGTACCCATGGCCCACGCGCTCATTGCCGCGGCCTCCACGCTCAAAGGCCTCGACAAACTCCTGCTCAACCCGGAAAGCATCCGCGCCGACCTCGACAACATGTGGGCAGTCGTGGCTGAAGGCATACAGACCATACTGCGCCGCGAGGCTTATCCGCACCCTTACGAAGCGCTCAAAGCCCTTACGCGCACCAACGAGGCCATTACGGCAGAAAGTATCAGCCGTTTCATCGACTCGCTCGACGTCAGCGACTGCGTGAAGGCCGAACTGCACGCCCTTTCGCCCGCCACCTACACCGGAATCTGACGCTGCAGACGACTTACGCCCTTCACAGAAAATCCCGCCGCGAGGCGCTATTTCATCACTCCACGCTATAATCTCAAACCATTTTGTAATGAACAACAGACACGACCCTTTTGAGCCGCACAACAGCCGCGACGGCTATGGCTCTCGCAACGAAAACGAAAATCGCAGAGACGGACAGCAACGCCCCCACTTCAATCGCCCGGGACGCCCCTACACCTCGAACGAAGGCGGATATAAGCCCCGCTCCCGTTATGGAAGCGAGACTGGAAACGAACATCGTCCGTTCGCACCGCGGCCCCGCTACGACAACGACCGCAGCGACAACGGGCGTCCTTTCGCTCCGCGCCCCCGATACAACAACGGGAACTCCGACGAGCGGCGCACTTCCGGTTCGCGCCCGACTTATGCAAAGGGACGCGCGCCTTATAACCCCAACAACAAATACAGCCACAAGAAACGCCAGGCTTTCGAAGAGGCCAACCTCGATCCGAACGCTCCGATACGCCTGAACAAATACTTGGCCAACGCCGGTATCTGCTCGCGCCGCGATGCCGACAATTACATCCAGGCGGGTGTCGTCACGGTCAACGGCATTGTCGTCACCGAGCTCGGCACGAAAGTGCTACGCACGGACAATATCCAGTTCCATGACAACAGAGTGAAAATAGAAAAGAAAATCTACGTCTTGCTCAATAAGCCGAAAGGCTACGTCACCACTTCCGACGACCCGCAGGGGAGAAAAACCGTCATGGACCTCGTCAAAAACGCCTGCCCCGAACGTATTTATCCCGTAGGCCGCCTCGACCGCAACACAACGGGCGTATTGCTGCTGACAAACGACGGCGACCTCGCCTCGAAACTGACACATCCCAAATTTCTTAAGAAAAAAATCTATCACGTACACACCGACCGCGCTGTTTCGGCCGCCGATTTGCGTCAGATAGCCGAAGGAATCACGCTCGAAGACGGCGAAATACGCGCCGATGCCGTGGAATACGCTCACGAGAGCGACAAAAAGCAAGTCGGCATCGAGATACACAGCGGCCGCAACCGCATCGTGCGGCGCATCTTCGAGTCGCTCGGCTATCATGTCGTGAAACTCGACCGCGTCTACTTTGCCGGCCTGACGAAGAAGAACGTCAAGCGCGGCGACTGGCGCTATCTCAACGAAAAAGAAGTCAACATGCTGCGCATGGGCGCTTTCGAATAATCCTTACTCCCAATTCTTTCCCTTTTTCCAATCCATCCGAAACGATGAAACACACCCGAATCATAGATTTGCTTCAAATGCAGCCCGGCGCACAGGTTTGTGCAAAAGGCTGGGTGCGCACGAAGCGCGGATCCAAGTCCGTAAATTTCATTGCCCTGAACGACGGTTCGACCATCAAGACCATACAAATCGTGGCCGATGTAGAAAAAATCGCCGACGAAACGTTGCGCCAAATTACCACAGGCGCATGCATCAGTGTCGAGGGAGAACTCGTGGCTAGCCTCGGTTCGGGCCAGGCTGTCGAAATCCAAGCCACGCGCATCGAAGTGCTCGGCACCTGCGCCGCCGACTATCCCATGCAGAAGAAAGGCCAAACGTTCGAAACCATGCGCCAGCACGCCCATATGCGGCTGCGCAGCAACACGTTCGGCGCCGTAATGCGCATTCGCCACAACATGGCCATCGCCATACACGACTATTTCCACCGCCACGGCTTCCTCTATTTCCACACCCCCATCATCACAGCCAGTGACTGCGAGGGAGCGGGCCAAATGTTCCAGGTAACGACGAAAAACCTCTACAACCTGAAAAAAGACGAGGACGGCCGCATCGATTACAGCGATGATTTTTTCGGCAAACCCACCAGTCTCACCGTCAGCGGCCAGTTGGAGGGCGAACTCGGCGCCACTGCGCTCGGCGCCATCTACACTTTCGGCCCCACTTTCCGCGCCGAGAACAGCAATACGCCGCGCCATTTGGCCGAATTCTGGATGATTGAGCCCGAAGTGGCTTTCTGCGACCTCACCGCGCTGATGGATCTCGAGGAAGACTTTATCAAGCACTGCGTACGCTGGGCGCTCGACCACTGCGCCGACGATCTCGAGTTTCTCAACAAGATGATCGACCAGACGCTCCTCGAAAGGCTGCGCTCCGTGGTCGAAGGCAGCTTCGAACGCCTCACCTACACCGAGGGCATCGCCATTCTCGAAAAAGCCGTGGCCGACGGGCGCAAATTCGAGTTCCCCGTTTCGTGGGGAATGGACCTTGCCAGCGAGCACGAGCGCTATCTCGTGGAAGAATACTTCCGCAAGCCAGTCATCATGACCGACTATCCGAAAGCAATCAAGGCTTTCTACATGAAAATCAACGACGACGGGAAAACCGTACAAGGCACCGACGTACTTTTCCCGCAAATCGGCGAAATCATCGGCGGCTCGGTGCGCGAGGAGAACTACGACAAACTCGTCGGCGAAATCAAGGAGCGCCAAATCCCGATGAAAGACATGTGGTGGTACCTCGACACGCGCCGTTTCGGCACTTGCCCGCACGCAGGCTTCGGCCTCGGCTTCGAGCGTCTCATTCTCTTTATCACCGGCATGCAGAACATTCGCGACGTCATTCCTTTCCCCCGCACACCGAAGAACGCCGAATTCTGATTCGCCTCATTTCCGTTCCCCACAGCCCCCGGGCCGCGGCTGACGCTCGCGGCCCGGGGCGTTTGTTTGCCTTGCGGGCGATGCCGACGCACCTGTTTTGTCAAAATATTTTACAATTTTCGGCCGCACCAATGTCCGCGCTCGCCACCACAACGCAGGCCGCGCCGAAATACGCAAAATTTCGGCCTGATGCGCTTCTTTTCGTTCTTCACTCACAATCAATCGCTTACAGCCATCTCCACGCTTCATATTCATCCCGCTACGGCTGAAAAAGCCGAGCGAAAGGATAAAAAACACGCCGGAAAGACACTCCGCAACGCCCGGTTCGTGCAAACTTACCCAAAGATAGTTCGAACTAACAGGGCGTAAGTGGAAATTAACGCGGCGTTAGTTGCGCACCACAAGGAAAAAGCCGTCCGCCGGCGACCGAAAACAGCCCCGAAGCCGCTCCGTCGACGCTAAAAGCGCAATGCCGTTTGTCAAAAAAATTTACAATCCGGACAGGATGGTCTGAACCGGCATCTTTCCGGCCCGACCGACAGCGGCGAGAGGCCTCCGTCGCAGGGCAAAGGCCGGCCGTCGCCACACAATTCGCATGCAAATGCTTGTCGTTCCGCCATATTTCCTTATCTTTGCATGGCGGATATGCCTTATAGAGACTCCACACGCACATACACCCCTTAACACTTCATTATATCACATGAAAAACAAACTACTCCTTTCGCTCGCCGCCCTGTTGCTGTGTTTCGGCAGCGCGCAGGCCACAGACTTCATCAATCTCACGCCTCGGCCTGCATCGCTTACCAGAGGCGAGGGTCAGTTGACGCTCACGGCCGGACTGACCGTGGGTTGCGCCGCCGGACTGCCCGCCGACATGGTGGCCGAAGCGACCCGTTTCGTCGAAACGCTCAATGCCGCCACCTCGCTCGGCGCCAAAGTTGCCGAAGGCGAAGGCCTCATCAGCGTAACGCTCGACGCCGAACAGCCCGCCGAGGGCTACACGCTCGACGTGACGACCGAAGGCGCCGCCATCAAGGCTTCGACGGCCGCCGGCCTTTTCTATGCTTTCCAGACGGTGAAGAAATTGCTCCCGGCCAACGTCATGGCCGGCGTTCAAGGCAACGCTGCCGCCGTTTACGCCCTGCCTGCGCTCGAAATCTCCGACGCACCGCGCTACGAATACCGCGGATACATGCTCGACGTGAGCCGACACTTTTTCAGCGTCAAGGAAATCAAGAAGATGCTCGACGTCATGGCCATGTACAAGCTCAACCGTTTCCACTGGCACCTGACCGACGACCAGGGATGGCGTCTGCCCGTGGCCAAATACCCCAAACTGACGCAAGAGGGCGCCACAAACCGCAACATCCTGCGCACGGATTTCGACGAACAGCGCCAGTGGCGCGAGGGAATCGACGTCACCTACGGCCCCTACGCCTATACGATCGAAGAACTCAAGGAAGTCGTGGACTATGCCAAGGAACGCCACATCGAAGTAATGCCCGAAATCGACATGCCCGGACACATGGTGGCCGCCATCCACGCCTATCCCGAGTTCAGCACAGACCCCGAAAGCAAAATCGCCATCGCCGCCGGCGTAGACCTCAACTCCGAGCCCGTGGCCGGCAACGTCGCTTCGCACTTCACGCACAACATCTGGAACATCGGCGGCGTGTCGCGCGACGTGCTCGACATTTCCAACCCCAAGGTCATCCAGTTCGTCAAAGACGTGGTCGACGTGCTCGCCGAAATCTTCCCCTACGAATATATCCACATCGGCGGCGACGAATGTCCCACCTACGCTTGGGAACAAAGCACATCATGCCAGGAGTTGAAAGCCAAACTCGGCTTGAACAGCGACCGCGCGCTGCAATCATGGTTTACGAAAGAAATTGCCGACTATGCCCGCAAAACACACAACCGTAAAATCATGGGATGGAACGAACTCGTGACCTCGGGCGGCATCGACATGGAAGCCACCCGGGCGCTCGATCCGGTCATCATGTGCTGGGTCGGCGCATACAACGCAGCCAACGTTTCCCAGCAAAACGGACTCAAACATATCTTCACGCCCCACGACGGAGGCTACTACATCAACCGCTGCTATCGCGGCTTCGACAAAGTCGGCGCTGTGGGCGACGGTTCGATCAGCCTGTCCTACAACACCAATCCCACGGAAAACAGCCTTTGCATCGGCGTACAGGGAACTTTCTGGTGCGAACAAGTCGACCGCGACCGCGACCTTGAATATCTCACGCTGCCCCGTTTGCTCGCCATAGCCGAACACGGCTGGACGCCCGCCAGTCTGATGAACTACGACAACTTCATGGAGCGCGCCTGCGCAGACTCCGTGCTCCTGAACCTCGCCGGTTACAACTATGGCCGGCATCAGCTCGTCAACAGCGCCGATTTTCAGAAACCCGACCCCGAAAAGTGGTACCGAATGACCGCTACGGCCACCGACGACCGCAGTGGCCGCAGTTGGGAGCTGCTCAGCAGCGAGTCGCCCCTTGTCAGCCAGTACAGCGCCAACGGCGCACAGGCAGGACGTCTTTGGACGAACACGACGGCCAAAGCAAATGACTGGCAGCTCTTTCGCCTCATCGAAGATCCCGACAATACCGGAAGCTATGCCATCGTCTGCAAAGCCATGCCCGAAGGTTCGCTCGGCACAACGCCCACTGCCGCCACGACGGCCGGACGCTGGGACTACCAGCCCTCGACACTGAGTTACGGATTCGAGCTCGACCGCACCTATTACAACGCACAGTCCGAGCAAATGCAATATGCCATCCGCCCCGCAGGCACAAACAACTACCTGAACTTTTCCAAAAGCGGACAAGGCTATGCCATTAACGTCTATTCCAATCCCGGCGACGGCAATGGCGGCGTAATTCTTTTCGTAGAAGCCGACGAGGATGAAACGCCCGAACCTCCCGTCGTTTCAGACGTTCCTGCCGCCGGCGTATACTATCGTTTGCTCACCCGTTTCAACGGTGATTCCTCGCAATCCCGCTACGGCTCGTGCATCGAACTGCTGCGCGACGCAGCCGGCAAGGGCAACAACGCACAGGCCGACCGTTTGTGGAGCAATGCGCCCGCCGAACAGACTGAAGCGAACTATGACTATCAATGGTTCACCTTCGAAGCAGATCCTGCCGGTTCCGGCTACTACGCACTCGTATGCAAAGCCCGCCCCGAAGGCTCGGTAAACAGCACTCCCTCTGTGTCCATCAACGCCAACACAGCACGCTGGGACTACGACGGGGCGACAAAGCACTACGGCTTCTACCTCGTCGACCAAATCGGCTCGAAAATCACTCAAGGCACTGATGACGCAGGTTTCTACTCTGCGCTCACCAGTAAAGACGCCGCCCAAGGCTGGTACATGAACACGGCTGCGGCCGGACAAGGCTTTGCCATTCATCTCTACAGCGATCCTACGGATCAGAATGCCGGTCTCTACACGTTCGAACCCGAGCCTCTTTCCACTTCAGTGGGCGCTATTGCCGCCGGCACCAGCGAAAACAACAACATTTACAACATTCAGGGACATCGCCAGAGTTGCATTTCGGCCCCTGGCTTGTATATCGTCGGCGGCAACAAGATTCTCGTAAAATAAGTCTTTCCCCCTCCTCCGTAAACCGTTCCGGACAGCTGTCAGCAGTCCGGAACTTTTTCTTTTCCGGCCGTGGCCGCCTGCAAACAGCCGAAGACAGCGCGCTGCGACACCATTTATGGCTGTCGCAACGCGCTGCTACCTTGCGGAGAGAACAGGATTCGAACCTGCGAACCGGTTTTGCCGGTTACACGCTTT
>JAFLUW010000037.1:6255-17349 GCA_022508615.1 Prevotellaceae bacterium | reverse complement strand
AGACGATTCACTACACGATTCACTCCAACGATCTCAACGAAGACTACACGGGTACTTACGTTGCCGGCTGGGCCGACGAGGAAACGGCCTTACCCACTTTCGCAGGCCTCGCCGGCTATACACTGAGCGACGTACTGTTCGCCCAGAACGGCGAACAGTACACGCTGACGGCTAACATCACGTTCCCTTTCCCCGTATCTAACGCGACGATACAGAATGCTACGGGCATAGAGAGTGCACTGGGTCAGTCGAAATGGTTTGTCAACAGCGAAGATAAGATCGTGGCCAACAACGCCGGAAACAGCACGCTGAGCTATTCGACGCAGAACAACTTCATGTGGTACATCTACCCCAGCTTCAACGAGAATACGAGAACGTTCAGCTTTAAGATCAAGCACCACTCGGGCAAATATATTCCCACGATTACAACTTCGCAGAACGCCAACACGCAGAATGCCGTCGTCGAGGAAGAAGGGGCCGGCACGTACTACTTCATGCCCTGCACCGGCAGCGGCAACGGCTTCAGCATCAATGCCGAAGGAAAGATATTCCTCACCATCAACTCCAGCGGCAGCAACCAGTACATCTGGACCTGGCCCAAAGCAAACAACCCCAACCACAGTGGCTCGAACCTTTCGTTCCCCAACGTAACCATAACAAAGGAAGACGTAAAGGCGCAGTTCGACGAGCTGAAGAACACGAAGAAGTTCGAGATTCTCGAAGGCTCCACCGTGGTAGGTCCCAACGAATTTGCCAACCCCACGGAAATCAATGCAGCCATCGACGCCGCGCAGCAGGTGGACACCGAAGACGCTACCGCCATGGAAACGTTCTGCAACAGCGCGGACGGAAAGAAAATCAAGAACTACCTCAACCAGGTGGCTTATTACGGAGCGCTTTTCAACTATCAGCTCAACGTGACGCGCCCGTACAACACCCTCATTCTGCCCTGCCCCGCCACGCGTCCCGCCGGCATGACGCTCTATTCTTGCAGCGCGACCGAGAACGACGGCACGACCCTGGTGCTGAGCGAAGTTTCCGACAATATTGCGAACAACGTACCTTATATCATCAAGGCGGAGGTAGGCAACAAGTACACCATCATCGGCTGGCTCAAAGGTCATCAGGACACGCACACCAGTGGCTGGCTGACGGGCGTGCTCAAAGACGGCGGCGCCCTCGTTCCCGCAGAAAGCTATGCGCTCGCTACCAACAAGGCAACCGAAAAGCAAGCTTTCTATCTGACCGACGGTACCGTGACCTGCCCGAAGACCAAGTGCTACATCACGCCGACGGCTGCGCTGACGGCTAAGGCCCTTTATTTCGAAAACAGCGGCGCCACGACTTCCATCGAAGAAGTCTTCGGCGGCAACGACGGCAAAATGGAAATCTACGACCTTGCCGGCCGCCGCATCCAGAGCATTCAGAAGGGCGTCAACATCGTCAACGGCCGAAAGGTGCTCGGGAAATAAGGAGGCTCTGCTATTCCTAATCAGATAAAAAAAAACGAACAGATTATGAAAAAAACGTATATTGCGCCTGTTTCGAAGGTGTTCGGGATGCAGTGCGGCGAAATGCTCGCCCTGTCGCTCAACAACGGCGGAAGCAACGGAGGCGGCAGCCTCAGTTCCGGCGACTTCGAAGAGGGAGGCGGTTTCGAATATAACGCTTCGAAGAAAGATCTTTGGGAAACGGAGTGGTAAACTCCCGACCCCGAACGACAACTGCTCACGGGAGCGTGCCACGACAGACAGAGTGGCACGCTCCCGCGTTTGAAAAGCAGGCTGCGCTGCCGACGACACGGGGAGCGTTTGGCCGTTCGGAATTAAATGCGTATCTTTGCGCCGCAATTTTGCAACACAACACTCATTATTCATTACAACAGTTATGATGAATCAGTACGAGACCGTCTTCATTTTGACTCCCGTTTTGTCTGAACAGCAGATGAAGGAGACGGTCGAAAAATTCAAAGGCATCCTCGCCGAACAGGGCGCGGAAATCGTCGGTGAAGAGAACTGGGGCATGAAGAAGATGGCTTATGCCATCGACAAGAAGTCGACCGGTTTCTATCAGGTGATCCAGTTCAACGCCGAGCCCACCGTAGTGGACAAACTCGAAACGGGCTACCGCCGCGACGAACGCGTCATCCGTTTCCTTACCGTTAAACTCGACAAGTATGCCGCCGCTTACGCCGAGAAGCGCCGCGCAAAAAATGCAAACAAGGAGGACTAAGGCCATGGCACAAGCACAATCCGAAATCCGTTATCTCAACGCTCCGTCCATCGACGTCAAGAAGAAGAAGTACTGCCGTTTCAAGAAGAGCGGCATCAAGTACGTGGACTACAAGGACCCCGAGTTCCTGAAGAAATTCCTCAACGAGCAGGGCAAAATCCTGCCCCGCCGCATCACGGGCACTTCGCTCAAATATCAGCGCCGCGTGGCACAGGCCGTGAAACGCGCACGCCACCTCGCTCTGCTGCCCTTCGTAACCGATTTGATGAAATAAACAGGAGGAACACGTATGGAAATCATTCTGAAAGAAAATATCATAGGACTGGGCTACAAGAACGACATCGTGACCGTGAAAGACGGCTACGGACGTAACTATCTCATCCCCACGGGCAAGGCTGTCATCGCCTCGGAGTCGGCACGAAAGGTGCTCGCCGAGAACCTCAAGCAGCAGGCTCACAAGATTGCAAAAATCAAGGCCGACGCACAGGCCGTGGCCGACAAGATTGCCGCCGCCAAGCCTATTGTAATCGCCGCCAAGGTCAGCGCTACCGGAACTACCTACGGCAGCATCACGAATGCGACCATCGCCGAGGAGCTCGCCAAGCAGGGCATCGAGGTGGACCGCAAGATTATCGTGATGAAAGACGCCAAAGCCGTCGGTCAGTATACGGCTACCGTGAAAATCTACAAGGATGTGAGCGCCGAAGTTCATTTCGAAGTAGTGGCCGAAGGCGCCAAAGTCCAGGAACCCGAGGCTGAAGCCGAAACGACGGCTGCCGAGGCGACCGAGGCCGAAGCCTGATTCCGGCACACCGGACAGTAACGACAAGTGCCAGCTCGCCCAAACGGTCGGGCGGCACTTTTTGTTTACGCCGGACAATTGTCGACACACACCACGCAAACGCATGCTCCCCTTGCTCGGACATACTCCCGACGAACTTCGGGAAATCGCCGCCGAAGCCGGACTTCCGGCTTTTGCCGGCAAGCAGATTGCCCGCTGGCTCTACACGAAAGGCGCACGGTCTGTCGACGAAATGACCGACCTCTCGAAAGCCGGACGCGAGGCGCTGAAAGCGCGTTGCGAAGTGGGCGTGCACGCTCCCGCGGACTGCCGCATTTCGGCCGACGGAACACGAAAATATCTTTTCCGGACGGCCGACGGGCATTATGTCGAAACCGTTTACATCCCCGACGGCGACCGCGCCACGCTTTGCGTATCCTCGCAGGTGGGCTGCAAAATGGGCTGCACTTTCTGCATGACGGGGCGGCAAGGTTTCGCCGCTTCGCTCACGGCAGCCGAGATTTTGAACCAGATATACGCCCTGCCCGAGCGCGAAAGGCTGACCAACATCGTCTTTATGGGTCAGGGCGAACCGCTGGACAATGTCGACGCCGTGTTGCGCGCCTGCGAAGTGCTCACGGCCGGATGGGGCCTTGCGTGGAGTCCGAAACGCATCACGGTTTCGAGCGTCGGCCTGCGAAAAGGCTTGGAACGCTTCATCGCCGAAAGCCGGTGCAGCCTGGCCATTTCGCTGCATCACCCCGTGCCGGCCCGCCGCGCGGAAATGATGCCTGCCGAACGGGCCATGGGCATTGCCGAGATTGTGGCCGTGCTGCGCCGTCACAAGGCGGCGTTCGAATCGCAGCGCCGGCTTACTTTCGAGTACATCGTGTTCGGGGGCCTCAACGACGACTCTGCTTCGGCCGACACGCTGGCCGACTTGTTGCGCGGGCTGCCGTGCCGCGTTAACCTCATTCGCTTTCATCCTATTCCCTCATCTCCCTTCCGCGGCACGGACGAAACGCGCCTCGCGGCCTTTCGCGACCGGCTCTGCGCCCGCGGCCTGACGGCTACCATACGCGCCTCGCGCGGACAGGACATTGAAGCCGCCTGCGGCCTGCTCTCCACGAAGAAGCAGGAAGAAAACCGCAGAAAAGAAGTCCTTTCACGCTAAACACTCCTACGCACCATGAACGATACACTCAGCACCGAAAACCTTTCCGAGAACGTACAGACAGAGGCGGCCGCTCCCCTGCCCCGCATCGGCATTACGGGCGGCGACACCAACGGCATCGGCTACGAAATCGTGCTCAAAGCCTTTGCCGAGCCCGCCTTGCTCGAAATCTGCACACCCATCCTCTACGGCTCGCCGCGCACGGCTGCCTATCACAGCAAAGGGCTGAACATCGATACGAAATTCCACATCATCGACAACGCTGCCGACGCACGCGAGGGCGAACTGAACCTCCTCACCTGCTTCGAGGAAGAGGTAAAGGTGGAATTCGGCAAACCTTCGCCCGAAGCCGGCCGCGCCGCGCTGCTTTCGCTCGAACGCGCCTGCTCCGACTATCGCGAAGGGCTGTTCGACGCCCTCGTGACGGGCCCCATACACAAATCGTCCATTCAGTGCGACACGTTCCGCTTCGCCGGCCACACGGAATATCTGCAAGACCGGCTGGGCGACGGCCGCGAGGCGCTGATGATTCTCTTCAATCACCACCTGCGCGTGGCGCTGGCTACGACGCATCTGCCGGTAAGCCGCATTTCGGAGGCCATTACGCCCGAACGGCTGGAAGAACGGCTGCGCACGTTCTTCGCCTCGCTCACACACGATTTCCTCGTTTCGGCTCCGCGCATCGCCGTGCTCGGACTCAATCCGCACAACGGCGACGACGGCATGATGGGGCACGAGGAAAAGGAAGTAATCCGCCCCGTCATCGAGAAACTTGTCGCCGAAGGGCTGCAATGCTTCGGCCCCTATTCGGCCGACGGCTTCTTCGGCGGCGCACACTACCAGCAGTTCGACGGCGTGCTGGCCATGTATCACGATCAGGGGCTGGCGCCGTTCAAAGCACTGGCCGGCGGCAGCGGCGTGAACTTCACCGCCGGACTTCCCGTGGTGCGCACTTCGCCCGACCACGGCACGGCCTACGACATCGCCGGCCGTGGTGTCGCCTCCGAGGCCTCACTGCGACAAGCCATCTACGCCGCCATCGACCTTTCGCGCAACCGGCGCCGGGACAGCGAGGCGCGCAAAAATCCGCTGGAAAAACTCTACCACGACCGCCGAGAAGACGGTGAACGCAGCCGCCACGCCCACCCGCGGCGCGCCGAATAGCCGACTGTCAAAAGGAAACACCTGCCGCCGATGCGCCCACTTGTCCGCAACATCTTTCTGCTTTTCGGTATCGCAGCCATCATCGTCATGGTCTGCTCCTTCGACACGGCCGACGCCATGCGCCGCATCCAGCTGAGCCGTGCCGCCGCGTTTCTTCCGCTGGTCATCGGCGTATGGGTAGCCGTCTACGCCCTCAACGCCCGCGCATTCCAGATTATCGTCAACACCGGCGCCGACGGCAAGCGCCTCTCCTTTCTCCATTCCTACAAACTCACCGTTTCCGGCTTTGCGTTCAGCTACACCACGCCCTTCGGCTTCGGCGGAGGCCCCTACCGCGTGATGGAGCTTAACGCATATATCGGCCTGAGCCGCTCCATGGCCAGCGTCGCCCTCTATTCGATGATGCACATCCTTTCGCATTTCTTCTTCTGGGCCACGGGCATCATGCTCTTCATCATCTTCTATTTCGAAAAAATGACACCATGGCTTTGGAGCGTATTCGGCACGTTCGCCGTTGTGCTGGCCGTGGCGCTTTTTGTTTTCAGCCTGTGCTACCGCAAAGGCGTCATCGTGGCGCTCTACCGCGGGCTGCTCTACATCCCGCTGCTGAAGAAATACACGCGCCGCTTCTGGGACAAGAACGAAGAAAACATGCGACAAGTCGACCGCAACATCGCCTATCTCCACGAACGTCCGTGCGCATTCTGGAGTTCGCTCCTTTGCGAGTACCTCGGTCGCATTGTCAACTCCCTCGAATTTTTCTTCATCCTCATGGCCTTCGGCTGCAAGGTCAATTTCGCCGACGCCATCCTCATACTGGCCTTCTCATCGTTCGTAGGCAACGTCTTCTTCTTCTTTCCCATGCAGATGGGCGCCCGCGAGGGCGGCCTTGCGCTGATCATCAAGATTCTCGGCATCACGGCCGGCGGCGGACTGGGCATCTTTGCCGCGCTCTACACCCGTCTGCGCGAACTTTTCTGGGTCTTTGTCGGCGTAAGTTTGGTCAAAGTGGGCAACCGCCGGCTCATGACGTGAGAAAGAAAGCCCGCCGGCTTTCTCCTCCCGACCAATGCAGCACGGCGGCAGAAATTCGCCGCAAACCGCACGGCAGCAGAAGGCGCAACGCAGCGTTGACAAAAACTTACGCTGAGTAAGTTTTTGCCTCGCTGAGCAAAGAGAAAACAGCTGAACATCAGCGCTCCGCAACGAACCGGACCGACCGGGAAACAATCCCGAACGTTGCGACAGAACGCCCCGCAATCCCATTCGTCCCGCCGTCGGCCGGCGTTCCTGCCGCATCGGCCCTCCCCGTTCCGGCCAAAGCGAAAGCATGCACAGCCTTCCGGCAGCCGGCTCTGAGCCTGCGCGGCGTGGAGAGCACGTCGCAAACAAACGCTTTGCTTTCATCCGCGGCTGCAGATGCGTACAGCACACGTACAGCAGCCAACAGCGCACCGCCGAGGAGACTGCCAAACATTTGCAGTCTCCCCGGCGGTGTCGTGGCTGGCGTTTGTTCGCTTGCAGGGCAAGCCGGCCATGCTGCGGCAGCCTCAGCTCAGCCCGACTATGCGTCCGTCAACAAGATCGATGCGTAATGCCTGCGGATCGCGGGGCAAACCGGGCATGCGCATGATGTCGCCGGCAATGGCTACTATCATTTCGGCGCCGGCGTTGAGCACGATGTCCTTAATCTCGAAGTCGAAGCCTTCGGCGGCGCCATAGCGACGCGCATCGGCCGAGAAGGAGAATTGCGTCTTGGCAATGCAGACAGGCATGTGCGCCATGCCGAGCGCCACGGCCTGTTCCAGCCGGCGACGGGCCGCGGCACTGAACGTGACGCTGGCGGCGCCGTAGATTTTCCGGGCGACTTTTTCGATTTTATCGGCCGGCGTGTCTTCGGGCGCGTAGGGGTGTTCGAGCGGCGCAGAAGGCCGGTTTGCTATGGCTTCGGCCACGACTTCGGCCAGCGCTTCGCCGCCCTCTCCGCCGCGGGCAAAGGCTTCGTTGACGGCGTAGGGCGTGCCGAGCGCGCGGCAGTGGTCGGCCAGCAGGGCCATTTCTTCGTCGGTGTCTCCGGCAAAGCGGTTGAAGGCTACGACGACGGTCTGTCCGAAGGAGCGGAGATTGCGCACGTGGCGGTCGAGGTTTTCCAGTCCGCGCACGAGGCCTTCGGGGTCGGGCTTGCGGATGTCTGCCTCGGGCACGCCGCCGTGCATCTTCAGCCCTTGCGCCGTGGCCACAATGACCGTCAGCGCGGGCTGCAGGCCGGCGGTGCGGCACTTGATGTCGTAGAACTTTTCGGCCCCGAGATCGGCGCCGAAGCCTGCCTCGGTCACCACATAGTCTGCGTGCGAAAGGGCCATGCGCGTGGCCACGACCGAGTTGCAGCCGTGAGCGATGTTGGCAAAGGGGCCGCCGTGCACGATGGCCGGCGTATGTTCGGTGGTCTGCACGAGATTGGGCTGCAAGGCGTCTTTGAGCAGCACGACGATGGCGCCGGCTATGCCGAGGTCGGCCACGCGCAGCGGCGTGCCGTCGTAATGCACGCCGAGCAGTATGTTGCCGATGCGGCGGCGCAGGTCGGCCTCGTCAGCGGCCAAGCAAAGTATAGCCATAAGCTCGCTGGCCGGCGTGATGTCGAAGCCGCTTTGCGCGGGTACGCCATTGACGGCGGGGCCGAGGCCCGTGACGATGCTGCGCAGCGAGCGGTCGTTGACGTCGAGCACACGCCGCCACAGCACTTCTTTGAGTGCGAAGCCGTCACGGCGGTGTTGGTAGATATAATTGTCGAGCAAAGCGCTAATCATGTTGTGCGCCGAGGTCACGGCGTGGAAGTCGCCGGTGAAGTGCAGGTTGATTTTCTCCATGGGCAGCACTTGGGCGTAGCCTCCGCCTGCGGCGCCGCCCTTCATGCCGAAACAAGGGCCGAGCGACGGCTCGCGCAGGGCGACTATGGCCTTTCGGCCCAGCCGGTTCAGCCCGAGGGCGAGTCCTATGGAGACGGTCGTTTTGCCTATGCCTGCTTTGGTAGGCGAAATGGCCGTAACGAGAATCAGTTTGCCTTTCGGCTGCCGGTCGATGAGGCTGAGCGGGAGCTTGGCCACATACTTGCCGCAGGCTTCGAGCCCGTCGGCCGGAATTCCTGCCCTTTCGGCCACGCGCTCGATGGGCTCGAGCGGGGTGGACTGGGCGATTTCGATGTCGGAAAGCATGATTTTTGGTGTTTTTTGCTGTTGTTTTCTTCTTTCCGGCCGTGCTGCGGCGGCCGAAGCGCGGGTTGCCCGCTGCGGTCAGCCCACGCTGCCTTCGAGCGAGACGCCGAGCAGCTTCTGGGCCTCGACGGCGAACTCCATGGGCAGCTTGTTGAGCACGTCGCGGGCGTATCCGCCGACAATGAGGGCCACGGCGTCTTCCGTCGGTATGCCGCGCTGGCGCAGATAGAAGAGTTGGTCTTCGGAAATGCGCGAAGTCGTAGCCTCATGTTCGACGGTGGCGTCGGGATTCTGCACGTCGATGTAAGGGAACGTGTGCGCGCCGCAGTCGGAGCCGAGCAAGAGCGAGTCGCACGAGGAATAGTTGCGCGCGCCGCTGGCTTTGGGGCCCACTTTGACCAGTCCGCGATAGGAATTCTGGCTGCGGCCGGCACTGATGCCCTTGGAGATGATGCGCGAGCGGGTTCCCTCGCCGAGATGTATCATTTTCGTGCCCGTGTCGGCCTCCTGTCGGTGATTGGTGACGGCCACACTGTAAAATTCGGCCTGTGCGTTGCGCCCCGACAGCACGCACGAGGGATATTTCCACGTCACGGCGCTCCCCGTCTCCACCTGTGTCCACGACAGGCGGGCGTTTTCGCCGCGCAGGTGGCCGCGTTTCGTCACGAGGTTGAGCACTCCGCCGCGTCCTTCGGCGTCTCCGGGATACCAGTTCTGCACGGTGGAGTATTTCACCTCGGCGTCGCGCTCCACCACGATTTCCACGATAGCGGCGTGCAGCTGGTTTTCGTCGCGCATGGGCGCCGTGCAGCCTTCGAGGTAGGAAACGTAAGCGCCCTCGTCGCAGACGATGAGCGTGCGCTCGAATTGTCCCGTGCCGCGGGCGTTGATGCGGAAATAGGTGGAGAGTTCCATCGGGCAGCGCACGCCTTTGGGAATGTAGACGAACGAACCGTCGGAGAAGACGGCCGAATTGAGCGCGGCGAAGTAGTTGTCGCGATAGGGCACGACCTTTCCGAGATATTTGCGCACGAGTTCGGGGTTTTCGCGCACGGCTTCGGAGATGGAACTGAAGATGATGCCCTTCTCTTGCAGGCGTTCCTTGAAAGTAGTCTTGACCGAGACGCTGTCCATCACGGCATCGACGGCCACGCCCGCGAGCGCCATGCGTTCTTCGAGCGGTATGCCGAGTTTGTCGAACGTCTTCATCAGCTCGGGGTCGATTTCCGCCGGCGCGTCGGCCGGCCGCCGGCGCGTGGGGTCGGCATAGTAGGAGATGTCCTGGTAGTCGATGGGCGGCAGCGTGACGTGCGCCCACTCGGGCTGACGCAGCGTCGTCCAGTGTCGGTAGGCGCGCAGCCTGAAGTCGAGCAACCAGTCCGGCTCGCCCTTTTTGCGGGAAATCAGCCTGACCACGTCTTCGCTGAGTCCGCGTTCGATGACCTCGGTTTCGACTTTCGTTTCGAATCCGTAGGCGTAACTCCTGTCGGCCAGGCTTTGCAGTTCGTCGTTGTTCATCGTGCGTTGGGATTGTCTATCCACACCGTGTCGGCTTCGGCCCCGCCGTCGGCCGCATCGCTGCCCAGGTCGCCCGCCACGCGCTCCACGGCGTCCGTCAGCGCGTGGCGCAGGGGCGCATAGAGCCGCGAGCGCTGCGCGCGCTCCTCGTTGAGAATGCCCAGCGCGTCCATGGCGGCGAGCACCACCGCCAGCAGCACGACATACTTGAACACGGCCACCGCCATGCCCAGCAGCGAGTTGGGCAGCCCGAGCTTCATGCCCCCGAGGGCCTTCGTCAGCAGCGTAGCCGCCAGTCCCAGCAGCAGGGGCACCATAATCCAGAGCATGAAAAAGGCCACGAGGCTCGTCAGCATGTTGCCCGCCGTGCCGTCGACGGCCAGATAGCGCCCGAGCCGGGCATAGCAGCCCGCCGCCACGAACAAGCCGACGAAGCAGCCCGCCGACGAGGCGATTTCCCTGAGCAGCCCGTTTTTCCAGCCCGTCCACGCGGCACCCGCGAGGACAATGGCGATGAAGATGTCGATATACATGTCTGTTCCGTGGAATGATTTCCTGCAAAAATACACAAAAATCCGCAACCCGCGCCGGCCGGAGCCGCTAAACCGCGGCCTGCCGTCCCCGGGCGCCGCCGGCCGGCGCGCAGCAGCCGTCCATCCGGCCGGAACGGCCCTGCGGCAGCGGCGGAAAGCCTCCGGCGGCGGACCGCACGCGTGTCACGAAACGCCTCGTGGCTGCGTTATTTTCGCGCGCCGCGTCGGCCGCTCCGTTTTACGCCGGAAAATCGGGCTTAGCCGCCACGCCGGTGAAATCCCTGTGTCTCAGCCTCTTGCGTCGCTGCGCTGCGCCGCACCCGCGCCTTTTCGAGCCGGAAACAGGCTGTTTCAGGCCGATTTTTCGCCGAAAAGGCCGAAATTTTCGCCGCGTTAGTCAAAACTTAATCTGAGTAAGTTTCAACTTACGCTGAGTTAGTCGCAACTTACGCCCCGCAAGTTGCCCCCGACGCCCCGTTC
>JAFLUW010000037.1:0-6155 GCA_022508615.1 Prevotellaceae bacterium | reverse complement strand
GTTCGGAGACCGTTTTCGCGCTGGAAGCCCCACTTCGTTTTGTCAAAATTTGTCGGGGTCGGCGCCGGCAGCCTGCGGGCGCCCGAAAAGCAACCGCCCGCAGGGCATAAACCCTGCGGGCGGCGTGTCTGCATTTTTCCGGAAAGCGTTGATCCTCACCAGGGCTTTCTGCTTTCCTCGGTGTCCCATATCGGATGCCGGCGGTTCGTGAGATAGTCGTCCTCACCCTCCACTCTTTCGTCGGGATCGATTTCTATCGAGGTGCTGGCGGCTATCATGCGCCGCACGCAGAAACTGTCGATCACGCAGCGGGGCGTCGTATAGTTGCGTTTCGTTGTCATTGCCGTCTGTTTTTGCGGTAAGGAAAATTATTTGACAAACACTTTGCGGCCGTCGCCGGTGACGTAAATGCCCGTCGTGGGACGGAGCACGCGCTGGCCGTCGAGGTTGTAGAACGCAACGCTTCCGGCCGGCTGTGCGGCGGCATTTGCGATGCCAGTCAGCTCGCCGGGCCGCCCGAGGCGCAACGCGCCGGCCGTAGTGGCGGGAACGCTTTCGACAGGCAGGACGGACTTGTTGGCAGGCACGTTTGCCGAACTGTTCAGAGCCAGCACGGCCCCGCCGCCCGAGGCTTTCAGGCCGTAATGGCTGCTTTCCTCGTAGCCCTGACGGCGCAGCGTGACGCCTGTCAGCAGGTTGCCGTCGACGGTTCCGCCGTCGGCCGCGATTGCGAAGGAGTAAGTTTCGGCTGCGGCCTCGATGATGACGCCCGTACCTGCGGGAATCGTGCCTTCGATGGATTTGAGCATCACGTACTGCGTGCCGTCCGTTTCCGACGTGCCGGTAGCAACATAAGCCGTCACGCCTTCGGGAATTTCGGCTGCGAAAGGCAGACAGAGCGTGGCCCAGCCCGTCGCGCCCACCGTGACGGGAACGCTGTCGACCGAACGAATCTCGACGATGTTACCCGGGTCGTTAAAACCGTTTCGGTATTGCAGAATATTGGTACTCTGATTGCTGGCGTTGAAGTGGTTGTTGCCATTGTTGTAGCCCAACACCCACGTGATGCCCTTATAGTCGTTGCCGGCATTGTGCACGCTGCGCGCCTCGGGCGACACTTTGGCAGCCCATTGCTGCCCAGAAGTGACATGGGTATTCGAACTTTGTGGCGTACCGATGTAGTGCGTCGGGCAGTTGGCGTTCTGAATCATGTATCCGCCCTCGGCCGGGACGAACTTCCAGAGTTGCGACACGCTGGCAGCAGACTGGGGCTGCATTTCCACGATGCGCGTGGTTTCGCCGTCGTTGTTGTCGTAATCGTTCACGACGCCGTTCGCTTCGGCGTAGCCCGTCAGCGTCATTGCGCTGTTTCCGCTCCACGCCCGGCGGAAATTAACGGTGTAATATCTGTTCGTATCGACCGAACCTGCGAAAGTCGGCGTAAGAAGGGCTTGTATGTTTTCGAAGGAGGGGTCTTGGGCCGCCGTTTCCTTCTTAGCCTCGTCGAGCGTGAAGTATGCGCCGAGAATATCGCTGTTGGGCTCGCCGTATGTGCTGAGCGAGCGGATGTCTTTGGCCGTGATTTCGGCAGGAGTGAGCTTGAAGAGCGAACCGAGGTCGTTCTGACTGCGATTCTCGATCCAGATGCCGAGATGCCCTTCGACATCGTTGATATGGCCGTTTGCGCTGGCCGGATGCCGGAGGCTGAATCCGTTGCCGCCCGTCGACGAGTTGGTCACGACCTGAAAAGTCGTCGGGGTCTGCGTGAACGTACATTTTGCGTTGTTTGTCGTCGAGGCTGTTACGCCGCGCGACTCGCCGACGGCGGCATTGTGCAGAATGATGGAGAGAGGATAGTCACCGACTTTCTCGAAATACCACAGACGTTCGAGCGAGAAATCGTTGACATTGTTGTTGTTGCGAGTGTTCACGGGTGCGTCGGTCTCTGCTCCCGAGAAAGCGTCGGACGTACGTTCGTAGATCATGTCATAGTTCGCCGGCGAGCCTCCGGGACGGAGCTGTATGCGATAATATTTGCCGAATTCCATGGGAAAATTCGGCGTACAGGTCACGGTCACCGTGTTTTCCTCGGCCGATTCAAATGTCCGGGGCTCCCAGGAGGAGACTGTATAGAAATCGAGGTCGTCAGGCTGTGTGGACGAATGCAAAGGGTGCAGTTTGACAATGCTGGTCAGCGCTGTTCCGTCGCTGGTTACGTAATTATAGGTAACGGGGAGTGCTTCGCAGCGAACGAGTTTGTAGTACATCTTGATGCCCTGGTCGTTCGAACGGCCAAAGGCTGTGGCCGACGTGGGATAGACGTTCCCCTTGTTGGTGATGGCGCCTTCCACACTATTATTGGAGTAACCGTGGAAAGTATAGTGCCCCGTATCCGTGTCGCGCTGAATGTTATAGTAGCAGGCATTCGTGCCGAGCGGAGCATCTCCGCCGACGGTCCAGTATTTTCCTGTAACAGCGCTTTTTATCTGGAATGCAGTGCCGTCCGCCTCCGGGGCGTAAGCGGAGACGTCGGACATGTCGGGCTTAATAATTTCCCAAAGGGCCTCCGGGGCATTCTGTTCGTCCGCACCGGCAATGAGTTTCATGGCACCGCCGTTTTCGGCCACATAGGGATCGGTCACGCCGTAAAGGCCATAACTCAGTGTACGGATAAAATAGAAACCGGGTTCGGGCTCCTTATCAGAAATGGCGTCCTCGTCTTGAGTGGTAATTTCGAAAAACTGGAAAACCGAAGCGGCATCGACCGAACTGGCAACGCCCAAAATGTTCGTATCGTTGCCATTGTCTAATATACAAATCCACAAACCGTCGGAATTTCCACTTTTACCTCGGAGCGTGTAGCCGTTTTCACCGGCTTCGTCGGCCTGCGTGGGTACATATTCCCCTGCCGTAGCGAGATTAAAAGGACCGCTACCGGTCAAGAATACCTGAATGCCTTGTCCGCTGTAGAGATTGGTCATGAACAGGCTGCCACTCTCATTTTTCTTAATCTGCCAGACAAAAGATCCGTCGAGAACTCTTTCTTCGTCAAGACTTGTGGTCCGGACACGCTGGCCCGAAGAGGCATGAGTCAGATATCCCAGATTTGTGTCCGTCTCGGAATTGGACTTCGTCTTTTGTTTGACGTAAATGGCATAAGTTCTGTTTTCCGAAAGTTCCGTGACGGGCGTAGAGGCCTGAGCCAGAGTAACTTTTAGATCAGCAGGGGGGGGGAGCGAAGGCTGCCCGGCTGTTGACAACAACGGTCAACAGCAATGCAACAAGACAAAAAGCTTTTTTCATCGCGAGTAAATTAATTATATTAAAGTTTAACGAATATTTTTCTGACAAATCGTCATTTTGTGCAAATTTAAGCATTTTCTGCAAAGAACAATTTTTTTGAAAAGTTTTTTGTATCTTTACAAAAGATTTTCTGCTGCACATCCGGCCTGCGTTTCCCGCTGCACGACAGCGCAAAACAAACCGCAAGGCCGGTTTTGCATGCGCAGAAACCGGCCTTGCGGCATTCGGGACGCCGGAATCGGGCGTTTCAGAGTTTTTGCTTGATTTCGACTTCCTGGAAAGTCTCGATAAGGTCGCCTTCCTTAATATCGTTGCAGCCCTGGAGCGAAATACCGCACTCGAAGTTGGTCGTAACTTCCTTAACGTCATCCTTGAAGCGTTTGAGGGCGGCAATATCGCCGGTGAAAATGACGATTCCGTCGCGGATGAGGCGGGCTTTGTTGGAGCGCTGCACTTTTCCGTCGATGACGTAAGCACCGGCCACGTAGCCGACTTTCGAAATGTGGTAGACTTGGCGCACTTCGACGGTGGCGGTCATTTCTTCCTTGACGATAGGTTTGAGCATGCCTTCCATGGCCTCTTTTACCTCCTCGATAGCGTCGTAGATGATGGAGTACTGGCGGATTTCCACGCCTTCTTTGTCGGCCAAGGCGCGGGCACTCTTGCTGGGGCGCACCTGGAAGCCGACGATGATGGCCTGAGAGGCAGCTGCCAGCGTGACGTCGTTCTCGGAAATCTGGCCGACGCCTTTGTGGATGACGTTGACGACGATTGTCTCGGTGGAAAGTTTGATGAAAGAATCGCTGAGAGCCTCGACTGAGCCGTCGACGTCGCCTTTGACCACAAGATTGAGCTCTTGATAGGAGCCGGCTTTGATGCGGCGGCCGATTTCTTCGAGCGTAAGCATCTTTTGCGTGCGCAGGCTTTGCTCGCGCTGCAATTGCTCGCGCTTGGTGGCGATTTCGCGGGCTTCCTGTTCGGTTTCCATCACGTGGAACTGGTCGCCGGCCTGCGGCGCGCCGTTGAAACCGAGCAGCGTGGCGGCCATGGAGGGGCCTATCTCCTGGACACGGGCGTTTCGTTCGTTGAAAAGGGCTTTCACGCGGCCGTAGTTGGTGCCGGCCAGCACGATATCGCCTTGACGGAGCGTTCCGCTGGAGACAAGGACGGTGGCTACGTAGCCTCGGCCTTTGTCGAGCGAGGACTCGATGACCGTACCCACGGCTTTGCGGTCAGGGTTGGCTTTGAGTTCGAGCATATCGGCTTCGAGCAGCACTTTTTCGAGCAGTTCCTTGACACCGGTGCCCTTCTTGGCGCTGATATCCTGGCTTTGGTACTTGCCGCCCCACTCTTCGACGAGGAAATTCATCTGGGCAAGGCCCTCTTTTATCTTGTCGGGATTGGCGGCGGGCTTGTCGACTTTGTTGATGGCGAAGACGATGGGAACGCCTGCGGCCACGGCGTGGCTGATGGCTTCTTTCGTCTGCGGCATGATGTCGTCGTCTGCGGCAATGATGATGATAGCGATGTCCGTGACCTGCGCTCCGCGGGCACGCATGGCGGTAAAGGCCTCGTGACCCGGCGTATCGAGGAACGTGATATGGCGGCCGCTTTCGAGCGTCACGTTATAGGCGCCGATATGCTGGGTAATTCCGCCGGCTTCGCCCGCAATGACGTTGGCTTTGCGGATATAGTCGAGCAGCGAGGTCTTTCCGTGATCGACATGTCCCATGACGGTGACGATCGGGGCGCGTTCGCGCAAATCTTCTTCGGCATCGACCTCCTCGGCTATGGCGTCTTGCACTTCGGCGCTGACGTATTCGGTCTTAAAGCCGAATTCTTCGGCCACGAGGTCGATGGTTTCAGCGTCCATGCGCTGATTGATGGAAATCATGATGCCGATGCTCATGCAGGTGCCGATGACTTTGGTCACGGGGACGTCCATCATCGTGGCCAATTCGTTGGCGGTTACGAACTCGGTCAGCTTAAGCACTTTGCTTTCGGCCTGTGCCTGCTCGAACTGCTCTTCCTGCTGAGCGCGGACCTGGTCGCGTTTTTCTTTGCGGTATTTCGCGCCTTTGGCTCCCTTGGTTTTGCCTTGCAGACGGGCAAGCGTTTCGCGCACTTGGCGGGCTACGTCTTCGTCGGATATTTCCGCTTTGACGACGGGCTGTTCCTGTTTGCGTTTTTTCTTCTTTGTCGACTGCGGTTGGCCGGGCTGTTGATTGCCCCGGCCGCCTGCTTGCGGCTGATTGGCGGCTGCGTTGATGTCTACGCGCTCTTCGCCGATGCGGCTGCGTTTTTTCTTTTTTCCGGGCTGACCGGCTGTCGTGCTGCCTGCGGCGACTTTAGTTCGTTCGCGGCGCAGTTCTTCTTTGGATTTTTTCTTGGGACGGGTGCTCGCATTAATCGAGTCGAGATCGACTTTTCCGAGCACTTTCGGGCCTGTCAGCGGCGCAGCCGTGTTGTAACGGAAGACGCCTGAGTCGGTCGTTTCGCCAACGGCAGGCGTTTCGTATTGGGTTTCTGCTGCCTGAGGCTCCTGGGCCGAAGGCGTGGCGGCGGCGCCGGGCGTCGGGGCCTGGTCGGCGGCGGCTTCCGGCTCTTCGGGGGTTATTTCAGGCTTCTCAGGGGCTTCCGCTGTTTCCGAAGCGGCCGGTTTTGGCTCGGGAATGGCTGTCTCGGGACGGGGGGACTCGGAAATTGTCTCCGCAGGAGCCGTTTCCGGCACAGTGGGGATGTCTGCGGCCATTTGTACGGGTTCTGCTTGCGCACGGACGACAGGTTCGGCCGGATGATGGACTTCGGGCGTGGCTTCGGAACGTGTCGCGACGTGCTGCGAGGCTCCGGGT
>JAFLUW010000036.1:6764-17499 GCA_022508615.1 Prevotellaceae bacterium | reverse complement strand
TATTAGACAACATTGACACACCTTCCAGCCTACTTTTTGCATATTAGGCCGTTTTTCCTACATTTCGGCAGCAGTTGCCCCGGGATAAAAACGAAACGGCCCGTTAGTCGAAAATTACTGGGCGTAAGTTTGAACTAACGGGCCGTAAGTTAAAACTTACAGGGCGTAAGTTTCTCCCTGTAAGTTGTGTCGTGCAGAAAGCTGCTGCCGAAAGGCTTTTGTTCGGCTGACAAGCGTGTTCTTTGCCGCAAACTTTGCTGAATTGCAAAGTGTCCGGTCTTTTCTCCGGCCGCGGCGATGTCTCTGGTCAAGACGTTCCCGGTTTCCCGAGAGCAGTGGAAAGGCGTTGGCCGGCTTTCCCCGATTTGAGAAGGCTCGGAAGAGCGTTGTTCGGTCTTCGCACTCATTCTGTGCCGCGGGCATACTTAGGCGCATTGTCCTGTCGTGCGAATCGGCCGGCGAAAGTGAGTTCCTCTTCGCGGAAACACTTGTGCAGACGCTGTCTTGCCGGAACGAATGGCCTTTCTGGCCTTCCGGCAACGGGTCAAAGACTTTCGCGGAGAATGGCGATGACTTCTTCGTGGTCGATGCGCTTGTAACCTCCGGGCATGATGAGGGTGGAGCGGGCGATGTCGTCGAGCATGGACGGGGTGACGCCGAGCGATGCAATTTCAGTGGCCGCTCCGATTTCGCTGATCCATGCGGCGAGGGCGTCTATGCCCTCTTCGGCCAGCTGTCCGGCGGTTTTTCCCTCGGCCGGGATGTCCCACACGACGCGGGCGAAACGGGCAAACTTGTCTGTGGCGTGCGGCAGAACGTGGCGGTAATATGCCGTGCTGATGCCCGAGAGCGTCAGGCCGTGGGGCGCGTCGGTGTGGGCGCCGATGGCTTGTCCGATCATGTGTACGTTCCAGTCCTGCGACTTGCCTTTTCCGATAAGGGTGTTGAGGGCCCAGGTCGCAGTCCACATGATGTTGGATCGCGCCTCATAGTCCTTCGGATCTTGTATGGCTACCCGGCTCGCGGCGATGACTGAGCGCATCAGCCCTTCGGCCAGATAGTCTGACGTGTTGTCGTCGCTGCCCGAAAAATATTGTTCCATGATGTGGCTCATCGTGTCGAATATGCCGGAGACCATCTGTCGGCACGGCAGGCTGAACGTATATCGGGGATTGAGCACGGCAAATCGCGGCATGACATTCTCGCCGAATACTTTCCCGATTTTGAGCCGGCGGCCCGAATGGGTGATGACAGCGCCGCCATTCATCTCGGAACCGGTACCGGCCATGGTGAGCACGGCGCCGACAGGCAAAATGCGTGCTCCGGGTTGCGGGTCTCGTTGTGCAATCCAGAAATCTTCCCACGCGTCGCCCTTGTGCCAGGCTGCCACGCTGACGGCTTTCGCATAGTCAATGGTGGAGCCGCCGCCAACGGCGAGAATAAAGTCGACATTATGTCGGCGGGCGGCCTCGGCGCCTTCGCAAAGTTTGTCGACCGTAGGATTGGGCATAACGCCGGGTAGTTCGACGACTTCTTTTCCTGCGGCAGCCAGCGCGGCTGTTACGTCGGCATAGACTCCGTTTCGTTTGATGGAGCCGCTGCCGTAAGTAAGCAGTACTTTGCGGCCGAAAGGACGGAGGGCATCGGCTAAATGTTGCTGTGCATTGTCGCCGAAATAGAGTCGTGTGGGATTGGAGTAGACGAAATTTCCTAACATGGCGTGTGACTTTTAAGGGATTAAGCGATTGTGATATCCGCCCCAGAACATAGGGACGTTTAGCAGAGATAAGGAGTAGAACAGGGCTTGACTATGGTATTCGGTACGCGGGAAAAGAAAAGGCTGCATGTCTCCGGAACGGAGAGATGTGCAGCTTTTCATATAGGTTTGTCCGGTTTTTGCGGAAAGCCGTGTGATGTTTGTGGGCGTCGGTGTGAGACTCTGCAAAATCCGTATATCGCCTGCGGGATTTTGATTGTGGCTTTGGGGAATCAGTGTGAAGCTAATCCTTGCGGCAACTCTTGGTTTACCGGATTGAATAAAGCTGTTTCCCCGGGCTTTATTGCATGGATCCGCCCACGATGTCGAGCAGTTCGGCTGTAATGGCTTGCTGACGTGTTTTGTTGTAAGTCAGTGTGAGCTGACGGAGCAGTTCGTCGGCGTTGTCGGTAGCGATTTGCATGGCGATGACGCGCGCCGCATGCTCGGAAGCGAGGCTGTCAAGTAAGGCTGTGTAGAGTTTCAGTTGTATGCTTTTGGGAATAAGAGTCTCCTGAAGCTGGGCGACACCGGGTTCGATGAGGTAATCGGCCTGATAGGCCGTTGTCGGGTTGCCGGGGGAGGATGAATCGGAACCGGCGGAAATCGCCGCAGGCAGGAAAATCTCTTGTGTGAGCAATTGGCTGGCCGAACTCTTGAAATGGTGGTAGATAAGCCGTACTTCGTCGATCGTTCCACTGGCATAGTCGTGCATGAGGCCACGAGCCACTTCGGCGACGCGGGGATAAGAGGGGTGATCGAGCAGAGCTGCGAACTTTTCCGGCTCCCGGCCGGGAAAACCGGCTTTGCGGGCGGCCTCGGCGGCCTTGCGGCCGAAAGGTACGACACTGGCGATTTCGATACCTTGGGCTTCGTAATCCTTGACAGCGTTGCGGAAAGCTTTGATGATATTTCCGTTGAAACCGCCGCAGAGGCTGGAATTGGAAGTAAAGAGGACGATGACGGCACGTTTCACCATGCGGCGCTCTGTGTAGGGCGAAGCGGCGGAGGATTCGGCGCCGTTGGCAAAAGTGGCTGAAATTTTATCCAGAAGCTGTTCGTAGGGGCGCATGTTCTCGATGTCTTGCTGCGCACGGTGGAGCTTGGACGAGGCCACCATCTTCATCGCACTCGTAATTTTCCGGGTGCTGTTGACGGAGGCTATGCGGTTCTTTACTTCTTTGAGTGAAGCCATTGGCAGGGATGTTTTTCGAGATTCGGCGGCTGCGGCGATTCGGTCAAAAGCCTGGTAGGAAACTCTCCGGCGTGCCGGAGGATTAGTTATACTGAGCAGCGACGTCGGCAGCGACGCCAGCGATAGCGACGCAGACTTCTTCGCTCAGATTGCCGGCCAGAAGTTGGTCGAGAATATCGCTGCGGTGGCTAGTACGGACGATTTGGAGAAAGTTTTCCTGAAAGTCGCGCACTTTGTCGAGAGGTACGTCTTTAAGCAGACCTCGTGTTCCGCAATAGAGTATAGCTACTTGTTCGGCCACGGGCATCGGGCTGTACTGGGCCTGAATAAGCAACTGGTTGTTCTTGCGGCCGCGGTCGATGGTCATAGCCGTGACGGCATCCATGTCGCTCGAGAACTTGGCAAAGGCTTCAAGTTCGCGATATTGGGCTTGGTCGATTTTGAGCGTACCGGCAATTTTCTTCATGGCCTTGATTTGTGCTGCGCCACCCACACGCGATACGGAGATGCCGACGTCGATGGCCGGACGCTGGCCTTGGTTGAAGAGGTTGGTGTCGAGATAAATCTGACCGTCTGTGATGGAGATAACGTTAGTGGGGATATAGGCGGAAACATCGCCGGCCTGCGTCTCTATAATGGGGAGAGCAGTGAGCGACCCGCCGCCTTTGACCTGCGATTTGATGCTTTCGGGCAGGTCGTTCATTTGTCGGGCCACCTCTTCCTGCTGATTGATTTTCGCAGCGCGTTCGAGCAGACGAGAATGCAGGTAGAAGACGTCGCCGGGATAGGCTTCGCGGCCCGAAGGACGGCGCAGAATGAGCGAAACTTCGCGATAGGCGACAGCTTGTTTGGAAAGATCGTCATAGACAACGAGGGCGTGGAGACCGCGGTCGCGGAAATATTCGCCGATAGCTGCTCCGGCAAAGGGAGCAAAGTATTGCATGGCGGCAGGTTCAGCGGCCGTGGCCGAAACGACGACAGTGTAGGGCAGGGCACCGTTCTCTTTCAGCGTATTGACGATGCTGGCTACGGTGGAGGCTTTCTGGCCGATAGCTACATAGATGCAGTAGACGGGATCGCCTTTCTCGTAGTTTTCTTTCTGATTGATAATAGTGTCTATGGCAATGGCGGTCTTTCCTGTCTGACGATCGCCGATAATGAGTTCGCGCTGACCGCGGCCGATCGGAATCATTGAGTCTACCGCCTTAATACCGGTTTGCAGGGATTCTGTCACGGGCTGACGATAGATGACACCGGGAGCTTTGCGGTCGAGCGGCATGAGAAATTTCTCGCCGCCAATCTCGCTTCCGCCGTCGATAGGCTGGCCGAGCGGATTGATGACGCGGCCGAGCATCTGGTCGTTAACGAGAATCGAGGCAACACGGCCGGTTCGTTTAACGCTTTGGCCTTCTTTGATTCCTTCGGTGGGGCCCATGAGTACGGCACCGACATTATCCTCCTCCAGATTCATGGCTACTGCCATGACGCCGTTTTCGAATTCAATGAGTTCGTTTTCAGTTACATTGGTCAGACCGTATATACGGGCGACACCATCACCGACAGTGAGAACAATGCCGACTTCCTCAAATTTAATCTGGGTGTCGAGGTCTTTGAGTTGTTTGAGCAGTATGTCGGAAACTTCCGCCGGATTGATGTTATTTGCCATTGTATTTTTTATTTTCAGTTTTTAACTGCGCATACTGCGGTGCAGCTTTTCGAGTTGGGTCTTCAGACTTGCGTCAAGACGGTAGGTGTCGTATTCGAGTACGAAACCACCACCGATTTTCGGATTGACTATAGTTTGAAATTCGACGGTTCCTTTTGTACGTTTTTCAATGATCTGCTTGAGCGCTTCCGAAGTCGTGTCACTCACATTGTCCGCCAGAACGAGCCGGGCAGAAACAAGGTTTTTGCTGCGACGGTAAAGACTGAGGAAAGAGTGGGCGATGAACGGGGCAAAATCGGTACGTTTGTTTCGTACGAGCAACTCGAAAAAACGGGTACTCGATTGTGTAAGTACCGATGATTGTCCAGCTGCTGCGGTGGTTAGCAGTTCTTGTTTGACTGCGTCCGGGACAACGGGATTAATCAGCGCCAGACGGAAAGCTTCAGCCTGAAAAAAAGCTGTAGTCAAAGCCTGCATTTCGGCATAGACGCGCTCAGACTCTTTGTTGTCGGCGGCGAAACGCTGGAGGGCTTTGGCGTAGCGGGTGGAAATGATTCCTGTGTCCATCGTTGAGCGCGGGGGTTAGAGTTCTTCGAGGAGTCGTTTGACGAATTTCTCGTGCTCGCCGTCTTTTTGAAGCTCGTTACGCATGATTTTTTCAGCGATACCCAGGGATAGGTCCGCAACTTGGGCGCGGATGTCGCGCAATGCGTTTTCTTTTTCTGCAAGAATCTGGGCTTTGGCCTCATTGAGCATCTTCGAACTTTCTGTTTCAGCTTTGGTACGGGCTTCGGCTATGATAGCCTGGCTTGTGTATTTTGCTTCGCTGAGGATTTGGGCTTGCTTTTCCCGAGCTTCTTTGAGTAAGGTTTCGCTTTCTGCATGGATGCTGGCGAGACGTTCGTTGGCTTCACGGGCGCTTTGCAGGCTTTCGTCAATGAATTTCTTGCGTTCTTCCACCATTCCGGTTATGACGGGGAAGCCGAATTTAGCAAGCAGTGCAAAGACGACCAGAAAGGCGATAAGCATCCAGAATAGCAGACCGAAGTCCGGACTTAGTACGGATGGCAGATTCATGTTTGCGTGTTAGGTTTGCGTGGTCGGTTTGCTTCCTTGCAGGTTAAAGGAATAGAATAAGCAGGCAGACGATGACTGCAAAAAGGGCAACGCCTTCTACGAGGCCGGCAACGATAATCATGCTGGTGCGGATGTCGCCGGATACTTCGGGTTGACGAGCGATAGCTTCCATGGCGGAACTTCCGATACGGCCAATACCGATACCGGCACCGATAGCGGCAAGACCTGCGCCAAGAGCGGCGCCTAACTTTGCGAGACCTGCTGCTGCGGCAGCCTGAAGGAATACGAGTGATAACATAGTGTGTAGTTGTTTATTGATTATTGTTTATACTTTTACCGGTTTTCAATGTCCGTGGTGCTCGGGTAAGGCGAGGCCGATAAATATGGCGCTGAGCATTGTGAACACATAGGCTTGGATGAAAGCGACAAGCAGTTCGAGGCAGTTCATGAAAATCATAAGGGCGAAACTCGTTACGGTCATCGGAGCGCCGAGGCCTGCGCCGATCTGGCAAGTGATGAAAATGACGCAGGTGAGGCTTAATATAATGGCATGTCCGCCAAGCATATTGGCGAAAAGACGAACCATGAGGGCGAAAGGTTTCGTGAAGATTCCGAAAAACTCGATAACAGGCATAATAGGTACCGGTGCTTTTAGCCATGTAGGCACTTCTGGCCAGAATATCTCTTTCCAATACTCTTTGTTGCCTGAGAAATTGACAACTAAGAACGTGCAGACAGAGAGAAAAAAGGTGATAGTGATGTTGCCGGTTACGTTTGCACCGCCGGGGAAAATGGGAAGTAACCCGAGCAGGTTCGTCAGAAAAATAAAGAAGAAACAAGTGAGCAGATAGGGAGCGAATCTGCGGTAATGCTTCTCGCCGATAGCTCCTTTGATTACCTCGTCGTTAATCATCATGACGAACATTTCGATAAAGCCGGTAAAGCCTTTCGGAGCAGGGCTTCCGGCATCGCGATATTTGTACCAGCGGGCAGTGTGCAGGAATATGAACAACAGCAGGGCTGCGACAATCCAGATTTGCAATACGTCTTTTGTAATTGATATGTCCCAAGGTTTGACGGGGGTGCCGTCTACATATTCGTAAATCTTTCCGTTGTCGTCAGGGTTGAGAAAAAAACCTTCATGTGCCCTTCCCGTGCCGTGATGAAAGACGGAAGACAGAAACAAGTGCCATCCCGAGTGTTCGCTATAAACGATGCAGGGCAGAGGAAGGCTGATATGCCGATCGTTCCATGTCAGAATGTGCCAGTCGTAGGCATCGCCGAGGTGACCGAGTACGATTCCCTTGACGTCGATACGCTCGTTGTCTTCGGATGCGGCTTCGGCTGTGAGACTGACTGTCAGGCAGAGTGAAAGAAGTAATATGTGTAGACGTTGTTTCACTTGTATGCTTTTTCTGTCTTAATTTGAATAGCGCCCATGAGCAGCATGGTGGCGAGATGATAGGCCAGCAGGTTTATGACAAAGAGCAATAAGCTGTCGCGTCCGCTGAAAACATAAGCTACAGCTGCAGCGAGACTGAGACACAGCCGAATGATGCGTTCTCCGAGATAGTAACTCACGAGCAACTTGCTGTTATGGTTTTTCAGATAATGAAAGAACGCTGTGGAGGCGGTGGAATAGGCAAAAAAGCCGGTAGCGAGCAGTGCAATGGGGAATGCTTGACCTGCGGCTTTGTCCGTAAATTGCATTTCGGCGAAAAGTAGTAGCGGTCCGAGCAGGCAGAATACGGCGGCCAGTATGCTGATTTGTCTGATCACGTCTGTTGCGGTTTATTATTCTACGCAGATGTTGACTTCGTTCCCTGACATTTCGAGAAAACCGCCGGCTATGGCAAATGTTTCCGGAGTGTCTCCTTTTATATATATATTGCCGGCTGTAAGGCTGGAAATAATGGGAGCGTGATTCTCCTGAATTTCGAAACGCCCGAGGCTGCCGGGTACTTCGACACCGCTGGCAGTCCCGCTGTAAAGCGTGCGTTCGGGGGATACGATAGTTACTTTCATCTATCCTTGGTCTTAGGCTTGCGCGCTGGCTAACAGTTTTTTGCCTTTCTCGATTGCGTCGTCGATGGTGCCGACATTGAGGAAAGCCTGCTCGGGCAGATGATCTACTTCGCCGTCCATAATCATGTTGAAGCCACGGATCACCTCTTCGATAGGCACCATTACGCCAGGCACGCCGGTAAATTTTTCGGCCACGGTGAAAGGTTGGGAGAGGAAACGCTGCACGCGACGCGCACGGTTTACAATCAGACGGTCTTCGTCGGACAATTCGTCCATGCCGAGGATGGCGATAATATCTTGCAGCTCTTTGTATTTCTGAAGAATCTGCTTGACGCGCTGGGCGCAGTTGTAGTGGGCCTCGCCGATGATGTTCGGGTCGAGAATGCGTGAGGTCGAGTCGAGCGGGTCGACGGCCGGATAGATGCCGAGCTCTGTGATTTTACGGCTGAGCACGGTAGTGGCATCGAGGTGCGTGAAAGTGGTGGCCGGTGCAGGGTCGGTCAAGTCGTCGGCCGGCACGTAAACGGCCTGGATGGAGGTGATGGAGCCGTGCTTCGTGGAAGTGATACGTTCCTGCATGGCTCCCATCTCGCTGGCTAGTGTCGGCTGGTAGCCCACGGCCGAAGGCATTCGGCCGAGCAGGGCGGACACTTCCGAACCGGCCTGCGTAAAGCGGAAAATGTTGTCAATGAAGAAGAGAATGTCCGAAGCTTTCCCGTTCTCGGCACCGCCGTCGCGGAACGATTCGGCAATGGACAAGCCTGAAAGGGCTACGCTCGCGCGTGCGCCGGGAGGTTCATTCATCTGGCCGTAAACGAGGGTGGCCTGGCTTTTTGCCACTTCGTCGTAGTCTACTTTCGAGAGGTCCCATTCACCGCGTTCCATGGCTTCCTCGAACGCTTTTCCGTATTTGACGACTCCCGACTCGATCATCTCGCGCAATAGGTCGTTGCCTTCGCGCGTGCGTTCGCCTACGCCTGCAAATACGGAGAATCCGTCGTGTCCCTTGGCGATGTTGTTGATGAGTTCCATGATGAGCACGGTCTTGCCGACGCCGGCACCGCCGAAGAGTCCAATTTTTCCGCCTTTGGCGTAAGGTTCGAGCAGGTCGATGACTTTGATGCCGGTGTAGAGCACTTCACTCGAGGTTTTCAGCATGTCGAACTTGGGTGGTTCGCGGTGAATGGGGTATCCGCCGCCTTCTGTCGAAAGCGGTTTCAGACCGTCGATGGCTTCGCCCGTCACGTTGAGCATGCGGCCTTTAATCTGTCCGCCTATAGGCATGGAGATGGGTGCGCCGGTGGCTGTGGCTTCGAGTCCGCGAAGCAAACCGTCGGTGTTGTCCATGGCTACGCAGCGCACGGTGTCTTCGCCTATGTGTTGCTGCACCTCGATGACGATTGTGCGGCCGTCGGGATGAACCACTTTGAGCGCTTCGTGAATTTGGGGAAGAACTTCGCTTGCGGCTTTTCCTTCGGTGTCAAAGGTTACGTCGACTACGGCGCCGATAATCTGCGAAATGCGTCCTTTTGTAGTACTCATATTTTTATATATGGGAGCTGTTTGTTTTTGTTTCTTCTGCAAAGGTAACACTTTTTTTTAGCTTTTTTGCATAGTTCTCTTATTTTCGCGCTTGTTGTGCCCCCGGACGGGCGTTTTTGCATTGTTCGCCGGAATGGTTCGTTTGTTTCCGGTTTCCGGGGTGGAAAAGTAAAGGGGCAGTCTTGCGGACTGCCCCTTTAGTCGGGTTCTGTCCCTCTGAATTTTAACGTAAATCCTGTAAATCATCGGCTTAGCTCTTTCGTGCGAAATCTTGTGTTGTCATTTTTCGCAGATGTGCAAGACGGGGAGAAACTTATAGGGCGTTAGTTAAAACTTACAGGGAGATAGTTTGAACTATCTCCCTGTAAGTTTTTTCTTTCTCTGCGTTTGTTTGCGGAAATGTCGCGAAAGTGTAAGGTTGCACCCTCTTGTGGAAAAATGAACGGCGTCGCTTCGCTCAGAGGGCTTCGAGCATGCGTTTCAATACGATGGTGGCCGAAATTTCGCGGTTGGCGGCTTCAGGAATGACGAGGCTGCGCGGAGATTCGATGACTTCGTCGCTGACAATCATGTTGCGGCGCACGGGCAGGCAGTGCATGAAGCGGGCATCGTCGGTCACGGCCATTTGCCGGCTGGTGACGCACCAGTCCATGTCGCGCGAAAGGATTTTTCCGTAGTCGGCAGGATTTGTCACGCCCGGGCAGCTCCAGTTTTTCGCATAGACGAAGTCTGCGCCTTCGAAGGCTTTCATCTGATCGTACTCCGTACGGGCGTTTCCGACAAAGAGCGGGTCGAGTTCGTAGCCTTCGGGGTGCGTGATGACGAAGTCGACGTCGGCGGCGCGCATCCATTCGGCGAAACTATTTGGCACGGCCTGTGGAAGCGCCCGGGGGTGAGGCGCCCAAGTAAGGACGACTTTGGGGCGGACCTTCGTCTTGTGTTCCTCGATGGTGATCAGATCAGCAAATGCTTGCAGCGGGTGGGCCGTTGCGCTTTCCATGGAAAACACGGGCTTGCCGCTGTGGCAGATGAACTGCGTGAGGATATTTTCAGCGTAGTCGGCTTTACGGTCAATGAGCCCGGCGAAAGTGCGCACGCCGATAAGGTCGCAGTAGGAGGCCATCACGGGAATGGCTTCCAGCAGATGTTCGCTCTTGTCGCCATCCATCACGACGCCACGCTCGGTTTCGAGCTTCCAAGCTCCTTGGTTGACGTCGAGCACGATGACGTCGAGCCCAAGATTGCGGGCAGCTTTCTGAGTGGAAAGCCTCGTGCGCAGGGAATTGTTGAAAAAAATGAGCAGGCAGGTCTTGTGGCGTCCGAGAGTCTCGAACTTGTAGCGGTCGGCCTTTATTTCTCGAGCCTCGGCCAACGCCTGTTCCAACGGACCGATGTCGGATGCGTGCAAAAAAGTTTTCATTGTGTCGTACCGGCCGGTTTATTTGCTGAGAGCCACTTCGATATTGTTTTTCAG
>JAFLUW010000036.1:0-6664 GCA_022508615.1 Prevotellaceae bacterium | reverse complement strand
GCCCAAAAGTCGATAAGCACGACTTTGCCTTTGAACGTTTTGGCGATTTCTTCGACCACATAATCGCCGGGAATTGCGGTATCCACGATGCGTACATGGGATTGTACGTTCTTTTCCGTCGTCGTGGCGGCGTTCTTTTCGGTTTGGGCTTGTCCGCATCCGGCAAAGCAGAGCGCGAAAGCGGCGAGGGTGAGGATTTTTTTCATGTTGTTGGGGTTTGTTTAGAATCCGTATGGATTGAGTTGTTTGAGATAACTTTCTACTTGGTTGGCGGTGTTGGTAAACTCGCCGTCGATTTGTTCGATTTCCTCGGGCCGCAACTCCATGGCTTTCTTCAAGTCGTCCATGGCGCCCTCTTTGTCGTGCAGTCGCAACCGCAGGCCACCGCGCAGGCGGTAACCCTCGGAAAAGTCGGGCAAATTGTCTATGGCTTCGTCGAGCAAGTCGATGGCTTTCTCCGCATGGCCCGACGCGTCGTAGAGGGCGGCCAGTGCCAAAATGTTTCTTTCGGAAAAGGGGTTGAGCGCAAGCGCCGCTTCGTAGGCGGCGACCGCTTCGTCCGTGCGTCCGCCTTGGGCAAGCGATTCGGCTTTGAGCGTTGCGTACTGTTCGCTCTCCGGGTTGTTGCGGGCCAGCGTTTCGGCGTCTTCGATGGCTTCGGCGCCCTGTTTCATTTTAAGCAGCAGGTCGGCACGGGCGAATCGCAATGCCTCGTTCGCGGGTTCGTTCGCGATGGCCTGCGTCAGTAGTGTGATGGCGGTGAAAAAATCGCCTCGGGCCTCGGCTATGCGCGCTCGGAAGCCCGTCACGCGGCTGTCGGCGGGGAGAAGTTTTCCGAGCGTCTCGGTAGCTTCGGCTAATTCGTCGAACAGTTGCGCCTTGTCCAAACATTCGCAAAGCGCGGTCAGCGCTTCGACATTTTGAGCGTCGGCCGCGCAAAGTTTGCGCAGCGGAACGATGGCGTCGACGGCCCGATTCATGCGCATCAAGACCTCGGCGAGGAAACCTTGCGTGCGCAAATCGTCGCGCTCGGCTAATGCTGCGCGAAAACACCGCTCGGCAAAAGGAAATTCGCCTGCCTGCATGGCGCGAAGCCCGTCGTGCACATAAGTATCGAAAACTGCACCCGCCTTTTCGTTCGCCGTCTTCTGCGTAGCGTCGGGCGTGTCGGGGTTAGTGCAGTCTTTCTCTTGCCTTGGGCCGAATATCTTTTTCAATAGGCTCATGTGCTTATGTTTAATCCGTGTGTTGCGGTGCAAATATACAGAGAAAATGACGCTTAACAAAATCTTTGCGCTTCGGCTGTCGCCCTGCCGGAAACTTACGCGGAAAAACTAAAAACTAACGCCGCGTAAGTTTGAACTTTCTCAGACTAAGTTTGAACTTACGCGGCGTTAGTTTTTGTCTTTCTACGAGGCTGATTTTCAATACCCTAAGAAAAGGGCTGCTAATCCTCGAAAAGGGCGGTCCATTCGGCCGTCGGACGGCTCTTGTCGGCGGCTTTTCGACCTGCTGCGGCCGACTTGTGAGCGGAGGCTTTTTTCTTTGCCGCCGACTGCGAGCGTGCGAAAGGCCCGAATATGCATCATCTGCTCGGAAATAGCCGCCGTTCGCAGATTTTTGCTTACCTTTGTGGCGGAAAACAAACCCGAATGTTATGCTTTTTTCCAAAGAAACCTATATACAGCGCCGTGAATGCCTGCGCCGACTCGTGGGCGACGGTTTGATACTCCTGCCCGGCAACAACGATACGCCGATGAACTACCCGGCCAATACGTACAAACGCCGGCAAGACTCCACTTTCTTATATTATTATGGTCTGCATCGCGACGGCTTGGCGGCCGTTATCGATTGCGAAAGCGGACAAGAGACGCTCTTCGGCGACGATATCGACATCGAAGACATCGTTTGGTACGGGTCGGTCACCGATATGGCGCAGATGGCCGAGGCTTGCGGCGTGTCGGCGGTGCGTCCGCTCGCTTCGCTTGGCGATATGCTCAAAGGACGCAAAGTGCATTTCCTTCCGCCCTATCGTCACGACACGCAAATCCTGCTGATGGACTTGCTTGGCTTGCATCCGTCGCAGCAACGCAGCGCTGCTTCGCTCGCGCTGATACATGCCGTCGTGCAGATGCGTTCGGTTAAGAGCGAAGGCGAAATTGCGGAAATCGAACGGGCCTGCGCCATCGGCTATAAGATGCATACGGCCGCGATGATGCTGGGTCGTCAAGGCGTGACCGACAGTTATGTGTCGGGCGTGCTCGATGGCATCGCCGCGTCGAACGGCAGTATCACTTCGTTCCAGAATATCGTGACGATGCACGGCGAAATTCTCCATGGCGTCCCCGTTGGCGAGCCGTTGCGCAACGGAAGGCTCATGCTTTGCGACTGCGGCGCGGAAACGACGGAGCACTATTGTTCCGACCATACCCGCACCACGCCCGTCAGCGGCAGCTTCGACGCCCGTCAGGCCGATATTTACGACATTGTGGTCGATTGTCACGACTTGGCTCTTGACGCCGCGCGTCCGGGCAATCGTTGGTGGGACGTACACATGGCAGTCTGCCGGCTGATGACCGACAGATTGAAAGCCCTCGGCCTGATGAAAGGCGATACCGAGGAAGCCGTCCGTGCCGGCGCCCATGCCTTGTTCATGCCCCACGGTCTCGGCCACATGATGGGCATGGACGTACACGACATGGAGGGACTCGGCCAGATTTATGTGGGCTATGACGACGAAACGCGGCCTTCCTCGCAGTTCGGCACCGCTTCGCTCCGCATGGCCCGCCGTTTAGAAGAAGGATTCGTGATTACCGACGAACCCGGCATCTATTTTATTCCCGACCTCATCGACCACTGGCACGCCGAAGGCATCAACGCCGATTTTCTCTGTTTCGACGAGATAGAAAAATACAAGGATTTCGGCGGCATACGCATCGAAGACGACGTGCTCATCACCAAAGACGGCTGCCGCTTCCTCGGCGAAGAACTGATACCCTACAAGCGAGCCGACGTAGAGCGATACGTGGCCGAACACCGCATGTGATAAATTATGTTTCAAAACTTTATAAATCCAATTCAAATGAAAAAAACACTCCTTTTCGCAGCCGCAGTGTTGCTCGCCGGAACGGGACTGACGGCTCAGGCTTCGTCGGCCCCGGCAGACACGACGCAATTCACCGTCGTCAAGGAAAATCCCATTACCAGCATCAAAGACCAGAATCGTTCGGGCACATGCTGGGCTTACAGCGGTTTGGGTTTCATCGAAGCCGAGTTGCTGCGCATGGGCAAGGGCGAACACGACCTCTGCGAGTCGTTTCTGATTTACCATACTTATATGGACCGCGCCGACCGCGCCGTGCGCACCCACGGCGACGTGAGCTTTTCGCAGGGCGGCTCGTTCTACGATGTCATCTACTGCTTGAAGCACTATGGCATCGTGCCGCAGGACGCCATGCCTTTCCCCGGCTCGCTCTACGGCGACTCGCTTTATAATTTCAACCAGCTCGACGCCGTTACTTCTGCCTATGTCGGCGCTATTGCAGACAAAAAGTCGTCCGGCCGGATTTCGCTGACGTGGAAGAAAGACCTCGACTGCATCTACCGCAACTATTTCGGCGAACTGCCTGCGACAGTCAAAGTCGGCAAAAAGGAATATACGCCCCGGCAGTATGTAACCGATTATCTCGGCCTCAATCCTGATGACTATGTCTCGCTGACGTCCTACACGCACCATCCTTTCTACTCGAAGTTCATCCTCGAAATTCAGGACAACTGGCGCTGGGCCGAGAGCTACAACCTGCCGCTCGACGAATTCATGGAAACCATGACGAGCGCCGTGAAGAATGGCTATACCTTCGCGTGGGGCGCCGACGTGACGGAAGATTATTTCGGCCGTCGCAACGGTAAGGGCTACGCTTACGTGCCCGCTACGCTCAAGGACAACGATTTGACCGGCTCCGACGCTGCCCGCTGGGGCGGAACCGTCGAAAAGGGCGCAGTGGTCGAGTCGAAAGGCGAATTGACCATTACGCAGGAAATCCGTCAGCGTGCATACGACAACTGGGAGACGACCGACGACCACGGCATGGTCATCTACGGCATCGCCACCAATCCTGAGGGCGACGAATACTTCATGGTGAAAAATTCGTGGGGCGATTACGGCCAGTATCACGGCATGTTCTACGCCTCGAAAGCCTATGTCGCTTACAAGACAATGAACATTCTCATCCACAAAGACGCCATTCCCGCGCCGATAGCGAAGAAGCTCGGCATCAAGTAAGCCTTGCGCGAACGAAAATCCGACAGCGGGCCGCATTCCTCCGGGCGATGCGGCCCGCTGCGGCGTATGCGGGCTGGCGGCGCCGTGTCGGGAGCGCATTGCGGCCGGCCGAGCAGCCGTGTGCCGCATGTCGCATTTTACGCAACAAATTTTGACAAAACCGACTGGGCCTTTTAGCGCCGCTACGGGGCGGAACGGATTGCACAAAGCGTCGTTTCCGCACTTTTTTCTGTTTAAGCCGCTCCTTATGCAAGACAATTTTCAACTAACGCCGCGTTAGTTGAAAATTATTGGGCGTAAGTTCGTCCCGAAAGGCTGTAATTTTTCTCGTTTTGCGCGCTTTTTCGAGTTTTTTCTGCGGCTTTTTCCGGCAATTCCGATGTTCGGAATCGACGGTTCGGGAAATAGGGAGCTGATTATGAATAAAATAGCTTTTGGAAAGAAAAAGCCTGAAAAATCGTGTATTTCGGGCCGGCCGGAAAAGTTGTCCGGAAATACGCGATTGGCGGGGCCTTTCGTGACATCGCGAGAGGGAGAAAACGGCGGCCGGAAATGCAGAAAATCTTTCGTCGGCAACGGGGCTTTTCGCCCGTTTCGCTCCGCTCCGCAGGCGGCGCGGGCGGACAACGGCCGCCGACCTATCCCCCGAAGCGCGTCAGCCGGCCGAGCAGGGCTGCATAGGCTGCGCTGTGGCCGAGCGTGGCGGCGTCGCCCACGAGAAAAAAAGCGCGGCGCGCGCGGGAGACGGCCACATTCAGCTTACGGTCTGTCGGACGGCCTTCGACGATATCCTCCTGCGAGAGCATGCGGAGCGCTCCGGCCTTGTGTACGACGGTGGAAAAGATGATGAAATCGCGTTGCGCACCCTGAAAGCACTCCACCGTGTCGACCACGACGCCGGGCTGCGAAAGGTGGCGGCGCACGGCGGCTATCTGGCTGCGGAAGGGCACGATGATGCCGATTTGAGCAGCGGCGTCGAAAGTTTTCCCTTCGGCCGCATGCCAGCGGGTTATGGCTTCGGCGATGCGGGCTGTCCAGCGGGCTTCTTCCTCGCTGTGTTTGCTGAAGTGCCTTTTGTCGCTGCCCGGAACGTCGACAAATCCCATGCGACAGCCGGAAACGAACGTCATGACGGCGTCGGCGTAGCGCCGGAGGGGAAGTTTTTCCGTCTGGTGAGGCAATCCGGCTGTGCGCAGCCGTCCGGAGTAGAAGGTTTGCGAGACAAAGTCGCAAATCTCTGCATGCATGCGGCCCTGAACCTCGAGCGAGGCGCAGACGCCCTGCCATTCGCGCGCTTCGGTCAGACGATGCAGCCGCTCGAAAAGCGATTGGCGGCAGTTGCGCAACTCCATGGTGTGCAAGTCGGTGTCGGTCACTTCCGAAGCTTGCCGGGGAAGCGCGACGACGGCCGGCAGCTGCTTGTGGTCGCCGATCAGCACGAACTTGCGGCTGCAAGCCAGCAGCGGGAGCAGCGCCGGTTCGAGCACCTGCGAGGCTTCGTCGACAATCAGGCACGACGGGCGCAGCCAGCGCAGCAATTCGGGGTGAGAGGAAAGAGACAGCACGGTGCCGACGACGATCGGCGTGCGCCTGAACAGCGTTACCACCTCGTCGCGCCTTTTCATGCCGCCAGTCTGGGCCGAAAGCATCCGTTTCCGGCAGAACGGCGCGCAGGCACGCTCGTTTCCGATACGTATGTAGGGCGCGTCGGGCAACGTGTCGAGCATCCGGCAGATTTCGTCGACGGCGCGGTTCGTATAAGCGGCCAGCAGCAAATGTTCTCCCTCTGTCCGTCCGGCCAGAAAGTCGGCTGTCATCGCGCGCATGGCGATACTCGTCTTGCCCGAGCCGGGAGGACCAATCAGAAGGAAGAAATCTTGTGCGCGTTTGGCGGCCAGCACCTGCCGGGCCACGCTCGCCGGCGCCTCGGCAGTCAGCGAAAGACGCTCGTCCACGGCCGGCACGGCGTCTTTCTCTCCCATAAGCAGTGCTCTGAGGCGTGACGGCATTTCGGTGAGCGTCATGAGGCTGCGCACGCCGGTTGCGAAATGCAGAGGGCTGAAGTCGCTCTCAATACAGTAAGTCGCGCCGGCGGGAAAGAAATGCAGGTTGCGCTGCCGGTAGGCTAAACGCAACGTGAGCGAGATTTCGTCGATTTCTTCGATGCAGGCGCGCGTCACCTGGCGGGTTGTCGTGTCGTCGGCGCGGCCGTCGCCGGCATAGAGCAGCACGATGTCGCCGGAACTGAAGTCTGCCGCAGCGTTTGCTGCTGTTGCCGAACGGGAAAAGCGAAGCTGTTCGATTCCGTCCTTGCCGTCTGCGCCGCTGAGGCTGAGGCCCGACAAAATGCGCCCGTTCTCCGCTTTTTCTGCGGCCGGTGCC
>JAFLUW010000035.1 GCA_022508615.1 Prevotellaceae bacterium | reverse complement strand
GGACGCACGGTCTTCGTGAAAAGTCCGTCGTCCGGCAATTACATACCACGAGGCATCTACCGTTGCTGCGTTCTCGGCTGTTTCTTGAACTTGTGAGATTCCTATTTGCCAAGAACGAGCGCTGAGTAAACGCTCTTCCATAATGTTGTGTGTGCAGGTTTTCCCGCTAATTTCTTCGGCGGAGACTCGCGGGGCGACTTGCGAGAGCAAAGGTAGCGATTTTTCGGAAAAGGATGGCGAACGGGGGAGACAAAATCGTGAGTCGGAGAAACGCTTCGACCGATACGATTTTTTTTCTTTGTGTAAGCAAAAACTTACTCCCTGCAAGTTTGAACTTGGTCTGCGTTAGTTCAAACTTGCAGGGAGTAAGTTTCGGGCGATAAGGAGCTGTTTGTTTTCAGCTTTTTACAAGGTCGTCCTTAGCGGCTGTTCCTACCGGCGTTCAGAAGGCGAATTTTTCGACTTTCAGCGTGCCGCACTCCTGGAGCGTGGCTACATGTTCGATGAAATGGGCCGAGGCGGAATGGGCTTCGAGGGCGGCTTCGTCGGTCCACGTTTCGCAAATCATGAAGATTTCGCCGCGCGTGGCGCTCTCGAATACGTCGTAGGCGATGCAGCCTTCTTCTGTCTGCGAGGCGGCGGTGAGGGCGATGGCGGCTTCGAGGGCGTCGTCGTAACGGCCCTCGCTGGCTTTGAAGAAGCAATTGAGTCGGATCATGGGGAGGTGGGGTTAGAAATAGACGGTTGCCTTCAGCTGGAAGGCGTTCTTTTTCATGCTGTTGCTCGGGGTGGACGTTTGTTTGCCGAATTTGCTGAGGCCGAAGTTGTAGCCGAGGCCCAATTCGAGGTGGCCGAGCACTTTGGCGCCGGCGCCGATGTTCCAGGTGGTGTACATGTTTTCGCTGGTGAAGCCGTCGAGGCCTTTCCAGTTGTGGCGGCTGATGCTGAAGCCGAACTGGGGGCCGGTGGCCAGATAGACGCTGGCCACTCTGCCGATGCCTATATTGTAGCGGGCGTTGAGGGGGATTTCGATGGAGCGCCACAGCTCGTTGGACAATTTTTCTGGCGAGGAGATTTGTTGCTGGTTGTAGAGCAACGAGGCGTCGGCGCCGAGGCCGGCGAGCAGAGAGAGGTTCACTTTCGGCCCGATGAACCAGCCGGCCCAGTTTTCGGCCGAGAGGTTGGTTCCGGGATGTTTAATCTTGATTTTTGTCATGTTGACACCGCCGGTAAGGCCCCAGTCGAAGCCGAAAGCCGAGGCTTGACGGGTGCCGAATGCGACGAGCAATGCGGCGACGAGGAGAATGCGTTTCATGAGGTCGGGGGATTTGGCTTGTTTTTTCGACGGACGCTGAAAAAGCGGTCCGTCGAAAAGAGACAGGGTGGGTTAGAAAATCAGATTTTGGATATAATAGGTGAGCATGCCGCACAGATAGCCGATAAGGGCTACCCACGAGATGTGTTTCAGGTACCAGCCGAACGTGATTTTCTCGAGACCCATCACGATGACGCCGGCGGCCGAGCCGATGATGAGGATGGAGCCGCCCACGCCGGCGCAATAGGCCAGCAGTTGCCAGAAGAGGCCGTCGACGGCCATGTCGCCGGTCGGGGCGATGGGGTACATGCCCATGCATCCGGCCACGAGGGGCACGTTGTCGACGATGCTCGAAATTACGCCGATTACGCCGGTCACGAGATAGTGGTTGCCGCCCGAAGCGGTGTTGAGCCACTGGCCGAAGGCTTGCAATACGCCGATTTCCTGAAGCGTAGCCACGGCCATGAGGATGCCGAGGAAGAAAAGTATCGTGCTCAGGTCGATGCGCGAGAGCAGATTGGTCACACGGTGTGTGGAAGCATCTTCTTCTTCGTCGTGATGCCGGAAGAAAATTTCCGTGACTGCCCAAAGCAGGCCGAGTACAAGGAGAATGCCCATGAACGGGGGCAGATCGGTGAGGAAACGGAAGATGGGGACGAAGCAAAGACCGCCCACGCCGAGCCAGAAGACGATTTTGCGCTCGAGGGCCGAGAGCTGGCTGGAATGTTCCCCGGCATTGCCGGCTTCGGCCGGCTGGGTGGCGAGCTTTCCGCTGAGCGAGTATTGCAGAATGAAGGCGGGAACGGCCATAGAAACGAGTGAGGGGAGGAAAATTTCGGTGATGACGCCGATTGTCGTGAGCGAGCCTTTAATCCAGAGCATAATGGTCGTCACGTCGCCGATGGGCGAAAAAGCTCCGCCGCTGTTGGCCGAAAGAATGACGAGGCCGGCGTAGATCATGCGGTCGCGCTTGTCTGAAACGAGTTTGCGCAGCACCATTATCATGACAATCGAGGTGGTAAGATTGTCGAGAATGGCGGAAAGAAAGAATGTCATGAAGGCAATGCGCCAAAGCAAGGCGCGCTTGGAGGTGGTGGCGAGAGATTCGCGCACGAAGTTGAATCCGCCGTTGGCGTCGACGACTTCTACAATCGTCATGGCGCCCATCAGGAAGAAAAGGGTTTCGCAAGTGTCGCCGAGGTGCTCGAGCAATATGTGCTCGTTGATCCATGCCGGGAGTTCGTCGGGGGCGATACGCACATTGTGGAACGATTCGATGAAAGCTGCGGCGTCGCACATGTAGAACACCCAGCACAATACGCACATCAGCAAGGCTGTGGCCGCCTTGTTGATTTTGAGGCCATGTTCGAGCGCTATTCCTGCATAGCCCACGATGAAGATGGCAACGATAATTGTAGTCATGAAAGAATAAATTAGGAGTTTAAAAGGATTATGCGATTGTTTGCGGCTGCAAACTTACAAATAATCTCCGAGCCTTGGCGCTTTGTCGGCGGTTTATTCGCTCCGTTTCGTGAAATATGTTAAATTTGCGCCGCATTGTCCGGACTTAAATATGGTCCGGGGCAGCATAACGCTTAGATAAAATCAATGTTCGCTACGATTCTGTTCAAATGGCTCGGCTGGCGCGAGCGTGTCACTGTGGAAATTCCGCGCAAATGCATCTTGTGCGTAGCTCCGCACACGAGTAATTGGGATTTCGTAATCGGCAAGATGTATTATTGGGCGAAAGGAGAGAGGGCGGAGTTTTTGATGAAGAAAGAGTGGTTTTTCGGTCCTTTCGGGGTTGTGTTCCGCAAAATGGGAGGAATTCCCGTGGAACGCAATCGCTCGGTCAGCCTGACCGATCAACTCGCGGCCCGCGCAGCAGCGGCCGGAGACTTTCGCCTTGCCGTGACGCCCGAGGGAACGCGGGCGCTTGCCAGAATCTGGAAGCGCGGCTTCTATTATATTGCCTTGAAGGCCGGCATACCGATTGCGCTTTATGCCCTCGATTTCGGCCGGCGTGAAATCGTTTGCACGAAACTTCTTTACCCGTCGGGCGATGTAGAGGCGGATATGCGCGAAATAATGGCGTATTACCGTCCTTTCCGCGGACGTCATCCGGAGAGATTTGTCACAGAGGAGTTCCCGGAAAAATAAATTGCTGGCCTCTTTTCTGGGGACAACGGAACATGCAAAACTAAAGCCGGGCGGTTTTATTGGAAAATAATGCTTATTTTTGCGCTCATTGTCCGGCTTTCCAGATTCCGGCGGTTAGCCCGGGAAGCGGCTTGCCTAACAGCTACAACAATAAGAATATGATGAAATATAATGAACGAAAGGCGCTCGATTTGTCGAGTGTGAATAAAGAAATACTCGAAGAGTGGGAGCGACTCGACTTGTTTCGCCGTTCTGTCGAGGAACGGGAGGGGAAACGTCCATTCGTGTTTTTTGAAGGCCCGCCTTCGGCAAACGGGCATCCGGGCATTCATCATGTCATGGCCCGCACGATTAAAGATGTGTTCTGCCGGTATAAAACGATGTGCGGTTTCCGCGTGGAACGCAAGGCCGGGTGGGATACGCACGGGCTTCCGGTGGAACTCGGCGTGGAGAAAGAACTCGGCATTACGAAAGAAGACATCGGCCGGAAGATTTCTGTTGAGGAATATAACCGGAAATGCCGGGAGAACGTGATGAAATTCACGCAGGAATGGACGGATCTTTCCCGAAAGATGGGATATTGGGTGGATATGGAGCATCCTTATATTACATATGAGAACTCGTATATCGAGACGCTGTGGTGGTTGCTCCGTCAACTCTATGACAAGGGATTACTCTACAAGGGTTATACGATTCAGCCCTATTCGCCTGCTGCAGGAACCGGTCTTTCGAGCCATGAACTGAATCAGCCCGGCTGTTATCGGGATGTGAAAGACACGACTGTGACGGCGCAGTTCCGAATACTCGATCCTAAGGAAAAGATGCAGGGACACGGCGATGCTTATTTCCTTGCCTGGACGACGACACCCTGGACGTTGCCGTCGAATACGGCACTCTGTGTCGGTCCGAAGATAGAGTATGTCTGTATACAGACTTTCAATCCTTATACGGGGCAACCGATGTCGGCTGTGTTGGCAAAAGCGCTTGTCAATGCCTATTTCCCGGCAGAAGGCGAGAACGGAGATTTTTCGGCATACCGTTTCGGCGACAAAATAATCCCTTGGCGCGTTTCTGGTTCGTGGATCGGCGAAGAGTTGTGCGGAATGCATTATGAACAACTGATTCCGATGGCAGTTCCGGCCGGAGATGCTTTCCGTGTAATCCCCGGCGATTATGTAAGTACGGAAGATGGTACGGGAATCGTGCATATTGCGCCCACATTCGGTGCTGATGATGCTTTTGTGGCTAAGAAAGCCGGAATTGCTCCCTTGTTGTTGACAGATGTCAGGGGGAAACAAGTTCCTATGGTCGATTTGCGCGGCCGTTTTTATTGCATATCGGATTTGGATCCGTCTTTTGTGGCTGACTATATTCGCATCGAAGAATATCAGCGTTGGGAAGGCCGTTATGTGAAGAATGCTTATGACCCGTCGCTCAGCAAAAAAGACGAGACGCTCGATATAGCCATTTGCATGGACCTGAAAATGAAAAACAGGGCTTTCCGCATAGAAAAACACGTCCACAGCTATCCTCACTGCTGGCGTACCGACAAGCCGGTTCTTTATTATCCGCTCGATTCATGGTTCATCCGTTCCACAGCGTTCAGGGAGCGTATGATGGAGCTCAATAAGGAAATACTTTGGAAACCCGAATCGACGGGGACGGGCCGTTTCGGCAAATGGCTCGAGAATCTGAACGACTGGAATCTCAGCCGTTCCCGCTATTGGGGCACGCCTCTTCCCATCTGGCGCAGCGAAAGTGGCGAAGAACTTTGTATCGGTTCGATTGCGGAGCTTTACGATGAAATCGAAAAGAGTGTTTCCGCCGGTTTGATGAAAGAAAATCCGCTGAAATGCAAGGGGTTTGTTCCGGGCGACTATAGTAAGGCGAATTATGACCTTGTCGACCTGCACCGTCCCTATGTCGACGACATCGTTCTGGTAAGCCCTTCCGGACAACCCATGCATCGCGAGTCCGATCTCATCGACGTTTGGTTCGATTCGGGTTCCATGCCCTACGCCCAAATACATTATCCTTTTGAAAACAGCGAATTGATAGATAAAGGCTTGGCTTATCCTGCGGACTTCATTGCAGAAGGTGTCGATCAGACGCGTGGTTGGTTTTTTACCCTGCATGCCATAGCCACGATGGTATTCGACAGTATTTCTTTCAAGGCTGTAATTTCCAATGGTCTTGTGCTCGACAAACACGGTGCGAAGATGTCGAAGCGTTTGGGCAATGCTGTGGATCCGTTCGGAGCTATCGAACAGTATGGCAGCGATCCGCTCCGTTGGTATATGATAACGAATTCCTCGCCGTGGGATAACCTGAAATTCGACGAAGAAGGCGTGAAGGAAGTGAGCCGGACGTTTTTCAGCAAACTGTTCCAGACTTATTCTTTCTTTGCCATGTATGCCAATATCGACGGCTTCGATTCAGCTATGCTGCAAGTACCTCTTTCCGGACGGCAGGAAATTGACCGTTGGATACTCTCGGAGCTCCATTCGCTTGTGAAAAACGTGGCGGAAGCCTATGACACATACGAACCGACGCGGGCTGGCCGTGCTATCCAGAGTTTCATCATTGACAATCTCTCCAACTGGTATGTTCGTCTCTGTCGCAGCCGTTTCTGGGCGGGTGAAATGACGGATGACAAGCTGGCTGCTTATCAGACGCTCTATGAATGTCTGGTAGTTGTGGCCCGGCTTATGGCGCCTGTCGCACCTTTCTATGCCGACCGCCTTTATCGCGATCTTACCGGCGAGGAAAGCGTACATCTTGCTCAGTTCCCTGAGGCGGACGAGGCTTGTATTGATAAAAAACTCGAGGCCCGTATGGAATTGGCCCAGCGTATCACGTCGATGGTGCTTTCGTTACGCAAAAAAGAAAAAGTTATTGTGCGCCAGCCGCTGCGTCGCATAGCCCTTCCTGCAATCGACGCGCAGCAACAAGCCGACATCGAAACCGTAAAAGACATTATCCTGAGTGAAACGAATGTTAAGGAGATAGATTTCGTGGATGGTTCGATGTTGCAAAAGAGCGTAAGATGTAACTTCCGCGTCATGGGAAAGAAGTTCGGTAAGCTGATGAAAAGTGTCAGTGCGGCAGTCACCGCCATGGACCAGTCGCAAATTGCCAAACTTGAACAAGGCTCCGTGGTGCTTGTTGTCGAAGGACAGAACTGCCTGATAGAACGTGACGACGTCGAGATTCTCAGCCAGGACATTCCGGGATGGACGGTCGTAAGCGAAGGAACGCTGACCGTAGCCCTTGATTTGACTGTCGACGAGGCATTGCGTCGCGAAGGCATTGCCCGTGAAATTGTCAAACTTGTCCAAACCACGCGAAAGGAAAGCGGACTGCAGTTGACAGACCGGATTCGCGTAACGGTCGAGGACACGCCCGACAACCGTGCCGCCGTCGAAGATTTCGGCTCTTACATTAAAGGACAGGTGCTGGCCGAAGGCGGCATCATGTTCGGCGAAGCGTTTAGTATTCAAAAAATCTGACCATATGGAAAAGACCCGGTACAGCGATGAAGAACTTGTCGAATTCAAGGAACTCATCTCGGAAAAAATCAAGGCCGCCCAGTCCGACTACGAACAGATGATGGACCAGCTCACAGGCCGTACCAGCAACGGAGACGAGGGTACTTCGCCCACTTACAAGGCTCTCGAGGAAGGATCTCTGGCGCAGTCGAAAGAATATCTGACCATGCAGTGCTCGCGCCAGCAGCAATACATCCAGCGCCTGAAAGCCGCGCTCGTCCGCATCGAGAATAAGACTTACGGCATTTGCCGCGAGACCGGAAAGCTCATTCCCAAAGAGCGTTTGCGCGCCGTTCCTCACGCTACGCTCTCCATCGAAGCCAAATTGTCGCGCAAGTAAAAAATACCGTTCCGTTCCCGTTTCCCGACGGCGGTACAGCAGCGCCGCCCGCCGTTTTGTGCGTGCAGCGCTGCTGCATTTCTCGGCTGTTCCGGGAAACGGTATCTCCTTATTTAGTAATCAGACTATGGACAAACGCACCCTTGTGGCAGTAACGCTGATACCTTTGCTGCTTGTCGTCGACCAAGCTGTCAAAATAGCCGTTAAAACTTCCATGCTGCTCTATGAAAGCATAGAAATATGGCCTTGGTTTCGCATTACTTTTACCGAAAACCGCGGAATGGCTTTCGGCATGGAGTTCGTCGGCACGTTTTTTCTCGCCTTGTTCCGTATTCTGGCCATAGCGGCTTTCGTCTGGGTGCTGATACAAGCCGTGCGCCGACGCTATCCCGTCGGGCTTATCGTATGTCTTTCCATGATTATCGCCGGCGCGTCGGGCAATATTCTCGACAACTGTTTCTACGGGCTTGGCTTCGAGGAAAGTCACCCCGTCGGCTATCCTTTCGCCGCACCGGCCCGCTGGGTCGGTCTCGGAGCCGGTTACGGCGATTTTCTCAGCGGAAAAGTGGTCGATATGTTCTATTTCCCGCTGTTTACGTGGCCCGACTGGCTTCCCTTCGTGGGTGGTCAGGTGTTTTTCGGCGCCATTTTCAATTTTGCCGATGCCTGCATCAGTGTAGGTGCCGTCTCCCTTGTCCTTTTCTACAACAAGTTTCTCCTACAGCGCAGATGAACGCCCGCATCCTGCTCCTCGTTCTGTTGTTCCCGCTGCTGTGGCTCTCCGGCTGCAAGCCCGGGCGGCCCGACGGCGTGCTTCCCGACAAGAAAATGGAAGACGTGCTCTACGACTACCACCTCGCCACGAGTCTCGTTGCGGGACGGAGCGCTTCTGCCGACACAGAGATTGAAACCTATGCTGCCGAGGAAGCCGTATTCCGCCGTCATGGCATCACGCGCAGCCAGTTTGAGCAGTCGTTGCGCTATTATACTGCGCATGCCGAAGAATTTTATGAAATATACGACCGTCTGGCCCTCCGCTACGGCGCTGCTCCGTCCTTGCTGCCCGACGCTGCGGCCGATGCCGCCGGGGCGCACGACGTATGGCCCGACCGCGACTGTTGGCTGCTCGTCAGTCCGGGCGTCAACCGCCGTACTTTCGAAATAGAGGCCGACACGGCGTTCCGGCCGGGCGACGAACTCGCGTGGGCCTTTTCCACGGCGTGGTTTTACAAGGACGGCGTGAAGAGCGCCGTGGCTTCGTTCACCCTGCATTACGCCAATGACAGCACGGCCACCACATTGCAATACATTTTCAGCTCGGCCCGGCAAACGCTCACGCTGCGGACAGACGTACGGCAGAAATTGCGTAAAATTACGGGCTTCATCTATCAGGTTGCTCCCGTCGGCGGGCCGCCGCGTCTGCTTGTCGTGAGTGACATCAGCCTTTTCTGCCGCCACCGCGAGCCCGAACCCGAAGTTTCCGAGCCCGCGACGCTCGCTGACACGCTCTCCGTGTCGTCCGACTCGCTTTCCGCTCCATCCTCCCGCCTTTTGCGTCCCGACAGCGTTCTGCGCCGTCAGGCATTGCCGCCCGGAAGCAACCAACCCGCCCGACAGGAGCGGCTTCCCGCTCCGCCCGAGCGCGCTGTCAGGCTGCAAAGCGACGGTGTGCGCCCGTTACGCCGGAAAACCCGTGAACAAGAAATACGCGACAGCCTGCTCGGCATAGACAAGCGTCGCGGAATTGTCAACCGCAGCCGCCGCTGAACGCCTTTGCCTGTGTCCGAAACCCGTGTCGAGCGCCTTGCCGTCTGCCGGCTTCATTTGGCCGACGGCCGCGTGCTGCGCAATCAGGTTGTCGAGCTCTCCTGCGGCCGTTTGCGCTGCCATTATCCCCTTGTCGGGGAAATCGCTTTCTGCCGCTGGTATGGCGGAGATTGTTATGTGGGTGCCGACGCCTCCATCTCGTTTGCAACGTTCCCGGAGTAGCCTCCTTTCGGTTTTGTCAAAATTTTTTACAAAAATCGCGTCCGCCAATCGCCTGTTTGCAGCGCGTTGCGCCGGCCCATGTCTGTGCGCCGACCACGGGGCTTTGGGTAAAGAGGGCGCAAGGTTGGTTTTCAGCGATTTATCTCAGACTTGTATTGTTCCTTCCTCCTTTTCGCGCGAAACAAGGACTTTGCAAGGCGAAGAAAAACGCCTGAAAGGGAAAAATATCTCCCTGTAAGTTCGAAACAAGCGGGCGTAAGTTGCAACTTACGCCCGCTTGTTTCGTTACAACCCCTTTTCGCGGCCGTTTTTTGCCCGCCGGGCGGCGCATAATGCGCTTCTCCGCTTCTATTTCACGTAAGCGGTTTGTCAAAAATTTTTACAAAATCCCGTTAGCAGGTTGCTGCGGAGAAATGACAACGGTGAAGTTTTCTTTCGTGTCTGAAATTGTTTTGATTAGACAAAGATAATCAAATAAATACGCAGACTTGTCGCATAATAGCTTTTGCGGAGTGTGCCGTTCCCGCGCTTCCCCGCTCGCCCATGCAACACGACATGCAACGGGCGGCTGTTGGAGCGTGTCGGGCTTTTTCGTAATTTTGTAGACCAATGACGTTCATCGTCCGATAACCGAATATGCAATCTTCCGAAACCATACTCATCGCCGGCCCTTGTGTTATCGAGTCGGCTGACGTGATGGAGGCCGTCGCAGCAAGGCTCGTTCCCTTTTGCGGGCGGGCGCGCGTCTATTTCAAGGCTTCGTTCGACAAGGCGAACCGCACCAGCCTGAATTCTTACCGCGGCCCCGGCCTCGAACGCGGGCTGGAGTTGCTTGCAGCCGTGAAGGAGAAGTTCGGACTGCCCGTGCTGACCGACATTCACGAGGCCTGGCAGGCCGCGCCTGCGGCCGAAGTCTGCGACGTGTTGCAGATTCCGGCCTTTCTGTGCCGGCAGACCGACCTTCTCGTGGCCGCCGCGCGAACCGGCCGCATCGTCAACATCAAGAAGGCCCAGTTCCTCTCGGCCGAAGACATGCGCTATCCCGTGGAAAAGGCCCGCGACGGCGGAGCGCCCGAGGTCTGGCTCACCGAAAGGGGAAACACGTTCGGCTACGGGGCGCTGGTGGTCGATTTCCGCAATCTGCCCAAAATGAAGCCGCTGGCCGACGCCGTGCTGATGGACTGCACGCACGCTTGTCAGGAACCCGCCGGCGCAACGGGGCGCACAGGCGGCAACAGCGCCTATGTGCCGATGATGGCGCGGGCGGCCAAAGCCTTTGGCGCGGACGGCTATTTTTTTGAGACCCATCCCGCGCCCGAGACGGCGCTCAGCGATGGTCCCAACATGTTGAACCTCGCGGAATTGCCCGCACTTGTCGAAGAATTGCTATGAGCCGGTACACCGAAGCGGCAGAAGCCTGTCTCCGCAGCGAGGCGCAAGCCCTGCTCGACCTTATTCCGCAGCTCGACGACGGTTTCGACCGTGCCGTCGGGCTGATACTCGAATGCAGCGGCAAACTTATCATCACCGGGGTGGGGAAGTCCGGCCATATCGGGGCGAAAATCGCGGCTACGATGAGTTCGACGGGAACTCCCAGCTTCTTCATGCCGGCGCTCGACGCCTTTCACGGCGATCTCGGCGTAGTGCGCGAGGACGACGTGGTGCTTGCCATCAGCAACTCCGGTCAGACCGACGAACTGCTGCGCTTCATCCCGTTGTTGCGCCAGCGCGGCATCCCAGTCATCGGCATGAGCGGCAATCCGTCGAGCCTGCTGGCCAAATACTCCGATGCCCACCTCAATGTCGCCGTGTCCCGCGAGGCCGACCCAAACGGACTGGCCCCGACCAGCAGCACGACTGCCACGCTCGCCATGGGCGACGCCCTTGCCTGCGCGCTGGTCGAAGCCAGGCATTTCTGTCCCGAAGATTTCGCCCGCAATCATCCCGGCGGCTCGCTGGGACGCCGGCTGCTGACCACGGCAGCCGACGTGATGCGCAGCGAAGACCTTCCCGTGGTGGTCCCCGAAACGTCTTTGCCCCAGGTCGTAGGCCGTATGTCTGAAGGCCGTCTCGGGCTGGCTGTTGTCGTGACGGCCGGGAGGCGCGTAGCGGGCATCATCACGGACGGCGACATCCGCAGGGCGATGGAACGCCTTCGGGCAGACTTCTTCGATGCGACAGCGGCTGACATCATGTCGGCCGCACCGCAGTGCGTGACGCCCGAAAGCAAGGTGGCCGACATTCAGGAACTGCTCTATCGCCGGAAAATCCATGCCGTGCTGGTGACCGGTGCGGCTGGCGAATTGTTGGGGATAGTCGATAACTTCGCACTCGAATTGTAAAGAAAACAATGTCGGGCAAACGCCCGGAGCGACAGACATGAGAAGACGGATCACCGCATTGTTGTTGCTGGCCTGCTGCCTGATTTCCACGGTCGTGGCCCAAAGCGGCGCAGACGTGGTGCGCTATCTCGGCGAAGCCTATTCCGTGCGGCCCACCGACAACAATTCCGTTGTTTTTTTCAAGAACGGGCAGGAAAAGTTCGACGATATGTTCGCTGCTATCCGGCAGGCGCGCCACTCCGTCCATCTCGAGTACTTCAATTTTCGTAATGACTCGATTTCCGACCGTCTTTTCAGCCTGTTGGCCGAGCGTGCGGCCGGAGGAGTGCAGGTTCGTGCGCTGTTCGACGGCTTCGGCAATTTGTCCAACAACCGTCCGCTCAAACGGGCCAAACTCGACAGCCTCCGAGCCTGCGGAATTGAAATATATGAGTTCGATCCCATGCGTTTCCCCTGGATAAATCATGCCCTGCACCGCGATCACCGGAAAATAGTGGTCATAGACGGTGTATTGGCCTATACCGGCGGCATGAATGTGGCGGATTATTACATAAAAGGCAAGGCTTCGTTCGGTGAATGGCGAGACGTGCATTGTCGTGTAGAGGGAGACGCTGTCGATCGTCTGCAAGCTGTCTTCATAGATTTCTGGAACCGGGTGACGGGACAGTGTCTGCAAGGTCCGGAATACTATTCGGGAGGGTGCGACGCGCGCAAAATGTTCAATGGCTTGCAGCCCGATATGACGCCTACGGCCCGGAAAAAGCGTATTTGTGTGGTAGACAAAGGTCCGAAGTCGAATCGGCGTATCATACACAATACATTCATCCGTTCCATTGATGTGGCCGAAAATCAAATACAGATAGTCAATCCCTATTTCACGCTCTGCCGGCATATCCGCCGCTCGTTGCGCAAAGCTATCGGCCGCGGGGTAGATGTGCAAATCATGGTTTCGGCTAAAAGTGACGTGCCCGTCACTCCGCGAATTGTAGAATATACTGTGAGCCGTTTGATGGACTGTGGCGCCCATATATTTATATATGAAGGAGGCTTCCACCATTCGAAAATCATGATGGTGGATTCATGTTTCAGTTTTGTCGGATCGGCCAACCTCAATTCGCGCAGCCTTACCTTCGACTATGAATGCAATCTGCTGGTGGACGATGTCTTTTCTACCCGTCAGTTGCAAAATATCTTTGAGAACGACAAACTGACGCGGTGTTTCAGGCTCACTCCTGAGCGTTGGCAGCGCTATCCCCGCTGGCAGCGGTTCAAGGGATGGCTTTTCCATTTCCTGACGCCGTTCGTCGATAATAAATCTTCAAAAACGAGAGACTTTGAGACGCAAGAAATTTATGTTCTGTAGGCTTTTTGCCGCCTTGGCCCTGACTTTGGCCTGTTATACAGGCGATACGGTTTACGGTCGCCTGTTTTACGCGGCCGGATTGCTGCTTGTGGCAGCGGCAGAGGAGAGTCGCAGCGCGACAAAGGGCGATACGGCCTTCTCGATGGCCGAATTGCCGGAAATGTTCGGTGCACACTTTGTATTTTCCATGGTGTTGCTGCCCGGTATGTACGGCCTGCTGACCCGTTGCGGCCTGACATCTGGCATTGTCCTTGTGTCGCTTCTTTTCTTCGGCGCGCTGGTGTTGCCGACGGCTGTTATAGAACTTTTTGCCTGGCTTGATCGGCGGTTCGATCTCTCTCCGGCCAATCTGCTTCGCCTTTCTTTTCGCGCTTTGCGCTTCGTTGTGCTGTGGTCGGTGCGTGCCGTCTGTCTGTCGGCCGTGGCCTTTGCCCGCGGAGTGAAAGGTTTTGTCCTCAGTTTCGGTGAAGTGCTCAAGGCCAGCCGTCCGACTGACGACGAAGACGACGATGAGGCCGTTGTCGACGGTGTTTCCGGAGATTTTGACGGACCAAAGATTCCGGCCGACGAGGCAAATGAAACAGATACGGAAAAACAAAACGAACAACTATGATACAAAGTATGACCGGCTACGGCAAAGCCGACCTGTGTCTGCAAGACAAAATCGTTCATGCCGAAATCCGTTCGCTGAACTCGAAACAACTTGATCTTTCCACTCGTCTGGCGCCCCTCTATCGTGAAAAGGAAATGGAAATCCGCGCGCTCATACAGCGGTGTCTGGAGCGTGGAAAAGTGGAGTTTACACTGTGGATTGAAAAAAACGCCCGGCAGCAAACTGCCCGCATCAATGCCGACGTGGCGAAAGCCTATGCGGAGCAGGTGCGCGAAGTGTGCGAAGCGACAGGCATGGAGCAACCTACTGCCGACGGTTTGTGGCAGATGCTGATGCGTATGCCCGACTTGACGACCGTTGCCGAAACGGAAACGCTTTCGGAGGAAGAATGGACAGCCGTCAGCGCTGCAGTAGAGCAGGCCGTCGACGCCCTTGTCGCCTTTCGCCGGCAGGAGGGTGAGGCCCTTTCCGGAAAATTTGCGGAAAACCTCGACCGCATCGAGGCGCTCATGCACGACATCGAGCCTTTCGAGAAAGCCCGCGTCGAAAAAATACGCCAGCGGCTCACTGAGCGGCTCGACGAGCTCAAAGGCGTGGATTATGATCGGAATCGTTTGGAACAGGAACTGATTTACTACATCGAAAAGCTTGATATTTCGGAAGAGAAGCAGCGACTCTCCAACCATATCGCCTATTTCCGCGCCACGATGAACGAAGAAGGCGGAGTGGGCAAGAAACTCGGCTTCATTGCGCAGGAGATGGGGCGCGAAATCAACACGACCGGCTCGAAATCCAACCAGGCAGAGATGCAGAACATCGTCGTGCGGATGAAAGACGAGCTGGAACAAATCAAAGAGCAGGTGCTCAACGTAATGTAGCCGTTTGGAATGGAGACGAGAAAAGGGAAACTCATTATTTTGTCTGCGCCGAGCGGTTCGGGCAAGAGCACGATTATCCGCGCACTGATGCAGCAGTGTCCGGAGTTGAACCTGCATTTTTCCATATCGGCCACCTCGCGTCCGCCGCGCGGGACGGAGCGCGACGGCGTAGAGTACTACTTTCTGTCGCCCGAGGAATTCAGAGCCCGCATAGCGCGCGGCGATTTCCTTGAATACATGGAAGTCTACGAAGGCCGCTTCTACGGCACGCTGAAAGCCGAAGTCGACCGCCGCCTCGAGGCCGGCGACAACATCGTCTGCGACATCGACGTCGTGGGAGCGGAAAACATCAAACAAATCTACGGCAGCGAGGCGCTGGCCGTGTTCATTCAGCCACCCGGTCTCGGCGAATTGCGCCGCCGGCTGGAATCGCGCGGCACGGAGACCCCCGAAGCCGTGGAAAGCCGCATGGCCCGAGCCGAATATGAGCTTTCGTGCGCGCCGCGCTTCGACATTACTGTGGTCAACGACGATTTGGACGAAGCTGTGGAGCGGATGAAGACAATTGTCGGCGCTTTCGTCGGTGCGGGCGGGAGAGAGTAGGGGACGATGCAGATTAGAACAGGCATTTTCGGCGGTTCGTTCAATCCCGTCCACGCCGGACACACGGGCCTTGCGCGTCATTTGCTCGAACAGGGCTTTGTCGACGAAGTGTGGCTCATGGTGTCGCCCCGCAATCCGCTGAAACAGTCTGCCACGCTCGCTTCCGAGGCCGACCGCCTGCACATGGCCCGTCTGGCCGTGGCGCAAACGCCCGGCATCGAGGCTTCCGACTTCGAATTCACTTTGCCGCGGCCCAGCTACACGGCGCACACGCTGCGCAGGCTGGTCCGCGCCTTTCCCGACCGGCGCTTTTCCCTCATTGTCGGCGCCGACAACTGGCGTGTGTTCCGCCTTTGGCGCGAGCACGGCTACATACTCCGCCACTATCCGCTGATTGTCTATCCCCGCGGCGGGCAACTCTCGGCCGACAACGGGCTCGACCTGACAGACGCTTGCGGCGTCAGGCTGATTGCTGCGCCCGAATTCCCTTTCAGCTCCACACAGGTGCGCGAAGCCCTCCATGCCTCCGACAGCCGCGTGGCCGACATGATTGCCCCCGAAGTACTGGCCTATATACGCGAGAAAAACCTTTACACCTCACCGACCGAAAAATGACAACAGAAGACAACGCCGTCTTTCGCCACAGCATCGACATACAGCTCCGCTTCAACGACGTCGATACCTACGGCCATGTGAACAATAACGCCTATTTCGCCTACTTCGACCTGGGCAAGGAAGCCTATCTGCGCGAAGTGCTCTGCGCAGACTTCCAGTCGCGCCGCGTCGTGCCCGTGATTGCTTCGATTCGGGCCGACTTTCTGGCCCCCGTCTTCTATGGCGACCGCATTGCCGTGGAGACACGCATCGCACGTCTCGGCACGAAGAGCTTCACGCTGTGCCAGCGCGCCGTGTCGCGCGACACGGGTCAGGTGAAATGCGCCGGCGAGTGTGTCATGGTGTGTTTCGACCTCAGAGAAAGCCGGTCCGTCGAGCTTCCCGACGACTATCGCCGGAAAATCGCAGCTTTCGAAAACCTTTCCGAGTGAAGCCCGCCGCTGCCGGCCTGCCAGTCTGCGGAGCCGTGCTGCTGCGGAGGCGCAGTCTTGTCCGAGGTGCCCGGCAGTCAGTTTAACAATCGCAAAACCATGTTTCTCCTGAAATTTTTCGGCGGATACGCGCTCTTCCGCTTCCTGAAAAGCCTGTTCGGCAGCCGTTCCGCCCCATCGTCGGGCGCCGCCGGCCGGCTTGCACCCGACACGCAGCGCTTTTGCGGCCCCGACCGTCCGACGCTCTCCGGCAACATCGAGGCGGAGGCCGACGACTTCGACGAAGATCTCGATTATATCGAAACGGACTGCTTCCCGGACGACGATTGGTGAGGCTTTTCGCCCCGTTTGTCCGGTGCGGCGGAAACTTTCTCCGACTTGCGGAAAACTAACGCCCTGTAAGTTCGAACTTACTCAGACTAAGTTCAAACTTACAGGGCGTTAGTTTTCCGGATTGCAAATCTTCTGAGAAACAAGCCATTCCCGCGCGACGCAGAAACGGCGTTTACGGCCGCTTTCCCGCAGTTCTCCGAATCTTGGCGCCATGCGTGCCGGCGGAAGGCTTCCATGTGCTGCCGGCACGCGGCCACAGCTGCCCTCAGGCAGGAAGTCTTATGAAAAAACGGACTGCAGACGTTCTGCAGTCCGTTTTTCCGTGCACTTGTGCCGTCGCCGGCGTGGCCGGAGCCTCTATTCGCTGATGGAAGCGAGGAATTCGGCGTTGTCCGTCGTGTCCTCGATGCGCTTTTTGATGAATGTCATGGCCTCGACGGGCGTCATGCCGGCCAGATAGTTGCGTGTCACCCACATGCGGCGCAGCACGTCGTCGGCTTGCAGCAAATCGTCGCGCCTTGTGCTCGAAGCGATGAGATTGACAGCCGGGAAAATGCGCTTGTTGGCCAGACTGCGGTCGAGTTGCAACTCCATGTTGCCGGTTCCCTTGAATTCCTCGAAAATTACTTCGTCCATCTTCGAACCAGTGTCGATAAGCGCCGTGGCAATAATTGTCAATGAGCCGCCACCCTCGATGTTGCGCGCCGCACCGAAGAAACGTTTCGGCTTTTGCAGGGCATTGGCGTCGACACCGCCCGACAGAATCTTTCCCGATGCAGGTTGCGCCGTGTTGTAAGCCCGCGCCAGTCGCGTGATACTGTCCAGAAAAATCACGACATCGTGGCCGCATTCCACGAGACGCTTGGCTTTTTCGAGAACGATGCCTGCTACGCGGACATGCTGGGTGGCAGGTTCGTCGAATGTCGAGGCAATGACTTCGGCATTGACGGTTCGCGCCATGTCGGTCACTTCTTCCGGCCGTTCGTCGATGAGAAGCATCATG
>JAFLUW010000034.1 GCA_022508615.1 Prevotellaceae bacterium | reverse complement strand
TACCGTCTTTCTTGCAACGGTCGGTCATATTCTTTATTCTGGCTTGCGTGTCGGGATGGGAAGAAAACATTTTGGAAATATAGTTGGAGGAAGTACCGGCCTGTTGCTCCATTGCACTCAACTTTTCAAAAGAGCGCACTATTCCCCAAGGGTTCTTTCCGTTCTTCTTAAGGAAATCATAGCCGTAATTGTCTGCCTCCGTCTCCTGCTTCTGGGAATATTTGGCATTGATGAGCGATTCGCTGAGAACACCGAGTTGTGAGTCTGTGAGCGCCGCGGCCTTTCCGCCCGCAGAGGCTACGGCATCTTTCAGCGCCCCCGTCAGCAACTGCTCCTTCATGGCTTTCTTAGAGTGATGAAGACCCACGTGACCAATTTCGTGGCCAATTACGCCGAGAAGCTCATCGTCGTCCATGATGTCCATAAGGCTGGAGAAAACCCTCACGCTTCCGTCCGCACAGGCGAAAGCATTGACATCGGTTACTTCGTATACCTTAAAATTAAGCGGCGTACCGTCAACTTCTTTCAGGCCTTCGGTAAGCCGGTTAAGGCGTATGGTATACGGACTGTCGGCAGAAGAAACCGGATTATGTTTATCCATCCAGTCAACCGATTCCTTTACGTATCCAACGACTTGGGCATCGCTAAGCGTAACGGCCTGAGCCATCTTTACGCCTGCATTAACAGCTTTTTTTATATTGAACTGAGCCGAAGCCGTCGGAGTAAATCCTCCCAAAAGGCATATCGCCAGCACTATCGAGGTGAAAATTCTTTTTTTCATTCTTACTGTTACAAAGTGTTTGGTTGAAGTTTATGCAAATTTAATAATTTTGCAAAGATGAAAACACAATGATGAAAAAAACAAAAGTATCGGATTTCGGGCGTCACTTAAAATCCTCGTGACGATTCTGACCGTCCTTTTTTTCGGGGGACTTGCCTTTTATTATATATGGTATGACGGTAATGAGTTGGTGGATTACCGTAACAATTGCTTTTGTCATCGGATTGGCCCTATGGCGTATCTGCGTCAGACATGGAGCCGCCTGATATAAGTCAGACATTGAGATGAAAATGGCCAACGAACTCTTTTTCTGGCCCGTAATTCTCAAAATCAAGTTCTATTGATTTGGACACGGCAACCGTTTCGTGGGAACGCTCTATATTCCTCGTTCCGCCCAATCGCCGCGGTCGAGATTGCGGTAGCCTATGGCTTCGGCTATGTGCTGTGACTGAACATTCTCTCTTCCTTCCAAATCAGCTATAGTCCTGGCTACTTTCAGAATACGATTATAGGCTCTTGCCGACAATTTTAATCGTTCCATTACAATCCGAAGAAGATTCAGGGAGTTTTCGTCCGGTTCTGCGAATTGACGAATCATTTTTTCGCTCATTTGGGCGTTGCAATATACACCTTTGATTTCTAAAAATCTCCGTTCCTGTATTTTACGAGCTTTCAACACCCTTTCGCGGATGCAAGCAGAGGATTCTCCCGCCGGGGCATTCGACAAATCGTTGTAGCTCAATGCGGTGCACTCCACCTGAATATCTATGCGGTCGAGCAGCGGGCCGCTGACTTTGTTCAGGTAGCGTTGAATCTGTCCGGGGGTGCAGACGCAACGGTGGGTCGGGTCGCCGTAGTATCCGCAGGGACAAGGATTCATCGAAGCCACTAGCATGAAGCGGCTGGGCAGTTCGGCGTTGTATCGGGCCCGCGAGATGCTGATGCGGCCGTCTTCGAGCGGCTGGCGCATGGTTTCGAGCGCCGTGCGGCTGAATTCGGGCAACTCGTCAAGGAAAAGTACGCCGTTGTGGGCCAGACTCACCTCGCCGGGCTGCAAATTGGCGCCGCCGCCGATGAGAGCGACGTCGGAAACGGTATGATGGGGCGCGCGAAACGGCCGGCGCACCACGAGGGCCTGACCTTCGGCCAAACGGCCGGCCACGCTGTGGATTTGCGTCGTTTCGAGGCTCTCCTCTATCGTGAGCGGCGGGAGAATCGTGGGCAGTCGCTTGGCCATCATGCTCTTGCCGCAGCCCGGAGGGCCGACCATGATGAGATTGTGTCCGCCGGCGGCGGCAATCTCGAAGGCGCGTTTCACGTGCAGCTGGCCGCGCACGTCGGCAAAGTCGCAGTCGCTCTGGCTTTGGGCGGCGGCAAAGGCTTCGCGCCACGAGGGAAGTTCGGGTTGCAGGCAGGGCGTGCCGCGCAAGAGGGCGATGACGTCGGCGAGCGAGCCGGCGCCGCAGACTTCGAGTCCTTCGGCTACGGCGGCTTCGGCCGCATTTTCGCCCGGCAGCACGATGCGGCGGAAGCCGTCGGCGCGGGCGCGCAGCGCCACGGGCAAAGCGCCGCGCACGGGCCGCAGCGTACCGTCGAGGCTCAATTCGCCGACGAACAGCGTGCCGTCGGCTGCGGCGGCGTCGAGCAAACCGGCCGCTGCCAGCAGGCCGACGGCCAGCGGCAGATCGTAGCCGGAGCCTTCCTTGCGGACATCGGCGGGTGCAAAGTTGACGGTGACGGCCATTTGGGGCATGCGCACGCGGGAGTTTTGCAAAGCGCTCTGCACACGGGTGCGGGCTTCGCGCACGGCGCCGTCGGGCAGGCCTACCATTTGGAAATTTTCGCTTCGGCCCAGTCCGCCGGCTCCGCTTCCGGAGCGTGTGCTGATTTCTACGCTGACGGGCATGACGGACAGCCCGTTGAGTGCTGCCGTGTGGATATTTACTAACATGGGATGGCTTGTCTGTTCATAAAGAATCGGGGCTGGCGGCCCGCAGGGGGCCGCAGGCTCAGGGCTGGCGCCCGACGAGCGTTTCGGGGTCGGCGCTGACGGCCACGAGGCGGCCGCGGCTGTCGACCATCCGGGCTTCGGGCAGGCGGCCGAAGCCGAGACAGCGCGCCAAGGGGCTGCCGAATGCCTGTCCGTCGGCGATGCCGCAGGAGAGGAGCGTGTCGCGCTCGAGATACTGCCGCACGCGGGCGCTGTCTTCGTCGATGGCGACGGCTATGAAGGCGGCATCGGCGCGCCGGCGGCGGCTGAGCGCGGCGAAGCGGTGCAGGGCGAGTACGCTCTCGTGGTTCCACGTGGCCCAGAAGAAGACAATCGTGGGCCGCGCCTTGTCGGGGAACGTCAGCGGCCGCCCGTCGGCCGCGGCGAGCCTGAGCGGGCCAGCTGTGGCCGTGCCGGCGGGAAAGAGCACAGCGGCGTCGGCTTCGAGCGCGGCGAAAATGCGGCCTTTCGCGCCTCCGCGGCGCAACACGCCGAGGAGGGCGGCGAGCGTGTCGGGCATTGTTTCGCCGGCTTCGAGGAAGTGTTTGCGCACTAAGGCGGCCGCCGCGGCGCTTTGCGGATTTTCGCGCACGAAGGCGGCCACGACGCGCTGTGTTTCGGCCGTGCCGAGGCCCGAGAGGCGGCGGCGCAGAGCCGAGAGGTGTTCGTTTTCGTCGCTTCCGCTGACTTGCAGTTCGGCAAGGTGAGAGGCGTCGGCATCGATGCTGAGCTTGTCGCCGGGAGCAGCCACGACGAGCGTGGTCGAAAAGTTTGGATAGAGCACGGTCAGCACGGTGGGTTCGTCTATCCGGGCCGTGTAGCGGAAAGAGCCGTCGGAAGCGACGCGCAGCGTGTCGATGCCGCGGAAGTCGTCTTGCGAATAGATGTAGAACTGGGCGTCGGCCACGCCCCGGAACTTACCTTCGAGGACGAATGCGCCCTCGTCGCCGCACGAGACGGACAAAAGCAGCAGAAACGCCGTCGTGCCCGCGCCCAGGACGCGGCGGGCGGACGCGGCCGCGCGGCGAAACGCGCTATGGCGAGCGGCTGGGGGATTTTGCATGGGCTTCGGTTTTTCTTAAAACAGACGGAACCGCCCTGTCCTTGCGGCTGGGGCGGCTCCGGAGAGGGGATGAGCGGACGGACGGGCCGCGCGGCGAAATTAAGTCTGAGTTAGTTTGAACTTAGTCTGAGTAAGTTCGAACTTACTCAGACTAAGTTTTTCCTTTCTCAGCGTTTATTTCAACTCGATGTCTGCAGCGGCGTAGGCGGCCAGCGTCGGGTCGAGCCTTACGGCTTCCTGCGCCAGACTGGCTGCGGTTGTCTTGTCGCCGATGCGGGCGGCGAGAATGGCGGCGAGGTATTTGGTCATGGCGTCGCCGTTCTTAATCGCGCCAAGCGTTGAGGCGGCCGAGGCGTAGTCCTTCGAAAGAATCTGCGCAAGGGCGGCCGAGTTGCTGTTTACGCCGCGCAGGCTGGCGGCAGCGGCGGCATATTCGCCCTTTTGCAACTGCAGGTTGCCCAGCGCTTCGGCGTAGTTTTTGGCATCGCCGGCCAGGGCCAGATGACTCTCGGCTGCGGCTACGTCGCCGGCCGACAAGGCCAACAGAGCGGCGTTCGAGCCGATTTCGGGCGCGCGGCTGCTGAGCCGGCGGGCTTGCGCGAGGAAATTCTCGGCCTCAGTCATGTTTCCTTCGGCTGCGGCGAGGCGTGCAAGGTTGTTGAAGGCGCGATAGTCGGCCGGATAGAGGCGGGCGGCCGTGGCGTAGATGTCTCTCTGCGTCTTGATGTCGGACTCATCGGCCAGCGTGGCGAAGTAGAGCAGCTCTTCGATGTTCAGCTGCGAGGCGTCGGCGGCGTATTGCTCGGCGATTTCGTCGTCCGTGCGGCCTATCATCAGGTAGTTCACCGTCAGGCGGGCGCGACGCAGCTCGGGCAGGATTTCGTCGGCCAGCTCGCTGAACGCGGCGCTGAGGTTACGTATCTGCTTTTCGCGCTCTTCGGGGTCTTCGTACATGGAAAGTACGCGCAGGATGACGTCTTTGTCCTGCATGTTCGAGGCGCGCACGAGTTCCTGGAAGCCTTCCCAGTCTTCGGCCGTATATCCCGACTCGAATTCGCTTTCGAGCGCGAGCTTGGCCAACTGACTTTTCACATAGTCGGCCGTGGCTTTCTCGCGCTGGCCGGCCAGCCGCGTGTTGAAAGCCAGCGAGCCTTCGGGCGAGGCGTATGCCGAGATTTCCACGCCGGCAATTTCAAAACCTTTCTGGTCGGCTTTGATGTCGCGCAGCGTCTGTACGAACTCCTGCACGGATACGCTGTTGAGTTCGGACGTGCGCACCTTGGCCTGGTTGATAAGGAACTTGATTTGGCCCGTGCGGCTCATCTCGGTGGTATATTGGAAAGCGTCTTCGCTCAGCGCGTAGTCGGCCGAGGCCGCACAGCGCGCGGCGAGCGTCGATGTGGCCACGATGCCGTAGCCTATGCGCACGTCGGGCACGCTTACCTGCTTCTTTCCTATGCGGGCGTCGAATTTCAGATAGAAGTCGCTCACCTGCATGTCGGGCGTGTAGCCAAACGCGCCGCGCAAGGTGTAATTTCCGCCGAGACGGTAGGAGATTTCCTGGGCGTTGCCCTGCACTTTCTCTCCCTGGAAGACGGCGCGGGCGGCGTTGTCCGTGCTTACGCCTGCGGCATAGCGCAGTTCGGGCGTCACGGCCACGATTGCCTTGCGCTTCATATATTTTTCAGGGAAGTGCCCTTGTATGGTGTAAGGCACTTGTCCCGCCGTCACCTCGAGCGGCGCGGGCGTGACCGTGAAATTGTCGGCCGAGAGGGGGCCGAGCTTCGAGCACGACGTGAAAGCGAGCATCACGGCCGGCGCAAGTCCGGCGGCTTTGGCAATTTTTTTCATGTTTCGTTGTTTATGTTGTGGGTTATGTTGTGTACGGAGGGTTCAGCGCTGCGCGTTTTTCTCTTTTCGCACAGCGCGCAGCCACCACCACAGACCGAGTGCCGCGAAGGGCAGGCTCAGCAGTTGTCCCTGGTTGATGCCGATGGCTTGCTGCATCGTGAGTTCCCACGGTTCCTGCACTTCTTTGAAAAATTCTACGAAAAAGCGGAACGTGAAGATGCTTGTCAGGCACCAGCCGAAGAAGAAGCCCGTGCCGACGCGCTTCGGGTAGCGTCGGTAGAGCCATAGGCCGACGGGAAAGAGCAGAGCGTACCACAGGGCCTCGTAGAGTTGCGCGGGGTGGCGCGGAAAGTTCTCGGGCAGGCCAGTTGCGGGGTCGACGAGGCGCTGAAAGACGAAGCCGCAGGCGCCGTCGGTGGCTTTGCCCACGATTTCGGAGTTCATCAGGTTGCCTATGCGAATGCAGGCGGCCGTCACGGGCGTGGCGATGGCGATATTGTCGAGCACGGTGCGCAGGGCGACGCCGGTGCGCTTGACGTAGAGCCAAAGGGCGAGCATCAGTCCGGCCGTTCCGCCGTGCGAGGCCAGTCCGGCGTAGCCTGTCATGTGCCAGCTGCCGTCGGCGGCTTGCCGGGCGGGCAACAGCATTTCCAAGGGGTGCGAAAGAAAGTAGCCGGGCTCGTAGAGCAGACAGTGGCCGAGCCTTGCGCCGGCCAGTATGCCGACGAAGCAGTAGAGGAACAGCGGGTCGAACTTTTCTTGCGCGATGCCTTGCCAGCGATAGAGTTTATATACGGTCGCATAGGCTGCGGCGAGTCCTATGCTCCAACACAGGGCATACCAGCGCAGCGTGACGGGACCGAGCGTGAAGATAATGTTGTCGGGATTCCAGTATACCATTCGTTTTCTTCGGCTTTTCGGCCGCTTGGCGCGGCTTGTTCGACAAGCGGCGGCTCAGACGTTGAAGCGGAAGTGCATGATGTCGCCGTCGCAGACTTCATATTCTTTGCCTTCGACGTGCAACAGGCCGGCTTCGCGTACGGCGGCTTCGGAGCCGAGGCGTATGTAGTCGTCGTACTTGATGACTTCGGCGCGAATGAAGCCTTTTTCGAAGTCGGTGTGGATTACGCCGGCGCATTGCGGGGCTTTCCAGCCGCGACGGTATGTCCATGCCTTTACTTCCATCTCGCCGGCGGTGATGAAGGTCTCTAAGTCGAGCATTTTGTAGGCCGACTTTATCAGTCGGCTCACTCCGCTCTCTTCGAGCCCGCAGTCGGCCAGAAAGAGTTGGCGTTCTTCGTAGGTTTCGAGCTCGGCGATGTCGGCTTCGGTCTGTGCGGCCACAACAAGCAGTTCTGCGCCTTCGGGGGCTATGGCCCGGCGCACGGCTTCGACGTAAGCGTTGCCCGCGACGGCCGACTTTTCGTCGACGTTGCAGACATAGAGCACGGGCTTGGCCGTCAGGAGAAACAGGTCGCGCATGACGCGCTGCTCGTCTTTGCTTTCGAAGCCTACGCTGCGCGCGGCGCGGCCTTCGCACAGGGCGGCGCGAATGGCTGTCAGCACGTCGTATTCCAACCGCGCCGTTTTGTCTTGGCCCACTTGGGCTATTTTTTCTACTTTGCGCAGGCGGTTTTCTACGGTTTCGAGGTCTTTGAGCTGCAGCTCGGTGTCGATGATTTCCTTGTCGCGCACGGGGTCGACGCTGCCGTCGACGTGCACCACGTTGCCGTCGTCGAAGCAGCGCAATACGTGGATGATGGCGTCGGTCTGGCGGATATTGCCGAGGAACTGGTTGCCGAGGCCTTCGCCCTTCGAGGCGCCGCGCACGAGGCCGGCGATGTCGACGATTTCGACCGTCGTGGGCACGACGCGTCCGGGCTTGACGATTTCGGCCAGACGCGTGAGCCGCTCGTCGGGCACGGTGATGACGCCCACGTTGGGCTCAATCGTGCAGAAGGGGAAGTTTGCGCTTTGGGCCTTGGCGTTGCTCAGGCAGTTGAAGAGGGTCGATTTGCCCACGTTGGGCAGCCCGACTATGCCGCACTGTAAACTCATGTCGTTCTTGTGTGTTCGTATGGATTGGGTGGTGCAAAGGTAGCAATTAAGTTCGAGACGGCGCGGCTGTCAACATTTTTTAGCACGCTTGCAGGGCACGTGGCGGTCGCTTCTGCGGGCGGCGCGGGCGAATGTTTGTGTTAGCAAAAACTTAGTCTGCGTAAGTTTGAACTATCTCAGACTAAGTTCGAACTTACGCAGACTAAGTTTCGCTTCACTCCGGGCGGCTGAGAATCAGGCTTGCGCGGCGGCCTTCCGGCAGCCTTCCGGGCCGCCGCGGCTCAGGGTCGCAGCGCCGCGAGGCGCCAGGCGTAGCAAATCGTGTGGGCCAGGCCAAATACGAGCGCCACGCAGAGCATCGTGCGGTCGTTCTGCCAGCCGGCCGAGGCCTGATGCCAGAAACCTGTGACGATGCAGAGCACGGAGAGCAGCAGGCAGAGGCCGTAGAGTCCGGCGCGGGCCGAAGCCGGCACCTCCCGGCTGCCGGCGGCAAGGTGCGAGCGGCCGATTCCGTAGCCTGCGTAGATGTCGAGCCCGATGAGCATCCACACGACGAGGCGTATCCACGTATCGGCCGGCAGAAACAGCATCAGCACGAGGCAGACGGCTATGCCCAGCAGGGGGATGAGCGGCACGAGCGGCACGCGAAAGGCGCGCGGCGCCGCGGGCATGGCGCGTCGCATCACGATGACGCCGCCCGAGACGAGCATGAAGGCCAGCAGCGTGCCGATGCTGCACATTTCGCCGGCCACGCGGGCCGGCACCACGGCGGCCAGTACGGCTACGACGACCATGAATATCAGGTTGTTGCCCACCGGCGTGCGCCGGCGGCGCGACAGTCGCGCGAAGACGGGCGGCAGCAGTCCGTCGCGGCTCATGGCCATGAAGATGCGGCTCTGCGCCATCAGGAGTACGAGGATTACGGAGCAATAGCCCAGCAGTATCGATATCATCACGGCCTTGCCGAGCCAGGGATAGGCGCCTGCCGCACCGGCACTGCCGGCTGCGCGGCCCATGTGGCTTATGGCTACGGCTACGGGGGCCAGTCCTTCCTTTCCGGCGAACTCTGTGTAGTGCGCCACGCCCGTCATGACGTGGCCGAAGAGGACGTAGAGCACCGTGCAGACCAAAAGCGAGAGCAAAATGCCCAGCGGCATGTCGCGCCGCGGGTTGCGGCTCTCCTGGGCGGCCGTCGAGACGGCGTCGAAGCCGAGAAAGGCGAAGAAGACGATGGCCGCACCGCGCAACACACCGCTCCAGCCGAACGCACCCAGCTCGCCGGTGTTCGGGGGCAGGTAGGGGTGATAGTTGGCCGCGTCGATGTAGCGCCAGCCCAAGGCGACGAACACCAGTATCACGCCTACTTTCAGCGTCACTATGATATTGTTGAGCAAAGCGCTTTCACGCGTGCCGCGAACGAGGAATAGCGTCAGCACGACCACAATTGCGGCCGCCGGAACGTTCAGCACGCCGCCGTCCCACGGACAGGCTGCGAAGCCGACGGGCAGCACGATGCCGCAGTCGGCCAGAAACTGCACGAGATACTGGCTCCACGAAATCGAAACGGTAATGGCGGCCACCGTATATTCGAGCACGAGGTCCCAACCGATAATCCAGGCGATGAGTTCGCCCATTGTGGCGTAGGAATAGGTGTATGCCGAACCGGAAATGGGTATCATCGAGGCGAATTCGGCATAGCAGAGTCCCGTCAGTGCGCAGCCGAGGGCGGCAATGGCGAACGAGAGCGTGATGGCGGGACCCGTGTAGGCGGCGGCTACGGTTCCGGTGATGCTGAACAGGCCTGCGCCGACGATGACGCCCACGCCGAAGGCCACAAGGCCCAACGGGCCGAGCACACGGCGCAGCGTGCCTTCGCCGCTGGCCGTGGCTTCGGCCGAAAGCTGGCCGAGCGTCTTGCGACGGAAGAGTGTAGAGGACATAGTTGTTAAAAATCGGGATGAACAAGCGGCCGGCTCCCTCTTTCGGTCGGGCGCGGCCGAAAAAGTCAGAGCGAGAAGCGCCGACGCACGTAGGAGAGGATGAATTCGGCCGTGGCCTCGATGCCGAGGGCCGAAGAGTCGATGCAAAGGTCGTAGGTCGCGGCCGCACCCCACGTGCCGGCGGCATAGAAGTTGTAATAGGAGGCGCGGTCGCGGTCGCCGGCTTCGATGCGTCGGCGGGCTTCCTGCTCGCCGATGTGTTCGTAGTCCATCAGCCGGGCCACGCGGTCGGCAGGACGGGCCGCCACGAAAACACTCATGGCCCGGGGATGATCGCGCAGCACATAGTCGGCACAACGTCCGATGAAGATGCAACTTTCGCGCGCGGCCACTTTCTTGATGGCCTCGCTTTGCAGGCGAAACAGGTTGCCTTCGGAAAGTTCGCCGGCGTAATAGCCCGCTGCGCCTCCCGTGCCGAAGGGCAGGAATGTTCCGAAGACACCTTGCAGAAGTCCGCGGCGTTCATCTTTCTGTTCGAAAATTTCGGCCGAATAGCCGCTCTCGCGTGCGGCCAAGTCGAGAATTTCGCGGTCATAGTAGGCAATGCCCAGCTCCCGGGCCAGCATTTGTCCGATTTGGCGGCCGCCGCTGCCGAGCTGGCGGCCGATGTTGATGACGTAGGGTGACATAGTTGCGACGTGGTTATATTATATATGGTGTGGGGCGCTACTTGCGGCCGCGGCGCAGGCGGCGCACCTGCACTGCGAGCAACGCGATGGCCAGAAGCGCCGAGAGGGCGTCGCTCGCGGGCATGGCATACCACACGCCGGCGAGCGGAGGCGCGACGATTCGGGGCAATATGAGCAACAGCGGCACGAGCAGCAGCAGTTGTCTCGACAGCGACAGGAATATGCTGGTCGAAGCGTGGCCGATGCTCTGGAAAAAGGTCGTGGCCACCATTTGCAGGCCCACTAACGGAAAGGTGGCCACGGCTGTACGGAAGCCCCACGCGGCCAGTGCCGTGAGTTCGGGCGCATCGCTGGCGAAAAGCGACACGAGCGGCCCGGCGGCGAACGTTCCGAGCAGGAAGCCGGCCGTCGTGACGGCCGTGGCCGCACCAATCGTGATGAACAGCAGGCGCACGAGGCGGTCGTGGCGGCCTGCGCCGTAGTTGTAGCCGGCTATGGGCTGCATGCCCTGGTTGATGCCGATGACGATGAGCACGACGAACATGACCACGCGGTTGACGATGCCGTAGGCGCCCACGGCCACGTCGCCGCCGTAGTGTGTCATCGAGCGGGCCACGATTATCGTGACCAAACACATGCAGGCGTTGATGAGAAACTGCGGAAGTCCGATGACGAGGGCGTCGCGCACGATGCGCGTCTCGGGCCGCATGGCTTTTCGCTCCAAGCGCACGATGCCGCCGCCTTTCCGGAACATGCGCAGCTGCACGAGCAGCATCAGTCCCTGCGCCGTGACCGTGGCCGTCGCGGCTCCGCGGATGCCCCAGCCCAGCAGGAAGATGAAGAGCGGGGCCAGCATCACGTTGAGGCCCACCGTGCCGACGGTGCAGGCCATGGCCTGGCGTGGACGGCCCGTGGCGCGCAGCATGGCGTTGAGTCCGAGATAGAGGTGCGTGACGACGTTGCCGGCGAGGATGACTTGCATGAAGTCGCGGGCGTAGGGCAGCGTGACGTGGCTCGCTCCGAAAAAGACGAGCATGGGGTCGAGCGCAAGAAGCATGGCGGCGCCGAGTGTCGTGCCCATGGCGAGGTTCATCATCACTTCATTGCCCAAGATGCGGCTGGCCGAGGCGTAGTCTTTCTGACCGAGGCGCATGCTCATAAGCGTCGAGGCGCCCACGCCGACCATGGCGCCGAAAGCGGCCGTGAGCGCCATGAGCGGACTCGTCAGTGCCAGCCCCATGATGGCTTCGGGGCCGACGCCGTGTCCGATGAAGATGGCGTCGATGATGTTGTAGACCGAACTTGCCGCCATGGCCACGATGGCCGGCAGGGCATAGGCGGCCAGCAGGCGGCCCACGGGGGCCCGGCCGAGTGCGAGAACGGAGGTGTTGTCTGTCACGTCTGAAGGTAGGCTTGTCGCCGGCGGCCCGGGGGCTGCGCCGGGAGGGCTTTGCGGGGCGCCGGCGGCGGGTTGCGCCGCGCGCAGCGGGGCACGCGCCCTGCAAGCGGGAAACGGGTCGGCGGCTGTGCGATGTTTGTCTGAGTGGGTTGAAACTTTCTTTGCGTCGGCTCGAACTTAGTCTGAGTAAGTTCGAACTTGGTCTGAGTAAGTTTCTCCCTGCAAGTCGCAGCCGAAAAGAAAGCCCCGCACACGTCTTCGGTCGCGGGGCTTTGCGGAGCGTTATTCGGCGGCCTGTTCCGGATTTTCGGCGAAATCGGTCACTCCGGCGGCTTGCAGGATGTTATACCACTGGATGAGGCGGCGGATGTCGCTCATGTGCACGCGGTCGCGGTCATAATCGGGCACTACGCCGGCCATGAACGCCGTCAGTTCGCCGTTGTCGGCGCCTTTGTAGTCGACGGGCACAGCTTCTCCGTCGTATTTCTGCCGTATGGCCTCGAAAATGTCCGTCAGCGGGCGGTCGCCTTCGTCGGTATACATGGATACGTCGTTCAAACTCGTCACGCGGTCGCGCCCCGAAGCCGGAATGCGGCGGCCCGAGCCGTCGATGTTTTCGACGATAAGCATGCCGCGCCCCTGACTGACGAGACGGTATAATCCAGCCTTGCCGGCGATGGAGAGAATCGTTTCTTTCATTGTGTTCGTTTGGGTTAAGGTTAATCGGCGCGCCGCGCCGCAAGATTTACGGGGGCAAATTTACGCCTTTCGGCGCAGGAGGCCAAGTCTGTACGCGGTCTTTTCGGGCGGAAGGGCGCGGGCCGGGAAAAAGACGGGCAGGAAACATTCCTGCTTCGGAATGTTCCCTGCCCGTCTTCGTATGGCTGTCTTGTTGCCTTGTCCGGCGCGGCGCCGTTTCAGTTTTCGGCCCAGTTTTCGCTGCTCCAAACGCCCGAATGGCCGAATCCCTTGCGGTCGGAAAGGGCTTCCGAGGCGTCTGTCTCCTCATCCACTTGGTCGAACTTGCCCAACGAGGCGGCGATAAGCCGCGTCGAGAGGACTTCGACTTCCGACGAAGAGGGACGCATATAATTCTTTTTCATTTTCGTACTTCTGTTTTGGGGTTACTTGATGAACACTTTCTCTCCGCTGCGCTTCACGTATACGCCATGCGAGGGATAGGCTACTACGCGGCCCGAAAGGTCGTAATAGACTTCTGCGTCGGCTTCCGGAGCCGTCTCTACGCTGCCCAAGCCCGTCACGTTGCCGTTTATGCTCAGGCGTTTCGACTCTACGGCCGTGCTCGTCGAGCCTAAGTAGGCTTTGTTGGCAGGAAGCGTGCGGTCGCTTTCCGACGTTACCAGATAGAAGCCTATGCCCGACTGGCCGTCTTTCAGAATGTAGGCCGTGGCCGACGAATTTATCGTTTCGGGGACGGTCGTACCGCTCAGAACGGTCCGCAATGCGTTGGAAGAGTTGTCGTAAGCGATGGGGAAATTGTATGTTTCCGGCTCGGCTGTCAGGATGACGGGGGTGCCGGCGGGAATTACGCCGTCTTCGATTGCGCTGAGCGCGACTACGTCGTCGTTATCTTCGGCTGTGTAGGCCGTAACTCCCTCGGGAATCGTCACGGCGAAGGGCAAGTTGAGCGTAGCGTAGCCCGACGAGCCGATAGTAACGGGAAGTTCCGTGGCTTCTTCGATGAAGAAGTTGTTTTGGTAGCCCGACATTTTCCAGGAAACGACTAAACCGTCGTTTCTGCCATAATTAACCGTAGCAGTTCCGTCGTTTGTCGGATCGTAAAGGTTTACAGCGCCATTTACGTCGACCCACGTCTTGGCGAAGAGGTTAAATTCTCCGATTGTTTCTGTTTTCGGCAACAAACGCATGACATAGCCGAAATTAGCTTTGCTCATGTAGAGACCGGAGTTTGCGTTTTTAATATTATACAGGTTCGTTTTGCCTTCGTCCGTCATCTGTTCGAATTTCCAAAGCGAGGGAACTGCATTGCCGGCGAGCGTCGTGCTGTGGAGCGAATAGTTTCCTTCTTGCAGCACATCGTAATCCTCGACAAGGTATTCGCTTGCCTGTTTGGCGTTGCGGATGGTGTAGAATTTGTCGGCTTCGGGATAAATTAACGGTGCGGCTGTCAAAGCTTCTTCTACTGCATGGTAGGCGGTTCTGCTTGTTTTGTTGCTTTTCAAGTTGGCCAAAGCTGTTTCCAGCTCCTGCGTACTTTTGGGGTATCCGACTTTTCCCACACTCTCTTCGATGGAGGAAATCAAAGTTTCGCTCCAAGCGGAAGCTGTTTCGTCGGTAAAGTTATATATTATGAATTGCGACGCATCTGCACTCTCGTTCCAGCGGACAACGCCGTCCCAATCGACCATGTGGAAATTTTGTCTGCCCGATTCTCCGAAAGTCAAATCGGCAATGCGGCAATAACCCACTTTTGTCGAGGCAGAAAGTGTGTAAGCCATTGCCTCGTCTTCGCTATCGACAAGACCGATAGGAGTATTGTTGGCCGAAGGAATCGCGCCAACGTATTTGTTTACATCTTCGTTATAGAATTTATAGCGTCCGTCGTCTGTCTTTTTGAGCGTCCATACGGTAGTCCAGCTTGTTGCGGTCGGGCTGCCCACTTGCGTGTTGTTGCTTCCCGACTTAATGCCCATATACCGGGTTGTGTGCAAAAGATTTCCGATGAGCACTTTTGTTTCGTTGGCTATTTCCGTATTGGTGCGTTCCGTTGTGTTCAGATATTCTTGTAATTCAGAAATTTCAGTGCATGAAACATCGGAAGTGATCCCGGATACGGCATTTTGTATTAGCTGTATCTTTTCGTCGGAAAGTTTGAAGTATGCTACGTTGGCATTGTCAATAGCCAATTGTGCAACAATGCTTCTCAACTCGTCGGCTACGGACGTGAAGCTGAAAGCCGAGCCTTGGTCGTTGCCCTTGGCCCCGGTGCTGTTCCACAGAGCCAGGTAGCTCCCGCGCCTGTTGAAATAGTCGTTGGCCGTGCCATGCTTCTTTATAGCCACATTGCCCGTTTGATAGCCGCTCGTCGTGAAATCGAAGGTGGTCGTTACGCCTTCGGGCACACTTGCTTCGTCATACATGTTGGTGCGAGCCGAAGCTTCGCTGCCGGTTACGCCGAGAATTTTGGTCGTCCCGGCTCCATGGTTATAAAACTTGTAGCCGTTTTCTTCATCGCCGACGATACACCAGAGCAAATCGTTGCTATAAGCTTTGGTCGCGTTGCTCAGCAGAAAACCACTGCCGTCTGCATAGCCTGCTGCCGGCGAAACGTAGTAGTTGTAGCCGTTCTTGATGAAGAACCACGTCGTGTGTTCGGCCCACTGGCCGCCGACCGGGGCCGGAGACACGGTTGGCGTCTGCGCCGAAGCTGTTATGCCCGCAAAGGCAAGACATAACGAAAGAATGAGGTAGATTTTTTTCATAGATATGTATATAATTTGGATTGTTTTTGCTCCGTTTCGTCGGCGAAGAGACGAATTTGCATAGTCTCTGCTGGTTGCAAATATAAGGTATTCCTTTTTCACCCCCCCCCTGTTTAACTATTTTTAACCTTTTGCAGCCTGTTTTTTCCGGCCGGCGGGCGAAAAAGACGGGGGCGCAACTTGCAGGGAGAAACTTACGCTGAGTAAGTTTGAACTTAGTCTGAGATAGTTCCAACTTACGTTGAGTAAGTTCGGAATTACTCTGCGTAAGTTTCCGCCAAGCCTGCGTCAGCCCGGCCCGGCGGCGGCACGCTGCACGCCGGCACGCGCCGGCGCACGGGAAAAGGGGCGCGCGGCAGACTTCGCCCTTCGGCGGGAATTGCGTAACTTTGCCGGCGGTTTGCCGACACGGACGGCGGACCGACAAGGACTGACTTATCAACGAAAACATGGATAAAATGAAAAAATCTCTCCTTGCGCTGCTGCTCCTGCCGGCGGCAGCGCTCAGCGCACGGGCCGGCGACGGGCTCGGCGTGGGCACGGCCGGATGCGAAGGCTTCGAGCCGACGACGTTTAAGTTCCAAACCCTCGCGGCGCGCCCCGACAGCGTGCACGCCCAGAGCGGCCTGCACGCGCTGGCGGCCAAGGCCGAATCGAAACTCACGTTCGGCGGATACATCATGAGCCGATACTCCATAAACGACCGCCGCGGACAGACGAGCAACGGCGGATTCGACATCCGTTTCCTGCGACTCTATGCCAACGGCTACGTGTTTCGCGACTTCTACTACCGCTTTCAGCTCGAAGCCTGCGGGCAGCCGGGCGTCGACAAGGGGCCGCGCATCATGGACGCCTTCGTCGAGTGGCAGCACTGGGACGAACTGCGCGTGAAGATGGGCCAGTTCAAGCGTTCGTGGGGATTCGAGAATCCTTACAGCCCGATCGACCTCGGACTGGGCGCGTACTCGCAGATTACGCAACAGTTCGCCTTCAACGACCGCTGCGGCGAACACTCGACGTCGGGCCGCGACATCGGCGTGCAGCTGCAAGGCGACCTTTTCGCCGTGGGAAGCGACCGCCACAAGCTGCTGCACTATCAGGTGGGCGTGTTCAACGGACAGGGCATCAACCATTCCGACAAGAATCGCCACAAAGACGTCATCGGAGGCCTTTGGTTCATGCCCGTCAAGGACTTGGCCGTCGGCGCCTTCGGCTGGAACGGCAAGTTCGAGAACGAAAGTTACACGGGAGCGCCCGGCATGCAGAAAAGCGTGCGCCGCGTGCGCTGGGGCGTGGGCCTGAAATACGAAAAAGACTGGACCGTGCGCGCCGAATACGCCTCGTCGGTGGGCGGAAGCGTGAAAGACGTCAACGCACCCGAGCATTCGGACGGCTGGTACGTGGCCGTCGGCGCGCCGATCGACAAGAAGTTCAAAGTCTACGGCCGCTGGGACGGCTACCGCGACGCCCGCACATGGGAAAGTCTGCGCACGGACTGGGGACTCTCGGCCAACTACCGCCTGAACAAGAACCTCATCTTCCAGCTCAACTATACCTTCACCGACGACCGCAATCCGAGCGCCGACAGCCACTACAACACGTTCGACGCACAGATTACGGCCCGCTTCTGACCCTTTCGCGCCGCGCCCGCGCCGCACAGCCTCCGCGTCGACGGCACGGGCGCTCCGCCATAAACACGACAACGCAACGATGAGCATCTTTTCACGCATCGCCGAGGGCGAAATTCCCTCCTACAAGTGCGCCGAGGACGAGCGCTTCTACGCCTTTCTCGACATCAACCCCGTGGCCGAGGGCCACACCCTCGTCATTCCCCGCCGCGAAGTCGACTACATCTTCGACCTCGACGACGAGGAACTCTCCGCGCTCCACGTCTTCGCCGCACGCGTGGCACGCGCCGTGGGCCGCGCCGTTCCCTGCCGCAAAGTGGGCATGGCCGTACTGGGACTCGAAGTTCCGCACGCCCACATCCACCTCATTCCCCTGCAAGGCGAGGGCGACATGGACTTCCGCAAGGAAAAACTCCACCTCTCCGACGAACGCATGCGCGACATCGCCGCCCGCATCGCAGAAGAATTTGCAAAATAAGCAAATCCGGCCAAAGGCAGACACCATCCCGGCGCAATCGGCACGAACGCGCAGATTTCTGCACGGATTTTCGCCGAAACTTTCCAAAACGTCAGGCCCGCCGACCAATATATTTGGCCAAAATTTGGCCTTGTCTGCAAAAATCCCTATTTTTGCGCCGAAAAGCCGGACTTGTAGCTCAGTTGGTTAGAGCAACAGACTCATAATCTGGAGGTCATAG
>JAFLUW010000033.1:12379-17900 GCA_022508615.1 Prevotellaceae bacterium | reverse complement strand
GTTCAGACAGGGCGTCAGGCTGTCCAACGGCAGCGATGCCATGTCGAGCGAATCGCTTTGGGCGGCCAAAGCGCCCACGGCCGAGGCGAAACGCGCGGTTTCGGCCGAGAGATAGCGGTCGATGAGGTCTTGATAGCGGTGCATCTTGGCCGCATGATAGCCTCCGATGCTGTGATGAAAGTATGCCGTGCGATTAGACGTCTCGTTGAAGGGATTTCCTTGGGCCAAACTCAGCACGCGATAGTAGGTAGTGTCGCGCCGAATGGCGTTGTCGGCCGCCCACGGCTCGACATCGGTCAATACCTGCGGGTCGGTGAACGACGAGTCGTTGAGATAGCGCTTGTCCACGTTCCAAAGGTCGGCTGTCGTGGCGACGCCGATGACCGACACAAGGGCCCAGGCCGGCAAGCGGCGTTTACTATATAAAAGGAGAGCGCCGAGGGCCAGTGCGACGAGCAAAAGCGAGCGTCCGGCCGAGGCGCTGATGAGTTGGCGGTGCATGCCGCTGACTGCCGCGGCGTAAGTGTTCGTGAAGTCGGCTCCGAAGGCTTGCGTCATTTGTTCGAAAGTGCGCGCCTCCTCGGCCGAGAGCGCGTTGCCGGCCGTTTGCGGCGCGAGCCAGAGCACAAGACACGTGCCGCCGGCCACCACTGCGCCGAAGATGAGACCTGCCGGACGGCGCAGCAGCAATTCGGGCTCGCGCACCAGCTTTGTCAGGCACAATACGGCCAATAGCGGCAACGTGAACTCGACAACGACGAGCGCCGAGCTCACTGTGCGGAATTTGGCGTAGAGCGGCAGATGGTCGATGAAGAAATCGGTCATCGGCATCAGGTTTCGTCCCCACGCCATGAGCAGCGCCAGCAGCGTGGCGGCCAGCAGGGCCCACTTGACGGGGCCGCGCACATAGTAAAGGCCCATAAAGAAGAGCAGACACACGATAGCGCCTGCATAGACGGGGCCTACCGTAAACGGCTGGTCGCCCCAGTAGGCGTTGAGGCCCGGCAGTCCCGCGCTGCTCTGTCCTGCTTGCTGCAAAGCCTGATTCGCGCTCGCGGCGCAGCCGTAGAACGTCTGATAGTCGTCCAGACTTTCCACGCCTTCCTGCTCCAAAATGCTCGACGAGCCGCGTCCCTTGAAATCGGGCACGAGCAACGTGAGCGTTTCGCCGATGCCGTAGCTCCATGCCGTGATATAGTCGCGGTCGAGGCCTCCGGTATTTTTGTTCGTGTCCGTAGAAGTCAGTTCCGACGGCCCGCGCAGCGAATGTTTCGTATATTCATACGTATGATACAAGTTCGGCAGATTCACCAGCACGCCCGTCAGTCCCGCCAATGCGGCCACCGCCGTGCTGCGCGCCCACTTTACCGCCTCCCGGCGCCGCAGTGCGGCCACGCCGTAGGCCGCGACGAGGAAAAACATCGGGAAAAGGAAGTAATAAGTCATCTGCAAGTGGTTGTTCAGCACTTGCAGCGCCGTGAAAAGCGCCGTACAGACGCCGCCCCACAGCAATCGGCCGCGGTAGCACAGCACAAGTCCCGCAATCGTGGGCGGAATGCAGGCCAGCGTCAACACTTTCCAGATGTGTCCGGCAGCAATAATTATCAGAAAGTACGACGACAGCGCCCAGAAGCCCGCTCCCCAGCCCGCGGCGAGCGTCGGGACGCCGAAAGCCCGCAGCAGAATGTAGAAACCCAGCAGATAGAGAAACAAATACGAGCCGTATTCCAACCACGAGCCCGTTCCGAGCGCGTAGACGTTCTGCACTTTCTGCAATGCGGCCGTCGGGCCGTAAGAGGGCGACATCTGATAGGTCGGCATGCCCGAAAAGATAGCGTTCGTCCATCTCGGCGTCTCGCCGTCGTGGCGCAGGCGATAGTTTATCGTTTCCTGTCCCTGCCCCACGGCCGCTACGGTGTCGTGTCCGCCCAGCACGAGCCCCTGACTCAGCGGCGAGGCGAAGTAAGCGAAGCTCGCCGCGAGGAAAATCGCGATGCAGAGCGCGTCGCGCCATGTTTTTTCGAAAATTCGTTTCATCATTTCTCCGTCGGGTTCAGTAGCGGTAATGTTCCGCCTTGTAAGGCCCGTCTGCGGGCACGCCTATATATTCGGCCTGCGCCTCGGTGAGCCGCGTCAGGTGCGCGCCGACGGCCGCAAGGTGCAGCCGGGCCACTTCCTCGTCGAGCGCTTTGGGCAAACGGTACACGCCTGTCGCGTAACGCTTCTGCCAGAGTTCGAGCTGGGCCAGCGTTTGGTTCGTAAAGCTTGCCGACATCACGAACGACGGATGCCCCGTCGCGCAACCCAGATTTACCAGCCGTCCGTCGGCCAGAAGCGTGATGCGATGCCCGTCGGGGAAGCAGTAAGCGTCCACTTGCGGCTTGATGTTCACCACTTCGATGCCCTCGCGCCGCTTCAAAGCGTCCACTTGTATTTCGCTGTCGAAATGTCCGATGTTGCAAACGATGGCCTGGTCGGGCATGCGCTCCATGTGGTCGAGCCGAATGACGTCGATGTTGCCCGTCGTCGTGACGAACACCTGCCCGATGGGCGCCGCCTCGTCCATCGTGAGCACTTCGAAGCCCTCCATGGCCGCTTGCAGGGCGCAAATCGGGTCGATTTCCGTCACGATGACGCGTGCGCCGTAGGAACGCATCGACTGCGCGCAGCCTTTGCCCACTTCGCCGTATCCGGCCACGACGCACACCTTTCCGGCCAGCATCACGTCTGTGGCCCGCTTGATGCCGTCGGCCAGACTTTCGCGGCAGCCGTAGAGATTGTCGAATTTCGACTTCGTCACCGAGTCGTTCACGTTGAAAGCCGGGAACAACAGCTCGCCGCGCTCCATCATGCGGTAGAGCCGGTGCACGCCCGTTGTCGTTTCCTCGCTCACGCCGCGCAGATTGGCCGCCGTCCGTGCGAAAAAGCCCGGCTGCTCGGCGATGACGCGGCCCACGAGGCGTTTCAGTTCCGCCTCGTCCTGCGAGCCCGACGGCTCGTCGAGCACTTCGGGCCGCTTCTCGGCCTCTACGCCCAAATGCACCAGCAACGTGGCGTCGCCGCCGTCGTCTACAATCAGGTGGGGCGGCTCGCCGCCGAAGTTCATGGCTTGCAGCGTGCACCACCAGTAGTCTGCGAGCGATTCGCCCTTCCATGCGTAGACGCCCGTGCCGTTAGCGGCCACGGCGGCGGCCGCATGGTCCTGCGTAGAGTAGATATTGCACGAGCACCAGCGCACTTCGGCGCCCAGCGCTTGCAGCGTTTCGATGAGCACGGCCGTCTGCACCGTCATGTGCAGCGAGCCCATGATGCGTGCCCCCGCAAGCGGTTTTTCGTTCCCGTATTTTTTGCGCAGCGCCATGAGTCCGGGCATCTCGTGCTCGGCTATTTCGATTTCCCTGCGCCCGAAGTCGGCCAGAGCGAGGTCGGCCACGCGATGGGGCGCCGTGGAGAAAAGCATATCGTTCATTTCGAAGAAAAAAGAATTGGTTCGGCCGCAAAGTTAGCAAACAAATCCCGAAATCCGCCCGCCCGCCGCCCGATTTGTGCGCCGTGCCGGCCGCCAGCCCCGCGCTCAGGCCCCGTCGGGCCGCGCCGGTCGCGACAAACGCGGCGATAGCGCAAACTTACTCAGACTAAGTTCCAACTTACTCAGAGAAAGTTTCAACTTACTCAGCGTAAGTTTTCGCCCGCTCCGGCCTTTGTCCGAACGTCTCGCAATCAGCGCCTTGCGCCGCCCGCCCGCGCCGCCCCCGTCCCGCGCTCCGCTGTGCCGGCCGGGCGTCGGGCTTGCACGTCTCGGCCCGAAAGGCTAACTTTGCCCCGCCGGCCGCCCCTCGGCGCCCGCCGGCCCCCACGCCATGGTCACAGCCCGCGACATACTCCTCCGCTTCTATCCCTCCGACACGCCCCTGCGCCGCCTGCTCCTCGTGCACAGCCGCCTCGTCGCGCTCCACGCCCTCTCCGTGGCCCGCCGCCACCCCGAGCTGCGGCTCGACCGCCGCCTGCTCTACGAGGGCGCCCTGGTGCACGACGTCGGCATCTTCCTCTGCCACGCCCCGCGCATCCACTGCCACGGCGCCGCGCCCTATCTGGCCCACGGCCCCCTCGGCGCAGCCCTCGTGCGCCGCATGGGGCGCGAAGACCTGGCCCGCATCTGCGAGCGCCACACCGGCACGGGCCTCACGGCCGACCTGCTGCGCCAGCGCGGCGTCGACCTCGAGCTGCCCGCCGACCTGCGGCCCGAAACGCCCGAGGAGCAAGTCGTCTGCTACGCCGACAAGTTCTACTCCAAGTCGCGGCCCGCGCTTTGCCGCACCTACGAGGCCACGCTGCGCTCGCTCGAAGGCTTCGGCGGCGACTCGGCCGCCGTCTTCGCCGCGTGGCACGTCCGCTTCGGCTGACTCCGGCTGCCGGCGGGCCGTTTGACCTTTTCGGTTGTCAAAACGCCCCTTTCGCCCGGGCTGTTTTCGCCCGGGCGTGAAATTTTTAGGGAGAAAAATTTGGAATATCGGCCGGAATACCTAAATTTGCCGCCCGTTGACATAGTGCGCGACGCTCAGTGCGCAGCCTGAACGAACAAAACAAATAAATTCACATAACAAACCTCAGTATGAAAAAACTGTTACTCATCCTTGCAGTCTTTGCCGGAACTTCTCTGCACACGTTGCAAGCACAAGTATCGGTACAATCGACGAACAACATCGCAACGTTCGAAGATCTCCAGTATGCCCGGCAGTGCCTCTCCGGTCTTTCCAGCCTTACCACGACGGTCGACCGCGCAAACAAAGATCTTGAGGCGAAGGAAGCCAACGTTCCCTCGCACTTTGTACAAGGCTACGTAATGTATGGCGCGGAAGATAAGAGCGCTTACGAAAATCTTTACGACGCAATCTATTCGTCGCTCGAAGAAGAACCGTCCGACTTCACCATGTATTTCTCCCGCAGCGGGAATGTCGTGAAAATCGCCTCCGACGCGCTGACCGACACCGAAGCCGCGGCGGCAGGGCTCAAAAAGGTTGTTTATAAAGCGACTGAAGACACCGACGGAAACATCAGCGTCGGCGGATTCGTAAGTCTCGAGAACATAAACCTAAAAATGGGTAAAAATGCCCGCGATGGAGGAATCCTCATAACGAAAGATCTTACCGTTAATCTTTATACGCACGACAAGCAGGGCGTAACTTACAAAGCGGTAACGATACCCGTCTCGGATTACTCAAACTATTTCATAGGCGACACGATCGACCTTGTCGGCATCATATTCTATGTGAACGACGAGACCAAGAGTTTCGAGGACGTGCAGGAAAGAGTCGAGCAGGAAATCCTCAACCCCCTCTACACGCAGTGGGAGAGCGAACGCGACTCCATGCGCGCCGCTGTCGATTCGCTCGGCGCACAGCTCGAAACGAGCAAAAAGTTCAAGAACCTCTTCATCACGGCCGACATCGATAACGTGTCCGACGAATTCACGTTCGCCGGAATCGACAGCCTTGCCTCGATTCAGGGCGGCGGGCACATC
>JAFLUW010000033.1:0-12279 GCA_022508615.1 Prevotellaceae bacterium | reverse complement strand
CGTGAGCTTTACGTCGCTGACGGACAACAGCCGCGTGTACAAGGCTGTCTACTATGATTACGACCAAAAGAGCTGTGAGGAAACGGCTCAGACGTTCTACACCATTGTCGACGGCAACGGCGAAGGAGGCAGCAACTCCCTCGTGCTCGACAACACCGCCGGCAGCGCGCTCGGCTTCGATCCCGCAACGAGTCTCGCCAAAAACGGATTTGTATATGTGTCAGACACGGATGCCGACCACGATAAGCCCATCAGTTACATTCCCAACGTAGTGACATTCGACACGAATGGACAGAGACTGTGCCGCAAGGCGAACATCGTCGACGAAAAAGAAACACCTATATATATAAAGTACGACTTCACGGCTGACAGCCTAGCCTACACCCGCGTATTCTCGTCGACGGGCAACGAAGTCACGGTGTGTCTCCCCTTCGCGCTGACGCGCAACGACATCGAGACCAACATCGTGAACGGTCGCGGCGAAAATGGCGGCATCATCAAGCTCATGACCTTCGACAAATATGAAGACGACACGTTCTGGTTCCAGTATCAGAGCGACGGCGTGCCCGCCAATGTGCCCTGCGTGCTGCGCTTCTCGATGAACACCAACCAGGGCCCGTCCAACAGCACGCTCTTCGCCCAACTCTCCGGCCGCAGTGTGGTAGCGACGCCCGAAGGTGAGCTCGTGAAAGACGAAGAACACAACATGCTGAAAGGCACCTATATTAAAAAGGAGGCACAGGAGCTCGAAGATAACGGTAAGTACGCCATCTACGGATTCTCAGGGGGTAAATTCCTCCGTGCGACCGAAAATTCTTATTTCGCACCGATGCGCGCTTATCTCGCTCTGCCCGTCGAGAGCACGACGCAGAGCGCCCAGACCCTCTCCATCGGATACATCGACGAAGATGGCAACAAAGTCGTAAACGGAGGCACCACCACCGGCCTCTCCGCCACGACCTCTGCCGACGGCTTCAAAGTTGTCGGAACGTCCGGCGCCGTCGAAATTACTTCCGACCGTTCCTGCGACGTGAAAATCTATGCGACGACGGGCAAACTCGTCAAGAGTCTCCATGTCGAGGCCGGAAAAACGTCCGTTCCCGTCGAAATGGGCACCTATGTGGTGAACGGCACCAAAGTGATTGTTAAGTAAGAGAAACATAAAAGATGAGAACAATGAAAAAACTTTATGTGACTCCCGCGATAGAAGTAGAGGAATTTTTCGTAAGAAATTCCGTGATGGTCAACGCCTCCGATGACGGCTTCAAAAATGGAGGTAACGGCGAAGGCCTTGAAAAACCTGAAGAGGGAGCAAACCCCGGTACGGGTTTCGATGCAAACAAAAAAGCTTTCGGCACAGGCAGCATCTGGGACTGACCCTGCTGTCCCGCAGCTCTCGTCAACAAGTGAATTGTTCCGTGCGCGCTTTCGACAGGAAAGCGCGCACGTGTTTTGATTTTCATGCAGCGTGCGGCATACGCGGTATGCGGTTCGTTCGGGGGCTTTTTTTGCTGCATACAGCTTTTCTTGTGTATTTTTGCAGCGGAAATACGGACGTCAACTCCCTGCCGCTGCTCGCAAGGGCTGGAGTGCGGCCGATTGGGCAGCCGCCGGCTGAGGCTGCGTCCGCGCAGCGCCGCTGTCGCTGTGGGTTTTCTCCGCCGATCTGTTCCTGACCCGTGCTTTTTTCGTATTTTTGAACCCGCAAACGGCGGCGCGGCCGCCACAACGCTTTTGAACGATGAAGAAAAACGACGGCGAGCGGCCGCTGCTGCTGCTCTCGAACGACGACGGCTTCGCGGCGCGCGGTTTGAACTTTCTGATCGACGTGCTCGAGCCGACATGCGATTTGATAGTCGTGGCGCCCGACGCGCCACGCTCGGGGGCAAGCTGTGCTTTCACGTGTGCGCAGCCGTTGACGTACAGAAAAGTGGCGCAACGCCCGCATGTCAGCATTTATGCCTGTTCGGGCACGCCGGTGGACTGCGTGAAGATGGGGTTGAACCTGCTTTGCCGCGAACGGCGGCCCGACATGGTGGTCGCAGGCGTGAATCACGGCGACAATGCCTCAGTCAACACGCATTACAGCGGTACGATGGGCGTGGCGCGCGAAGGGGCGTTGCAGGGAATCCCTGCAATTGCGTTCTCGCTGTGCGACTACAGCGCCGAGGCCGACTTCGAGCCGCTGCGGCCTTATGTGGCGGAACTCGTAGACCGGACGCTGGCGGCGGGACTGCCGCCGATGACGTGTCTGAACGTGAATTTCCCGGGCGGAAGAAAGACGTTCGAGGGCGTTCGGCTGTGCCGAATGGGGCTTTCGCGCTGGCAGAACGAGGTGGAGCCGCGGCGGCATCCCTATGGTCGCGACTACTACTGGCTGGCCGGCGAAAGCGTGAATCTTGAACCCGACGCGCCCGACACGGACCGCCGTGCGCTCGAAGAAGGCTGGGTGGCTGTGACGCCGACCAGCCTCGACGTGACCGATTACAGCCTGTTGGAATCCCTGCGTGCGACATTCTGAGCCGTTGCTGCGGCTTCCGGCCATTTTTATACCGAAAAAGGCTATGCGATACTATATAATTGCCGGCGAAGCCAGCGGCGATCTGCACGCCTCGCGATTGGTGCGTGCCTTGCGGGCCGCCGATCCGGAGGCTTGCCTGCGCGGCATCGGCGGAGACTTGATGGCGGCCGAGGGAGTGGGACTAATCAGCCACTATCGCGACCTTGCTTACATGGGATTCGTGCCCGTGCTGCTGCATGCGCGGACTATTCTGCGCCATCTGGCGCGGACGAAGCGCGACGTGGCCGAATGGCGTCCCGATGTAGTGGTATTGGTGGACTATCCGGGCTTTAACCTGAAAATAGCCCGTTTCGTCAGCCGCGAGGCGCTCTGTCCCGTCTGCTATTACATCGCACCGAAGATTTGGGCGTGGAAATCGTGGCGCATTGCGGCCATACGGCGCGACGTGACACAGCTGTTGTCGATACTTCCTTTTGAAAAGGACTTTTTTGAGGGCCGTCACGGCTATCCGATAACGTATGTGGGCAACCCTACGCTCGACGAAGTGACAGAATATCTGACCGAAACGGCCGAAAGCGGCCGAAAGGCACCTCTCGACTGGAACAAGGCGTTCCTTTCGGCCCGGAAGCCGTCCGGAAAGCGCATTGCCTTGCTGCCGGGTTCGCGCCGGCAGGAAATACACGACAATCTGGTGCGCATGTTGCGCGCCGCCCGGCCGCTTGCTGCGGAGGGTTACAGGCTCGAAGTGGCTGCCGCGCCGGGTATAGCGGATGATTTCTATCGAAACATAGCCCGTCGCGAAGGAACGTTCACCGTGCGCCGCGGCGATACGTATGGTTTGCTCCTCGAGGCCGATGCGGCGCTCGTCGTGAGCGGAACGGCGACACTCGAAGCCTGTTTGCTGGGCGTACCTCAGGTGGTTTGCTACTATACACGCTTTGGGCGGCTCTTTTCGCTGTTGAGGCGCTGGCTGCTGAAGGTTCCCTATGTGTCATTGGTGAATCTGGTGGCCGGCCGTGCGGTGGTTCGCGAATTGGTGTGTCACGAGATGAACGTTGCGGCCGTGCGCCGCGAACTGTTGCGCATTCTCGGGGACGGAGCAGCGCGTGCGGCCGTACTCGAAGGCTATAACGAGGTGCGAAAACGGCTGGGCGAGCCGGGAGCTGCTTTCAGGGCGGCCGAAGCGGTGCGCCGGACAGCCGCAGCGGGCGGAGACTGGACAAAATGACTGCAGCATGACCGAAAAACAAAGTCCGGACGAACAATCTTCGCTCAAAGCACGCACGGCACACGGCATGATGTGGGGCGGACTGAGCAATGCGTTGACGCAATTGCTCAATCTCGCGTTCGGAATCGTGCTGGCGCGGCAGCTTTCGGCCGCCGACTACGGTATGGTGGGCATGCTGGCTGTCTTTACGGCCGTGGCCGGCACACTTCAGGAGGGGGGATTTATCTCGGCGCTGGCTAACCGGAAAAAAGTGTCGCACGAAGACTACAATGCCGTCTTTTGGTTTTCGCTTGGTATGGGATGTGCGATGTATGCCGTGCTTTTCTGCTGCGCACCGCTGATTGCGCGCTTCTACGGTGAGCCGAAATTAGTGCCGCTGGCCCGCTATTTGTTTTTAGGCTTCGTGCTGGCCTCGACAGGCGTCGCCCACAGCGCTTTTCTGTTCCGCAACCTGATGGTACGTCAGCGCACGATGGGCGTATTGCCCGCTCTCGTGATAAGCGGCGGCACAGGAGTCGCCATGGCCTGCGCCGGCTATGCCTATTGGGGGATAGCCACGCAAAGTATCGTGTATATCGGTGTCTGCAACGCCTTCTACTGGCATTTCTCAGGCTTCCGGCCCACACTTCCCGTCTCTTTCCGGCCGATACGCGAGATGTTCGGCTTCTCGAGCCGGCTTCTGTTGACGAATATCTTCTTTCAGTTCAACAATAACCTGCTTTCCACGCTGCTCGGCCGCTTCTACACGCCGGCCGACGTGGGTTGTTTCACGCAGTCGAACAAATGGAACATGATGGCCCACTCGCTCGTGTCGGGAATGGCCGGAAGCGTGGCGCAACCTGTGCTGGCGTCGGTGGGAGAAGACCGTGAGCGGCTCCGGCAGGTGCTCAGCAAAATGCTTGGCTTCATGGCTTTCCTGTCGATGCCTGCCATGCTGGGACTGGCGCTCGTTTCGCGCGAATTTATCTTGATTACGATAGGCCCGCGCTGGGCTTCCTGCGTGCCCGTGCTGCAATTGTTGTGCATTTGGGGCGCTGTGGAGCCGCTCAAACAGCTCTACACGAATCTTCTGCTCTCGCGTGGCCGCAGCGACTTGTATCTCTGGAACACAGTGGCCCTCAGCCTCTCTGCGCTGGCGCTGGCGCTGGCACTGGCACCGTTCGGACTGCGCGCCATGCTTGTGGGATTCGTCGCGCTCAACGTGGGATGGACAGCTGTGTGGCAGTGGTTTGTACGTCAGACGGCCGGATTGGGCTACAAGGCTGCGCTGCGCTGCGTGCTGCCTTTTGCGCTGGCAGCTGGCGCAAGCGTGGCGGCTGCAGCGTGGCTGACACGCGGTACGGAGGGGCTGTGGGTGCCGATGATGCTGAAGATAGTCGTCACGGTTGCGCTCTATGCCGGTCTGTTGTGGCTGTCGGGTTCGGCCATGCTGCGCGAAAGTCTGGACTATCTCGGCGTCCGTTTCGGCAAGACTGTAAAGAAAAACTAAAAGAAAAGGCGCCCGAGGGCGTTGTCAAAAAAAGTATCTAAATTTGTTCGCATGAATCAGCAAATGCCCCCTGTTACTAAAAATTTGCTCATCATCAACTGTCTGGCCTTTCTGGCCCAGTTCGTCTTCGAGCGCCGAGGTGTGGATTTGACCGAGATGTTCGGACTGCACTTCGTGCTGGCCGACAACTTTCGTTTGTGGCAGCTTGTCACCTATATGTTCTTGCACGGCTCGCTGACGCATCTTTTTTTCAATATGTTCTCGCTCTGGATGTTCGGCCGAATCATCGAACAAGTTTTCGGCCGCGAGCGCTTCCTTGTATATTATATGGTGTGCGGAGTGGGCGCCGGGCTTTGCCAGGAACTGTGGCAGGGCGGAGAATATCTGCTTTCGGGCATGCAGGGCTACGACTATGTGAACGTAGGCGCGGGAATGCCCATGCCGATGGGCGCTTTCCTCAACACATGGACCACAATCGGTGCCTCGGGCGCCTGCTACGGCATACTGCTGGCTTTCGGCATGACATTTCCCGAAGAGCGCATCATGCTGCTCATCCCTCCCATACCGATGAAAGCCAAATACTTCGTCGTAGGTTACGCTGCCATCGAACTTTTCTCGGCTTTCTCCTCGAACAGCAACATTGCGCACTTCGCACATCTGGGCGGCATGCTTTTCGGTCTGGCCCTGATTCTCTGGTGGCGCCGCCGCACGCGCCGCGCGCCGGCCTTCCGCTCGTGGGAGACGTATCGCCCGCGGCGGAAAACGTGGCGGGAGCGCCTGTCGGCCCTTGTCGCCCGGCTGACGCCTCGCCGTCGGAAAGAAAAGCCACGCGGCGGGCGCGAAGCCGACTACGACTATAACATACGCCAGCGGCAGAAGGAAGCGCGGCTGGACGAAATTCTCGACAAAGTGAAACGCTCGGGCTACGAAAGCCTGACGAAGGAAGAAAAAGAGGAACTCTTCCGCAACAGCCGCTGAAACGGAAAAACTGCCAGAACACGTTGCCTCATGTCTGCCGTGAAACAGAAAAAAGAAAAGACCCGCCGGCCGGGAACGCCGCTGGGCGCACGCATAGCGCTGGGTGTGAACGCCATGAGCATAGCCTTGCTGTGGTTTTGCTGCGCCGGGCAGTGGGTCAGCCCTGCACATTTTTCCCTGTTGGCTTTGGGCGGTCTCGCCTTTCCCTTTGCGCTCGTCACGGTGGCTTTTGCCTTGCTGCTGACGTTGTTGTTGGCGCCGCGATTGGTTTGGCTGCCCGTCGTCGGCCTGCTTTCTTGCTTCGGAAGCCTGCGTACCTATTATCCTTTGAACTTTCCGTCGCCCGCGCCCCGCGGTTGCGTCGGCGTGCTGACCTACAACGTGCACGGTTTCGCCACCGACGGCCGGCGCGGTGCCGGCATTGCCCGATATGTGGCCGACAGCGGAGCCGACATCGTGGCGATGCAAGAGGCTTATCTCACGACGGATGCGTGGGAAAAGGAAGTTTGGCCCCTTTGGAAGCCGCGTCTGCCGCATAACGACACGATTCACATCGACGACAACGTGCTGCGGGTCGTTTCGGCCTATCCCATTATCGAGAAACGCCGGCTTTTCGGCAGCGGCAACAACGGAGCGGCTCTGTTTCTGCTGAAAATCGCCGAGCGCGACACGCTTTGGCTCGTCAATGCCCACCTCGAGTCGATGCACCTCTCGGACGAAGAACTTTCGGCCTACAGCACGATGGTGCACGAGGTGCGTACCGGCCGCGAGCCCGCAATCAGCGAGCAGGGCACCTCCGACATCGTGCGCAAAATCGTGGTTGCCGGTCGCCAACGCGCCGTGCAGGCCGACTCGCTGGCCGCTTTTCTCGACCGTCACCGCGGTCGCAACCTCATGGTCTGCGGCGATTTCAACGACGCCCCCGTCTCCTACGCCCACCGCTCGGTGACGCGCTTCCTGGACGACGCCCACACGCAGGCCGGCAACGGAATCGGCCGCTCGTACAACCGCAACGCCATTTTCGTGCGCATCGACCAGATGTTCTACTCGTCCGAGCACTGGAAGCCCTACGCCTGCCGCGTAGAAAGCCGGACCGAACTCTCCGACCACAACCCCATGATGTGCTACTTCAAGCGCCGCGGCGGAAACTGAGCCCGCAGCCCTGCGACGCCGCTGCCGCGTTTCTCCGGACAGCGAGAAAAACGTAAATTTGTACCCGATATTTTCAGATTGCGATGCAGAAGGTGAACTTAACGCCGAGATACGGAAAACTTACTCAGACTAAGTTCAAACTTAGTCTGAGTAAGTTGAAACTTAGTCTGAGAAAGTTCCGCCCCGCTCCGCTCGATTTGTAAACAGTTGAAACATATGAAAATACGTATCGTCAACCGTTCGCACCATCCGCTGCCCGCCTACGCCACGCCGCTGAGTGCGGGCATGGACCTGCGCGCCAACCTCGCCGAGCCGCTCACGCTCGCGCCGCTTGAACGCCGACTCGTGCCCACGGGGCTGAGCGTCGCCCTACCGCCGGGCTACGAAGCACAAGTGAGGCCGCGTTCGGGCCTCGCCCTGAAAAAAGGCATCGGCATAGTCAACGCCCCCGGTACGATAGACGCCGACTATCGCGGCGAAATCGGCGTCGTGCTCGTCAATCTCTCGGCCGAACCCTTCGTGGTGGAAGACGGCGAGCGCATAGCCCAGCTCGTCGTGGCGCGCCACGAGACAGTCGAATGGGAAACGGCCGATGCGCTCGACGAAACCGAACGCGGCGCCGGCGGCTTCGGCCACACCGGCCTCTGAACGCCGCCGCCGTCGGCCCCGAAAGCCCGCAGGCAAACCCTCATGCAGCTTATCTCCGAAATATCCGTGCGCAAAGCCATCTACATACTGCTGGCCGCCGCCATAATGGCCGCCTGCTCGTCCGCTCCGCGCTCCGCCGCCCCGCCGCCGGGCACGGAGAGCGACACACCCGCGCCCCGCACGGCGCTTCCGGACTCCGTGCAGCGCCTGTTCGACGAAATCTACCTCGAAAGCGTCGTCGAGGGGCTCGCCGGCCGCACCGGCGTGCAGTTCGAACTGTTGCAGGCCGCCCTGTCGCTCGATTCCGACGCCCCCGAAGCGCTGGCCGACATCGCAAGCCTCTACGGCGAAGCCACATCGGCCTTCGACAAAAGCCCGCAAGACACCGTCGCCGCCCTTTTCGGCCGCGCCCTGGCCTTTGCGCCCGACAACACCTACTATCGCCGCTCGCTGGCCGCCGTGCTCTACGCCCGCGGCGACAAAGACGGCTGCATCGCCCAACTCGAACGCATCTCCGGCCGCCTCCGCGACGAACAGCTGCTGCTCATGCTCGCCCGGCTCTACAACGAAAAGGGCGACACGCAAAAAGCCCTGGCCTCGCTCGACGAAATAGACCGTCGCGACGGCGCAAGCGAGCAGACGGCCATGATGCGCTTCTACATTCACATCCGGCGCGGCGACAACGAACACGCCTACGCCGCCATCGAAAATCTTTGCGCCGCATATCCCGACGAACTCGACTACCGCGTGCTGCTGGGCGACGCCTATGCGCAAATGGGCTATCACGAAATGGCGCTGGCCACCTACGAAGACGTTCTTGCCGCCGAGCCCGACAACGGCGCCGCCCAGATATCCCTGCTCGGCTACTATCGCCGCACGAAACAGGACACGCTCTATCAGGCGCATGTGGCCGACCTCGTGCTCAATCCCAAAGTCCCCTCGTCCGTGCGCACCGAAGCGCTGACCGACTACGTGCGTCAGGCCGTCGTCACCCGGCCCGACAGCACCGAAGTCAAGCATCTTTTCCGCCAAGCCCTCGCCTTGCCGCAAGACGACGACGAAATGTGGCGGCTCTATATCGCCTACCTCGCCGATGTGCTCTACGACGTGCCGATGGACACGATTACATCCGTCGCCATGCAAGCCGTCGAGGCCCGGCCCGAGTGTATGCCGGCCCGAATGCACTGCATGGGCGTCATGGTCGGGCGGAAAGACTACGAAGAACTCGTTCGTCTGGCCCGTGGCGGCCGCGAAGTCGATTCGACCGACGTGTTCTGCTACTATTTCGAGGTGAGCGGACTGATGTCGCTGAATCGCGAAGCCGAAGCCGAGACCCTGATGAAAAAAGCCCTGACCATTGCCTCGTCCGAACGCTTCCCGTCGGCCGAACACACGGCCGAAGAGCAGGAAAGAGACCTGCACATGGCCTCCGACTTGGCCGGAATGTACGCCGACCTGCTCTACGAGCGCGGAAAGCGCGCCGAAGCCTACGCCGTCTATGAAAAAGCGCTCGGATGGCAGCCCGACAACCCCGGCGTGCTCAATAATTTCGCCTATTATCTAGCCATTTCGGGCGACGACCTGCCTCGCGCGTTGCGCATGGGCCGTCAGCTCGTCGAAGCCGAGCCCGACAATCCCGTCTATCTCGACACCTATGCCTGGGCGCTCTATCTCGACGGACAATACGCCCAAGCCCATATATATATGGAGGAGGCGCTGCGCCGCGACACAGAAGATTCCTACGTTTATCCCGACCATGCCGGCGACATCGCCTTCCGGCTGGGCCGCAAGGCCGAAGCCCTGAAATACTGGCGCCGCGCGCTGAAATTGTGCAGCGACCGCGACGAACGTCGGACAATCAATCGAAAAATTATTCGCAAACGTCTATGAAAACCCACCGCAAACTCTTCCTCCTCACCCTGATTGTCGTCCTGCTGTCGGCCTGTTCGGGCTCGCGCGAAGCCGCCGTTTCCCGTCCCGAAGCCGCCGTTTCGCAAACAGCCCGCAGTGTGGCGAAAAATCGTCTGACTACCGACAATCTCACGGCCCGTCTCAAACTCGAACTTTCGCAAGGCGGAAAAAGTGTGTCGTGCGGCGGAACGCTGCGCATGCGTCGCGGCGAAGTGGTGCAGATTGTGCTTACGTTTCTCGGCTTCGAAGTGGGCCGCATAGAGTTTTCGCCGGCCGACGTGCTGCTCATCGACAAAGTACACGGCCAATACGTGCGCGCATCCTATGCCGACGTGTCCTTCCTGCGCGATGCCGGCCTCGATTTCAGCGCCTTGCAAGCACTTTTCTGGAACGAACTCTTCATTCCCGGCAGTCAGTCGGCCGAAAGCCGTCTCGACCGCTTCCGTGTCAGCACTTCGGGCGACCATACGCTGCTTCAGCTCACCGATACGCCCGGTTTGCAGTACGAATTTCTCGTTTCGACGGCCACAGCCCTCATCGAAAGCGTCACGGCCAGCAGCCGGCCCGGCGCCACGCCCGGCTCGCTGGCATGGAACTACAGCGACTTTCAGAAAGTGGCCGGCGGCCGCTTCCCGGCGGCGATGAAAGCCGTCTTCAAAGGCCTCGACCGCGAAGTAGGCCTGACACTCTCGCTCTCGCGCATGAGCACTTCGGCCGACTGGCAGGCCCACACCACACCCAAAGACTCCTACAAGCGCCGCAATGCCGACGATATTCTGCGCGCACTGATTCAAATGTAACGAACGATGACCCGTCTCCTCCTCGTGCTCGTCCTGCTGTTCGCTCCCGCCGCCCTGGCCGCACAGCAAAAGACCACCCAGCGAAAGCCCGCGGCCCGCACCGTGCAACGCGCTCCGCAAAAGAAAAAAGCGCCGGCCGCCAAGCCCGCAAAAAAGGCATCGCAGCCGGCTGCCGTGCCCTCCACGCCCCAGATACGCAAGCTGCAAGGCGAGTCGGCCGCCTTGCGCGAGCAAATCTCGGAAAGCGAAACCCTCCTGCGCTCCAACAAGAAAAGTGTCGAGGCCGGCCTCTCCAATCTCCAGCTGCTCAATTCGCAGATAGGGCAGCAGCGCAGCTATGTCGAGGGCATCGAGAGCGAAACGCGCGCCCTCTCCGTCGAAATCGACACCCTCGAACACCGGCTGGCCGTGCTCGAAGCCGACCTGCAGCGCAGCAAGCGACAATACAGCCGTGCCCTGATGTATATGTTCCGCAACCGGGCAGGACAGTCGAAATGGATGTTCATTTTCAGCGCCCGTTCCTATCGCGAACTCTATCGCCGCACGCGCTACGTCACCGAGTACGGTCGATACCGGCGCATGCAGGGCGAAGAAATCCGCAAGAAAGAAGAAATCGTGCACGAGCGCCGCGCCGTGCTCCAAAGCGCCCGTCATGAAAAGCAACGCCTGCTCTCCGAAGGCCGCGATCAGCAGCGCAAGCTCGAAAACCAGAAAGAAGAGCGCAGCCGCATGGTGGCCGACCTGCAAAAACAGCAAAAGAAGCTGCAATCCGTGCTGTCCGCGCAGCGCAAACAGCAACAGACGCTCAACGCCCGCATCGACGCCCTCATCCAGAAAGAAATAGAAGCCGCCGAGCGCCGCCGCCGCGAGGAAGAAGCCCGCCAGCGTGCCGAAGCCGAGCGCCGTCGCCGCGAGCAAGAAGCCGCTGCCGCCCGTGCCGCGCGCACCGGCAGCGCCAAAAGCAAGCCCGCCACGCCCTCATCGTCCTCCTCCGGCCGCACAGCTACTCCCGCCTTCCGTGCAGCCGACGAAGCCGACCGCGCACTATCCTCCAACTTCGCCTCCAATCGCGGCCGTCTGCCCGTTCCCATCACCGGTCCCTATTCCCTGACCGCCCGCTACGGGCAAAACTCCGTCGACGGCCTTGCCGGCGTGCAGTTGGAAAACAAAGGCATCAACCTCACGGGACGTCCCGGCGCCTCGGCCCGCAGCATTTTCGACGGCGAAGTCACATCCGTCTTCACGCTCGGCGGTATGTACAACGTCATCATCCGTCACGGCTCCTACATCTCCGTCTATTGCAACTTGTCGCGATGCAGCGTGCGCAGCGGCCAAAAAGTCAGCACCCGCCAGACGCTCGGCAGCGTGGCCACCGACGCTTCGGGCAACTGCACCCTGCACTTTCAGCTGCGCAAGGAAACAACGAAGCTCAATCCCGAGCAGTGGATAGCCCGATAGCCCGCCGGCATCCCCTTCGCCGCGCCGCCGTCCCGTTTCTTCCGACCTGTTTCCCCGCCGCACAGAAAACGTTTCACCCCTCGACTTACTCAGA